>JAGQYE010000037.1 GCA_020436225.1 Bacteroidota bacterium | reverse complement strand
TATTTTCTTTCTTCAGGTTTTTGTTTCCAGCCATTAACATCTCCATTATATAATTTAATATGTTCTACTGAAAAATATGGATTTTTTTGTGGCGTTACCAAACCAACATTATTTACACTAAATGTTTGTGTTCCAACCAACACACCATCAATGTAGGCTTCCCAAACATAATCACCTTTTATCCAGAATGCGCCAAGTGTTTTATTGCCCCAGCCATCGCGCGTAAAGATGATATTTTCTTCTTTAGAAACTTCAATATCTTTATCTAAACTACAGAGCTCTTCTCGTTTTCCATTGGTAATATCAAATGCTTTTAATGTTACTTTACATTTCCAATTTTCTTCGTCAAAAAGTTTGTTATAAAAGGAAAATTCACAGCGAATATAGGTGGTTTCGGCTTTGTCAAAAACAGTTCTGTATTTTTTGCCATCATTTACCATCCACTCGTCTGAGCTGTAGGTCAGCAGACTTTTAAACTTATACTTTAAAAAGTTCTTGTCTTCACTTTTTTTATCGTCGTTTCCAAAAAACATAGAATAAAGCTATAAAATAATTCCTAATCTATAAACAGAATATATAATTTGTTTTTTGGCTAATTTACTTATAGTATCTTTGTATTATGCAAAACGAAAAACGTACAGAAATTTCGTCACTTGGCGAATTTGGATTAATAGATAGAATTACCAAAGATATAGAACTCCAACATCCATCATCCATAAAAGGAGTTGGCGATGATGCTGCCATTATAAAAGCAGAAAAAACTCAAGTAATTACCACCGACATTTTAGTGGAAGGCATCCATTTCGATTTGGTTTATACACCATTGAAACATCTCGGCTACAAAAGTGTTATAGTCAACCTTTCTGATGTGTATGCGATGAATGCCATTCCGAAACAAATCCTGATTTCTTTGGCTATTTCCAATCGATTCTCTGTTGAAGCAATTGAAGAAATTTACGAAGGCGTGAAGTTAGCTTGCAAGAAATATAATGTAGATTTAGTAGGAGGCGACACAACTGCATCGCAAAAAGGATTGATAATAAATGTAGTGGCAATAGGCGAACAAGACCAAGAAAAAATTGTGCAACGCAACACAGCAAAAGAAGGCGATTTACTTTGTGTTTCAGGCGATTTGGGTGCTGCATATATGGGTTTAACTTTATTACAGCGCGAGAAACACGTTTTCCTAAATGCACCGGAAGCCAGCATTGATTTAGCCGGAAATGATTTTATTGTAGGCAAACAATTAAAACCGGAAGCACGAAAAGATGTGATTGAATTTTTTGCAGAGCAACAACTTGTGCCGACTTCTATGATTGACGTTTCTGACGGATTAAGTTCTGAGATTTTACATCTTTGCCAACAAAGTAATGTAGGCTGCCAGCTCAACGAAGAGTTTGTGCCGATTGCAGAAGAAACATATAACAAAGCTTTAGATTTCGGCATCGACCCAATAAATTGTGCATTGAGTGGTGGCGAAGATTATGAGCTGTTGTTTACTATTTCTCCGGAAGATAGAAGCAAAGCAAAACAACATCCTGACATTAGCATTATCGGCGAAATTTTAGATGCTAATTTAGGCGTAAAATTATTTACTAAAGGCGGCAACTACCACGATATTATTTCCTTAGGTTGGAATAGTTTGAAAAACGAAGATTGATTTGATAATTTGGTAATTTGATGATGAGTTAATTACTTTTTTCGATAAATTCATCTAACAATTTGAACAATATTTTTTTGTTTTTCTCCACATAAATTTTCATTTCTTGTTTAATTACTTCTTCTGTTTGAATGTATTCAGACGTAGTTAATTCTGCTCTACAATTTTCTATAATATTAGAAATTGATGTTTCATTCATTTCAATGTGAAACTGCAAACCAAGAACGTTATTTTTATACAAAAATGCTTGATGTAAACAAGCATCAGATGATGCCAAATGTGTCGTATTTTCAGGCAATTCAAAGGTTTCGCCATGCCAATGAAGAACAGTTTGTTGGTCAAAAATATTTTTAATAAAATGCACTAAAGTTGATTGGTTTTCTTTTGTGTTTTCATCTTCAACTTTATTTATTTTAAACCAACCTATTTCTTTATTTTTATTTGGATATACTTTTGCGTCTAAAACATCAGCGATGAGTTGCGCACCCAAACATATTCCAATAATTTTTTTGTTGGCAACAATGGCTTGTTTTACAAATTGCTTTTCCGTTTTCAGCCAAGGAAATTCAACTTCGTCATGAATGCTCATTGGTCCGCCTGTAATAATTAAAACATCAACATCTTCGATGTTCGGTAATGTTTCATTATTATAGAAATGTGTTGATGTAAGTTGATGTTGGTTTTCTTCTATCCAAGAATTAATTAAGCCTAATCCTTCAAAAGGAACATGTTGTAAGTGGTGAATTTTCAGTTGTTGCATAATAGGAAAGTTAATTTCAAATTTACATTAAGTCCAAAACTTGGCATAGATTTTACTGTTTCTATACTGTTATAATTATTCAATCTCGTAAAATCAATTAAAATGAAAACTTTAAAATCAGTTTTATTTATTTTGGCCATTTTCGGATTATTTTCCACCAGCATGGCTTGCAAAAAACATAAAAAGAAAAATAGAAAACACAAAACGGAACAAGTGAGTAAACAAACAGGCGACTTAAAACAAGAATTAAACAAGAAATGGGTTTTAAAAACTATGCAAGGTGC
This sequence comes from Bacteroidota bacterium, assembly GCA_020436225.1. Lineage (GTDB taxonomy): Bacteria > Bacteroidota > Bacteroidia > Chitinophagales > JADIYW01 > JADJSS01. The sequence continues at coordinate 7,205 of JAGQYE010000037.1, read as the reverse complement.
TGAAGGTGTTGTAAGTGGATTGAACGGCGATGTTTGGATGCAAATCAATACAGTAGAAAATAAAATAAACGGCAAAGCGCCTTGCAATTCTTATTTTGGTGGATTTTCCAGCGATTACGCATCTACATTTAAAGTAGAAAATGTGGGTAGTACTAAAATGTATTGTGAGTCGGTGATGAAAAATGAAGATGCATTTTTTGCTCACTTAAATAAAGTAGATGCCTTCAAAATCGAAAAAGGAAAACTGTTGCTTTTGACCGGAGACGAAGTGGTGTTGACATTTGAATAAGCCAACAACTTCTTAGTATCTTTGTGCTATGTCATTTATCTATGCCATAGATTTAGCAGGTACATTTATCTTTACCATTTCGGGCGCTTTGGCGGCTTCCGATAAGAAACATCACCACGATATTTTTTCTGTTTTCTTCACAGGATTTATCACGGCAATTGGTGGCGGAACCATTAGAGATGTAATGTTAGGTGCTTATCCTGTGGCATGGATCAACGATATCAATTATCTATTATCGATTTTTGGAGGTGTACTTTTTACGCTGATTTTTAGAAAGCACATCATTCATCTTTCTCGTACATTACGCTTGTTTGACACAATTGGTATGGCGATTTACGTGGTTTTAGGCGTTCAAAAAAGTATTGCATTTGAGGTTAACCTATTAGCTGCTGTGGTGCTGGGCATGGTTTCCGGTATTTTTGGTGGTGTTATTCGCGATACATTATTAAATGATATTCCATTAATTTTTAGAAAAGAACTATATGCAACGCCATGTTTGTTAGGGGCATCTTTATTTGTGTTGTTGCATGTTTTTCAAATCGACAACAATTTCAATTTTATTAGTTGTGTAGCTTTTATTGTATTGTTTAGATATTTTGCTGTGCGCTATGAATGGAGTTTACCTCAATTAAATTTCAGAGAATAATCTTATTTAAACACATAGAAGTATAGAAAATATAGCTAAATAAATTAGACGTTTATGTTCGTTTACTTTAGTTGCTCTTTCGTATTCATCAAAGATAAATTTCTGTGTGAATCTATATTTTCTTTAAATTGAATAAACAGCTATGTAGCTATGTGTTTAAATTAATGAGATTCCCGCTTCTGCGAGAATGACATTAAGGATTTGTAATATTGATGTTCATTTTTTTCTTATTAGCTCAATAGGTTGGTTAATATGCTGTTTTGTCGCTTTTGTTTTTCCAAGCATCAAAAACAACATTAGCTTGAGCTCTTCCTAAAGCAATCATCGGAATTTTTCTGTCGGATAATGCCATCGGAATTTCATCATAAATAAAAGAATCATCAAAACCTATATTTTTAGCATCTTCGCGCGTGTTGGCGAAATAAATTTTTGACGGTCGCGCCCAATAAATCGCACCCAGACACATCGGACAAGGTTCGCATGATGTGTAAACTTCACAATCTTCGAGTTGAAAAGAATTTAAGTTTTTACAAGCATTTCTAATGGCAACAATTTCTGCATGTGCCGTTGGGTCGTTGGTCGAAGTTACTTGATTAAATCCTTCGCCCACAATAACGCCATCTTTTACAATCACACAACCAAACGGGCCACCTTTGCCACCTTGCATACCTTTTTCTGATAGCTCAATAGCGCGTTGCATAAATTTATTTTCATTCGACATAAATTGAATTTTTTATTGCGAAAAAAATCAAACAATTTCTTTGCAAATTGCCGACGTTGTTTTTACATCGCCCATGGTATAATAATGCAAACAAGGTACACCAAATTTTACTAACTCTTTGCTTTGTTGAATACACCATTCTATACCAACTTGTTTTACATCAGCATCATCTTTACATTTGCGAACTTCTTTAACCAATTCTTCAGGAAGGTTTATATAAAATGCAGAAGGAATACTATTCAATTGACCTAAACGCGTGATAGGTTTTATGCCGGGAATTATTGGCACGTTGATGCCTATTTTTTTACAATCTTCTACAAATTTATAATAGACATTATTATCAAAAAACATTTGTGTTACAATGTAATCGCCGCCGGCATCAATTTTTTGTTTTAGATATTGTAAATCTTGCTCGTAGTTGGCAGCCTCAAAATGTTTTTCGGGATAGCCGGCCACACCAATACAAAAATCTGTTTTTACCGGATTAATTAAATCGTGGTCTAAGTAAGAACCGCAATTCATGTCGTGGATTTGTTGCACTAAATCTAATGCAAAGGCATGACCGTCGGGTTCCGGCACAAATTTCTTTTCCAATTTACGAGCATCGCCACGCAATGCCAAAATATTATGGATACCTAAGAAACCTAAATCTATTAAGGCATTTTCGGTTTCTTCTTTACTAAAGCCTCCACATAAAAAATGTGGCACGGCTTCTACATTATATCTGTATTTGATGGCTGCACAAATGCCTACTGTTCCCGGACGTTTGCGCACCGCTACTTTTTCAAAATAGCCTTCTGTAGTTTGTTTGTATTCAAATTCTTCGCGATGATAAGTAACATCAATAAAAGGCGGCTTAAATTCCATTAATGGATCTAAAATTTTAGTGATGGCATCTATACTTTTACCTTTAAGAGGCGGTAATATCTCAAAAGAAACTAAAGTTTTATCTTTATTGTCGGCTAATATATCGGTTACTCTCATATACTTTTATAAAATAGGAAACGAAATTAGGAAATCGGAAACGATTATCCTAAAATTTCCCGAATTCTCAATAAAACCATACGAATACTAATTATGTTTGACATTAATCAATATAAAGATTAATATTGTAATAAGAAAATTATATAAAAATGAAAAAGAAATTCTTACCTATCTTATCAGTAGCAATTTTATTTATTGCCTTTAGTATTTCTGGTTGCAAGAAAGACACCACATCTACCTTTTCAGAACAACCTTTTTCTGCATTATTTGCAGACGATGTGCTTAGCGATATTTCTGAGAATGATACTTTCATTAATAACTCTTACTATGAATTTGGATTTGAATTTGAAGTAACTAAAAATGGAAAAATAACACAACTTGGGACAAAGAATCCGGATGCCGGAAACATTAGAGTATCAATTTGGGATTTAACAGACACTTCTGTAATAGCTCAATCTTCTATTTCTGCAGTAGCTCATACACCTAAATTTTTAACACTTCCAACTGCTGTTTCATTAACTACAGGAAAAAAATATGCAATTACAATGCTATCTAATGACTATTATTGGCGTGAAAGAACAGCTGGAGCTAATTATACATATCCAATTACAAAAGGTAATATTAAAATTACAAAATACGGATTTAATAGCGGTAATAATACTCCAGCTTTATATTCCGATAATTTTCCTAACTACTACATTGCAGGAATAGCCGACTTTACCTATGAAACTGAAGAATAATTTAAAATAAATAAATTCAATAAATATTTATAGCTATCTTACAAAAGGCAGCTTTTTTATTTAAAGCGAACGAATTCTCAATAAAACCATACGAATACTAATTATGTTTGACATTAATCAAAAACAAACTTAATATTGTATCAATAAAATTTTATAAAAATGAAAAAAATTACTTATTTCCTATCTCTAATGCTGACAATAACATTAGCCACTATTTCTTGTACAAAAGATGGAACCAATACAACTATTGAAAATCCTGCAAAAACTACTATTTCGAATAATCTAGTAGTTGATTCTGTTGTAACTCTTGTAAATTCAAGTTGGGAATTTGGTAACAAATTCTATAGTTCTAAAAACGGAAAAATTACGAAACTAGGTTGTAGAACGCCAGAAATAGGCAGCTATAGGGTTTCTTTGTGGGATTTTTCTACACAAAATTTAATTACTGCTACAACTATAGCCATTACAGACACGTCTCAATTTAAGTATAATGATATTTCACCGGTTGATATTACTGCTAACACACGTTATGTCATTTCAATAAACAATACAAGTGGCGGTGTTGCAAAAAGATATTATATATATTTCAACAAAACAAACATAACTAACATTTACCCATTTACTACAGGAAGCATTACCTATGAAACAGTACAAGAAAAATCATCTTCTATTTCCATTTTTCCTGAAGTTGTAAACGGAAACGACCAAAAATATTTTGCCGGTATTCCTGATTTTCAATTTGAATATGAAGAATGAATAAATAATTAAATCCTTTCCAAAAATCCCAAAGATATCTTTGGGATTTTTTTATTGCCACAGGGCAATTTGTTTTCTCGTTTCCTTATCGTATCTTTGCATTACTATCGTTCTTTATTATAACTTATTTTGAAAGGTGGAGGGAATAGGCCCTGCGAAACCTTAGCAACCGGTTAGCAAATAAAAATATCTTCCAATTTTTATTCTCTAAAAATGGTGCTAATTCCTATCCAAATATGCTTGTTTGGAAAAGATAAGTCGAGTTAAAACTCTACAAGATTTCAAAATAATTTTTCTAAAAAACGGTATTCATTTTTAAAGAATGAATAAAATATGAGTACAACCTTAGAACAAATTGCTCAAGAACGCATCTTAATCCTTGATGGCGCTATGGGCACCATGATACAACGCTATCAATTGCAAGAAGAAGATTTTCGCGGCAACGTTTTTAAAGAACACGCCTTTCCATTAAAAGGCAATAACGATTTGCTTTCCATTACGCGTCCGGATATCATCAAAGAAATTCATCGTCAATATTTTGAAGCCGGTGCCGATATAGTAGAAACCAATACCTTCAGCGGAACCACCATTGCCCAAGCAGATTATCGTTTAGAAGATGCCGTGTACGACATCAACTTTCAGAGTGCAAAAATTGCGCGCGAAGTAGCCGATGAAATCACAGCTAAAGAACCAAACAAACCACGTTTTGTTGCCGGTGCTATGGGACCAACCAACAGAACGGCATCTTTGTCGCCGGATGTAAACGATCCAGGTTTTCGTGCAATCACGTTTGACGAATTAGTAACAGCTTATTACCAACAAGCAAAAGCACTTATCGATGGTGGCGTTGATATTTTATTGATAGAAACTATTTTCGATACATTAAATGCTAAAGCAGCATTGTTTGCTGTGCAAACCTTATTTGAAGATATTAGAAAAACATATCCGGTTTCTATCTCAGGTACAATTACCGATGCCAGCGGAAGAACATTAAGCGGACAAACCACTGAAGCATTTTTGATTTCTGTGTCGCATGTTCCTTTATTTTCTGTTGGATTAAATTGTGCCTTAGGTGCAAAAGAATTATTGCCATACTTACAAATCTTAGCAAGAGAAGCACCATTTTTAGTCAGTGCATATCCAAATGCTGGATTGCCAAATGCTTTCGGAGGTTACGATGAAACTCCGGAACAAATGGCAGGTGCAACGAAAGAATATTTAGAGTTAGGTTTAGTGAATATTTTAGGTGGATGTTGCGGCACCACACCCGAACATATTAAATGCTTCGCTGACATAGCTAAAAATTATAAGCCGAGAAAAGTAAAATTGCAATTTGACCACAGACAACTGACCACTGATTAAATTACTATGGCTTTTAAATTTGAGGATTTAAAAATATGGCAAAAAGCATTAAAGATTTCATTTAAAGTAAATGAATTATCAAAATCATTTCCAAAAGATGAAATATATATCCTTACTTCGCAAATAAAAAGAGCTGCTGATTCTATCTCTTTAAATATTGCAGAAGGATCTACAGGGCAAAGTGATTCAGAATTTAATAGATTTTTAGGAATTGCAATGCGTTCTGCAATAGAAGTAATTGCATGTTTACATATAGCAAAAACAAGAAAAATAATTGATGATAAACAATTTAATGAATTGTATAATGAGATAGAGTCTTTAATTATTTCAATTCAATAATTACGAAAAATATTAAAAAAAAATAAATAACCGTGGTCTTCAGACTGTGGTCAGAAAGCTAATTATAATGGAAACAGACTGTAGTATCTTAAAATTATCAGGCTTAGAGCCGCTCATCGTTACACCGGAATCTAATTTTACCAATATTGGAGAACGTACCAATGTAACCGGCTCCAAAGTTTTTCTTAAAATGATAAAAGAAGAACGCTTTGAAGATGCCTTAGCCGTAGCAATGGATCAAGTGCGTGGCGGTGCACAAATTCTCGACGTCAACATGGACGAAGGTATGATAGATGGCGAAAAAGCAATGGTAAAATTTTTAAATCTCATTGCCTCCGAACCGGATATCGCCAAAATTCCTATCATGATTGACTCTTCTAAATGGGAAATTATCGAAGCCGGATTAAAATGTGTGCAAGGAAAATCTATCGTAAATTCTATCTCTTTAAAAGGTGGCGAAGACGAATTTATTCGGCAAGCAAAATTGATAAAAAAATATGGTGCTGCAACAGTTGTTATGGCATTTGACGAAGACGGTCAAGCCGACAGCTACGAGCGCAGAATAGAAATTTGCAAACGTAGTTATGATATATTAGTCAACAAAGTTCATTTTAATCCAAGCGATATCATCTTCGATCCAAACATCTTTCCGGTTGCCACAGGTTTAGATGAACATCGCAACAATGCCGTCGATTATTTTCGGGCAACAAAATGGATACGAACCAACTTAAAAGGTGCACATGTAAGTGGTGGTGTTTCTAATGTTTCGTTTTCTTTCAGAGGAAATAATGCGGTTCGCGAAGCGATGCATTCCGCATTTCTTTATCATGCTATTAAAGAAGGTATGGATATGGGCATCGTCAATCCAAGTATATTGGAAGTGTATGACGATATTGACAAGAATTTATTGGAACGCGTAGAAGATGTTTTATTAAATAGAAGAGAAGATGCTACCGAGCGACTATTAGAATTTGCCGAGACAGTAAAGAATTCATCAAAGAAAAAAGAAGAAGATTTAACGTGGCGAAACCAACCGGTAAACGAGCGATTAAAACACGCATTAGTAAAAGGAATAGTAGATTTTATTGAAACTGACACGGAAGAATGTCGTTTGCAGTATGACAAACCATTAAGTGTTATCGAAGGTCCGTTGATGGATGGCATGAATGTCGTCGGCGATTTATTTGGTGCCGGAAAAATGTTCTTGCCACAAGTAGTAAAATCGGCGCGTGTTATGAAAAAATCAGTGGCGTATTTATTGCCTTTTATGGAAGCCTCTATTGATGATAACGACAGCAATAAACAAGGCAAAATTTTATTGGCAACTGTAAAAGGTGATGTGCATGATATCGGAAAAAATATTGTTGG
>JAGQYE010000036.1 GCA_020436225.1 Bacteroidota bacterium | reverse complement strand
GAGCGGCTTGCCCGAACTAGGGTCGTTAGACCGCTCGCACATTCAGAGCAAGGAGCACAGCGACTTGCTCTGAACGGTCTTGTATATGAAAAGTAGCGGATTTTAAGCACGAACTTTTCGGTTAAACACAGACCTTAAATTTATAAAATTCGTTTCAATTTTAGCACTTAAACCGCTATTTTTTATATACGTTGTTACCCACTGGCTTTATTCCGTTCAGCTTGGTTTTCAGCGTTGGCAAAGACATACTCTTTGACAAGTTTTGGCTTGTGCGGCTGGCTTTTTGAGCGACTTGGCAATGTGTATGGCTTTTTGCGTTGGCAATTCAGTCCGTTTATGTTTTTGGGATTCTTTTATTTTAAACTGTCCTTTAATTTTTTCATATAATCAATTAAAAAGGTTTTTTCTGTTTTAGATAATATCGCATCTTTATGAATTAAGGTGTACGAAGAAAGTGGCATTTCATTATCTTTAATTTGGTTGATGATAGATTTTAATTTGCTGTTTTTTCTTCGGTTGGAATAATCGTTCCATTCGTTAAAATTCAGTTCGGATTTCCCTTTTTTTATATGTCTTTCCAAAAACCAACTTACTGGTTGGACTTTGTTGTACCAAGGATAATCGGTATTGTTGCTATGGCAATCGTAACAGGATGATTTTAATAAATTACTAATGTCCTTTGGCGGATTGTTTGCCACAATAAAATCAGTTTTTGGCACAACATCACTTTGGTTGCGTTCCGTGGGCACAAGTTGTATGCCCACGAACACGACCAATAAAACCAATGTTATGATTTTAAGAACTCTCATTTAGTTTATCTCCTTTTGTACTTTTCCACAAGTCAACATTTTGCTTCCGTAATATGGGTTTTTAATGTTCTTGTCCATACTCAACCAAGCACTTCCACCATCGTACATTGGACAAAAATCTTGGTACAATTTGGTTTTTGTACCTGTAATTGCCACCATATCCGTAACATCCTTACTTAAAATTTTAAAATGTTCACGTTGATGTTTTATGGGACTTTCTGAAATGTGTTCGGCATTTTCTGTGGCATCCGCTATGATGTCCTTGAGTTCTTTTTGCTCTTCGGCATTATATCCACTAATGTCAAAATCCTTTAAAGCGTTCATCGTCATTTTTCCCGCTTTTTGTGCCGTTTCGTTGTCGTCTGCGACCAAAGCATCTTTCAACGCCATATAGTTTTTGAGAATAGCTGAAATATCCGATTTGTTTTGGATATTGTCAGTTGCGTGAACATCATTTTTGCTCACATTGGCATTTTTGGAATTGTCTTTTTTACTGTTGTTACAAGACATTGCTGTTAGGCTAATAAAAGCCATTGCCATAATTGCTGTTGTTAATCTTACTTTTTTCATTGTTATAAAATTTAAATTGATAATTGTTTTTAAAATTGTTGTAATTATTAAAATCTCATTGATAGCCCGCCACCTGCTCCAAAACGGTTGTCGTAGTTTGCCATCAATGAAAAGTTTCTTGATAAAAAATATTCGATACCTGCATTCCAAGTAACTTCTTTTTCAAAAGTATTGCCCGCATCAAGCTTGTTTACCCAACCAAAGTCTGCTTGATATTCGTACATTCCAAAAATTGATGTTCTTGGGAAAATCATTATTTCACGACTCAAACTTATTTGTGGACGCAATTTGTTGTCAATACGTACATCGAGATTAAACAAGTAGGGCGTTAAATAACGGATTCCTGCAACAGCAGTTGTTGAAATATTGTTCAAATTATCCCTGTGTTTATTCTCCATATTCACACCGCCAAAAACCCTAAAATAATCATACAGATAATATTCATAAGTTGCTTCGGCTTCGAGGTTTTTGTTCCAACCATATTCTGCCGAAACATTAAATTGATTGCGAATATTTGAAGCAACAAAGTTGTAGGCGGTCATATTTGAGGCGACATCGAGTAATGACCAAGCATAATATCTGTCGGCTTCCTTGATTAAATTGGAAGTTGGGTATTTTGACATTCTTGGGTCTTTGGGTGTATCATAACTGACCACTCGTGCCATTCCGCTCATCATATGATACAGAATGTGGCAATGAAAAAACCAATCGCCATATTCATCGCCACCGTTTCTGTAAAATTCGATGGTTACTTTGCTCATAGGTGGAACGTTTACGGTATGTTTTAGTGGCGAATAATCTCCATTTTCATTGATAACCCTAAAAAAATGACCGTGTAAGTGCATTGGGTGGTGCATCATTGTCAGGTTGTTAAAGGTCATTCTTGTAACAGTATCCTTGCTGATTTTTATATTGTCCGCTTCGTTCAAAGGCACACCGTTCAAGCTCCATATATAACGGTTCATATTTCCTGTTAGGTTCAACAATATGTTTTTAATCGGAACATTTTTTGGATAGGCTGTCTTAACTGGCGATTTTAAATAATCGTAATTGTATTGTGAATACATTCCCATTCCATTCATCTTCATTTCTTTTTTCTTGGAACTTCCCATTTTCATTCTGCTCATTTTAGGCATTGTATCTTTTTTTACTGCCATACCATCCATTTTGAAATGATTCATTTTCATTGAATCTGATTTCATTTCCATATTGCCTTTCATATTCATTTTTCCTTGGCTCATTTTCATAGTATCTTTCGACATTTTCATTCCTTCCATTTTGTCCATTTCCATTCCATCCATCTTCATTCCGTATTTTTTTTCCATTTTATAGCGGTCATCTTTTTTAGGACGATATTTCAATGCAGGCGCACCCATTTTCATATCCATTTTAGCCATTTTTTGCATCATTTCAATTTTATCGGGTTTTGGTACAATTTCAGCAGGAAGCACTTTTCCTTTGCCAAAATAGGCAGTAGTCGTTCCCGAACCATCTTGTGCCATTGCCTTGAACTCAATCTTTCCATTATCGGGAATTGTTATGATAAAATCATAGGTTTCCGCAACGCCAATAAAGGTTTTGTTATGAGGAACTGGAACAACATCTTTTCCGTCTGCTGATACCAACATTGGCGTTTTGCCACCAAATGTCATCCAAAATGAAGTTGAAGCAGAGCCGTCAATAATCCGTAATCGAACTTTTTCGCCCGCTTTAAATTGAGGATATTCAACCGATTGTTTACCATTGGTTAAAAAAGCTGGATAATATACATCTGCTATATCTGCTCCTTCCATTCGCTGTTTCCAAAAATTGAGCTGTGCACCAAAAGCACCACGCCCAATTACTTTGTTTAGCGGTACAGACGTTCCCTTTTTAATGCTGTACCATTCATTCCCACGTTTTAGGTTGCGCAATACGTTTTTTGGTTTCTCGTTCGTCCAATCGGACAACATCAATACCAAATCTTTGTCGTATTTTAAGGTTTCTTTTTTTGGATGAATTAAAAGAGAACCAAAAACACCGCTCTGTTCTTGCAACATTGTATGCGAATGATACCAATAGGTTCCCGATTGTCTTATGGGGAATTCGTATTTGAAGGTGGTTCCTGGTTTAATTGGTGGTGTGGTTAAATACGGCACGCCATCGTAATAGTTTGGAATCAAAATCCCGTGCCAATGGATGGACGTTGCTACATCCATTTCATTTTTTACGTAAATCACGGCATATTCGCCTTCCGTAAATTCGAGTGTCGGTCCGGGAATTGTTCCGTTTATGGTCATTCCCATCACTTTTTTTCCTGCTTTGCTGACCATTTCTTTTTTTATGGTCAAGGTGTATTTATGTACAGGTAAATTATTCACATTTCCTTCTACCGATTGTCCAAAACTATGTTGGCTACCTATCAATAGAAGAATTAGAATATTGATTATATTCTTCATTCTAATATATTTTAAGTTTGAAATTATTGTATAAGCTAAAAGAATACAAGCCGAAGGCTTGTTTTCAACAAGACAGACCTATGGCTGTCGAAAAAAGATTTTAGCTTATTTTAGGCGGTAGCCAAATGGAAAGGTAGATTTCTTTCGGAATGTGTTGAACGTAAGCCCAATTCACATCTAAAGTCTTGAAATTGTCTGTGTTCGATAGTTCAAAGTCATTTTGAAAAACGGGGATATTTACCGTGTTCGGGCAATGGCAAGAGGAATTACAGCAAGCTCCACCGCAATCCTTATCGTGTTTGTTTTCTTTATCGCAACACGATTTTTTACAATTACTGTCTTGGCTTGAGCAAGTCATTTTTTCAGTACTTGCCTTTACAGTAGAATTTTCACACGCTAATGCATTACTGGTTGAAAAAGCCAATAACAGAAGAAAAAATATTAGTATGTGTGCATTAATTTTCATCTTATTCGATGCAAAGGTATTAAAAATATAGCAGTTTTCATTTCGTTTTTCTGATTTTCCGAGCGTTGGCAAGAAACAGCTCTTTTGGTTTTTTTAGCGTTGGCTTTCTTGTCGGCAAAAAAACCAAATGTGCTGTTTGTGCGGCTGGTTTTCAGCTTGTGGGTAACGGACGAGTGTATGAGTAGTAGCGGAATAAAAGCAACTGCCTTTCGTTTGACCACAAAGATTAAAAAGAGAAATGAACTTAAATATTAACACAAAACGCGCTATTACTTATACGCATTGTTGTGCGTATGTGGCGGTTTAAATAACGAAACATTATTATGAAACCAAAAATGAAGCAACACGGATATTTTGGCATAGGCTGCCTTAATATGAAAACATCAATGAATTACGGAACACTGTTTAGAACTGCTCAAATTATGGGTGCGGACTTTATATTTTTAATAGGCAGCCGATTTAAACGGCAGGCTTCTGACACTATGAAAAGCTGGCGACATCTACCATTGTTTGAGTATGAAAACTTTGAGGACTTTCAAAAGCACAGACCTTACGACTGCAAATTGGTTGGAATTGAACTTTTAGAAAGTGCGACACCCATTGAAGAATTTAAACATCCAAAACAAGCCTGCTACTTGCTTGGTGCAGAGGATAATGGACTAACAAAAGAAGCTATTGAAGCTTGCCAAGAAATCATTTACCTGCCTGGCGAAAGAAGCCTTAATGTAAGTGTTGCGGGGTCTATCGTGTTGTATGATAGAATTGCTAAAGGTTAGCCATTACGCACAACGCTTAGTGTAAAAAGCGTTGCTTGCGTTAGCAAGTTATGATTTTTTACACATTGTTAGGCACTGGGTTTTATTTTTCATTTTAGTTTGTATATTTGCTGTGTAACCTTGTGTAAGGTTGTTTAATGTTGTGAGTATGGATAACTACATAAATGTTGGTGAGGCTGCAAAGCTTTTAGGAGTGAGTTCTGAAACGTTAAGACGCTGGGATAAATCTGGTAAATTTGAAAGTGTACGACACCCAATAAACAATTATAGAGTTTACCCTGAAAGTAGTGTAAAATCCTTAGTAGAAGAGTTACAGCTCGAATTTCAATATAATAATTCAAATGTATTGACATTGGATATTGAGCCTTTTTTTCAGACCAAACATGGGAAATTGTATCAATATGATGCGATTGAGTTTTTAAAAACTCTGGAAAGTGAATCTGTTGATTTGATTTTTGCGGATCCTCCGTATAATATCAAAAAGGCTGAATGGGATACTTTTTCTTCTCAGAAAGAATATGTTGAATGGAGTATGGAATGGATTAAAGAGGCTCATCGTGTTTTGAAAAAAAATGGCTCTTTGTATATCTGTGGTTTTTCTGAAATCTTGGCAGATTTAAAATGGGCTGCATCAAGTTTGTTCCAGGGATGTAAATGGTTAGTTTGGTTTTACAGAAACAAAGGTAATTTAGGTAATGATTGGGGGCGTTCTCATGAAAGTATTCTTCATTTTAGAAAAAGTAAGGAATTTATATTCAACATTGATGAAGTAAGAATCCCATATAATGATCATACAATCAAATATCCGACACGAAAGCAAGGAGAATCTTCACAGTTTTCAAACGGTAAGAAGAAAAATTATGAATGGACACCAAATCCATTAGGAGCAAAACCTAAAGATGTTTTGGAAATTCCAACTATTTCAAATGGTGCTTGGGAGAAAACGATTCATAAAACACAAAAACCTGTTGAGTTATTAAGAAAAATAATTCTGTCTTCGTCTAATCAGAATAGCCTGATTCTTGACCCATTTGGTGGATCTGGGACAACGTATGCAGTTGCCGAGGCATATGGTAGAAAATGGATTGGGACTGAGTTAGAGGATGAATATTGTTCTGTAATCATAGATAGATTATCTGATAAGGAACATTTAAATAGAATTCTGTCATGTAAAGATGAAACAGACTCAAAAAAGAGAAGGTCAAAATTAAGAGGAAAGTAAATTCCAAATATCTTTAGTTACTAATTCAGAAAAAGGTTTCATGTGATTATTGAACGGCTCCTTGAAAGCATTTGGTGGAGGATCAAGATAATACACGCCTTCAAGTTCAGTCAGGAAGTTTGAGTACACCATAAAAAGACCTGAAACCAATGTAAAGCTGATGTTATCGCTTTCTTTTCTCTGAACATCATTGAGAAAAATACCAATGACTTTTTGGTCATGTTTTACGAATCGTTCAAGTAGAATTTTATCAATAAACATTTTTCCCATTCTGTCTTTGGATGTTGTCTTCACAGAAACAACAATTTCATTTTCGTCAAGATGCTTTTTTGTTGATTTAACCTCTTCAAAGGGGGAGAGAATCAAATCGTTTTCACATTTATAAGTCTTTTCTCCCTCATCAGTTTTATAAGGGATTTGAAGGACAGTCTTTTTATTTGCAATACCTATTTCAGTAAAAAAGGCTTTAATGAGTTCTTCAAATCTATTTCCAACATGTTTTCTTGCGCTATTTGGATTTACCAATAAATCAAATCCTGCACCAATAGATTGTTGAATTGTGTACAAAACACTATCGATTAATTCTTTTTCAGACTCTTGCCAATCGTCATTTTTGGTTCTTAATTTTTCAATTAATGTTTTGAATTCAGAAAATTTAGATTTGAATTCACTCGAAGAATAGATAAAAAGTCTTTGATTTATAGGTCTGATATACTTAGTTGTTCCAGCAATAAGGGAAAAATGTATTTTGTATCCGCTTTTCTCGTTATAATCGCTGAGAACGTTTGGTAAATATCCTAAAACTCGTATGGTTAATTCTTCAAAATCATGAATCGAGTTTTTCTGTTCTTGTAAGTCTTTATCTAAAGGAAGCATTAATTTTTTTCGCTAAGGTACGCATTGACATGAAAAGTACCATCTTGAGTTCGGATTTCTTACCTTGTGCCTAACTACTGGATACAAGGCATTTGCCACATAACCAGCCAATATGGGTAGCAATTTACTACTTTTTGGTAAAAAAATGTTACATTCACTGTATCATGCCAATACCCGATTTTGTGAATATACAGGAGGT
>JAGQYE010000035.1 GCA_020436225.1 Bacteroidota bacterium | reverse complement strand
GATTTGATATTTTGGAAAATAAAAAACTGAATTAAAAAAATAACGGAATAAAAACGTGTGGTAACAACGGCTATAGTCCATTGCTGCGGAATTTCGTAACCCGAAATTCCGTAACTTTACAAATGGCTCGTTCCTACTCCGAAAATCCCACGCGGATTTTCGCCGCAACGGAACCATAGCCGGAAACGTTGTACACAATTATGACAAAATCAATCTACATATTACTATCATTACTAATTTCAGGAAATATTTTCTGTCAAAATTCAATAATTAGTGAAAGTGATATTCCAAAACTTGATTCTATCATAAGAAACTTGGAAAAGAATTACAATCAAAGTGAAACACCTAATTTTTACTCACTACCACAGACATCAGCCAGTTATTTCGAAATCATTACTAAAGACCCAAAAAATTTTCTTGCTGAATTAAAAAAATCAGAGAACCTAAAACAACTACAAAATAAATTCAAAGGACTACAAGTTGACAATGATTTACTGGTAATAAAAAACGTTTATTCTGATTATAAAAATGAAAAGAAATTAGAAATAAAATCTTTTGAAATTGCGAACAATCAGAACCACGGCATTAAACTATCATTTAATGATTCCCTGAACCAAAATAACTCAAAACATTTTCACTCTAGTTATACAAGCAAAAGGGATAGCATAACCACAATTCGTGGCTTTTATTTGAATAATGAATTAAAATCAATTAACCTTCCAAAAAGAATTTCGGATTGGATTAACTACGCTGATTTAATAGTAAGACCAGAAACCTCTATTTTTTATGATAGTGACAATAAATCAAATGGATTTAGAGCATACAAAAGAACTATCATTGACTCATTAGTAAATTACTACGAGCTAAAAACCAACAAGCCACCTTACAAAAAAGAGCAAGATTTCATTACCCGACAAAAGGAGTTAAATGAGTGGCAATCCAAAAAAGAAAAATTTGCAGATAGTCTTTATACTAATGACCTTAATTTTAAAAAACTCTTAATTGAAGCGTTAGAATATGCAGAAGAAAATAAAGTTTCTAATGGAGATTTAGAGGACTTTACCGCACAACTAATTTCTAAAAAAAGAGCTTTGGAATTAATGAGACAAAATAGACAAGTGGGAACTTGTAGTTTTGACAACGGACCGATAATTCAACAGAAAAGAATTGCAAGTTTAGCTTCTGAAACTCAAAATTGGGCAATATTTATAAAATCATTCTTGAATGTAATGAATGATAATGTTTCTAGAAACGCAAATAGTAATATTGCTTCAAATGTTAGAAAAACTTACATAGAAGAACTGGCTAAATTAGATTTAGATATTGATAAAATTCTGTTAGGTTCTAACGTAAGAATTGAAGATACAATTCGTAAACACTATTTTTCAGATGGTAGCAAAATTGCAAAAGCATATGCTAACTTAAATTCTGACAAACAAGAATACTTCGAGAATACAATTTTCGAAATAATTAAAAACAAAGAAATTGATGCTTTCAATAAACTTCATTTTTATAATACACTCAAAAATTATCAATATTTCGTTAAAGACAGTATTAAAAAAATACGTTTAGAGAAAGACATTGAAAATCTAATTCCATTTCTTCCTAAAGAAATAAAATCTAGAATTGAAAACCCTAACAAACAATTATACGATTTACTTTATCGTGA
The DNA here is from genome assembly GCA_020436225.1 of Bacteroidota bacterium. Classification (GTDB taxonomy): domain Bacteria; phylum Bacteroidota; class Bacteroidia; order Chitinophagales; family JADIYW01; genus JADJSS01. The sequence goes on along the minus strand of JAGQYE010000035.1, from coordinate 458 downwards.
AAAGCAAACCTTAGATAACTTTGATATCAAATCCTCAATAATCGCAAATATTTATTCTTACAGTTTCGACGGTGACTGTTGGCAAGCTGAACTTATTGACAAAAAATCTGACGGAAAGATTATTTACGACTTGACAATGGCAATTGGAGAAAAAATAACGCCACTTCAAAACTTTATTGACAAAAAAAGCGAATTGAAATCTCGTGTTGAGAAACATTCATTCTTACAAAAAATCATCAACGACAATAAAGAAAATAAGGTTTACATAAAATTCACAACCGACAAGTCATTTGTTAATCACAGAAACAGAGTGACCGAAGATATGCCAAAGGAATTAGTAGACGAATTAGACTTTGAAAATGCAATTTCTCTATATGTGTCATTTCCGAAAAGAAAATATGTACGCTTTGTTTTATTAAATAATGGAAACTTATTGATGTTAGGAATACCTAAAGACT
>JAGQYE010000034.1 GCA_020436225.1 Bacteroidota bacterium | reverse complement strand
GTTTATTTATATTTACTTTATGCCTGAAGATTTAAAAACCTTTTCTGACGAATCTTTAATTCAGCTTTATAAAAAGCATACTGATACAAAATATATCGGTGAGCTATACAAACGCTATTCATTATTAATTTATGGTTTATGCTATAAATATTTTAAAAATGCGGAAGATGCGAAAGATTGTTTGACGGAAATTTTTGAATTGGTTATAAAAAAGGCACAAACTCAAGAAATTACATTCTTCAAAGCTTGGATTTATACGGTTAGCCGCAATTATTTGCTACGTAAATTAGAACGACAAAAGCCTATAGAAAATGTCGAAACTGAATTTTTTTCAGAAATATTTATGGAAAATGAAGATGATAGGTCTCTCTATAATAAAGAGAAGAATTTAGACTTACTTCAACAAGCATTAAGCAACTTAACTGACGTGCAGCGTACGTGTATTGAATTGTTCTATTACAAGCAGAAATCCTATCAAGAAGTTGCTTCCATAACCGGTTACGATCTGAATAAAGTAAAAAGTGCTATTCAGAATGGAAAAAGAAATCTAAAATTATTTATGGAAGAAAACAAAAATCAAAATGGATAATAATAAAATAAAACAATATCTAAGTAATCAACTTTCTCAAGAAGAACGAATAGCGTTTGAAAAAGAAATGGAAAATGATTTTTTTCTTCAAGAAAGTATGGATGGTTTTAAAGCCATACAAAATGAATTTACTGTCGATGAGATTGAAAAATTAGAGCAAGAACTACATCAATTAATAGATAAAAAAACGTCACAACAAAAAACAAAAAATGGCAATTTCAATAATTTTCTAAAATTCTGTGTGGCAGCTTGCATTGTCGGTATTGTTGTTTTGTTGGGAAATGCTATATATAAAAATGCTAATACACTAAATACTGATAAAATTTTTGCAACGTATTATAAACCACTCACACATCCGGATGGAACGGTGCGTGGCGAAAATGATATTTCTGACGAACAAAAAGCCATAGAAGCCTACGAAAAAGAAGATTATTTTGCTGCCGTAAATTTATATCAAAGCTTGGTTTCCAATAATCCTGAAAATGCAAAAAACAAACTATTTCTCGGCATATCTTTATTAGCCACCAATCAAGAAACGAAAGCTATCGAAGTTTTCAATTCTATTACTAATGCCGAAACATATCAAACAGACATTTATTGGTATCGCGCATTAGCCAATATTAAAAATAAAGATATTTCTGCGGCAGAAATGGATTTGCAAAAATTAGCAAACTCAGAAAATTTTTATCAAAAAAATGCACAAGAAATCTTAGAAAAAATTGGCAATAAAGTGGCGCTAAAAGATTGATTTTTCTTATTTCTACTGAGAAAATCTAAGCATAAATTAGCATCGGCATTTCATTATTTTTCTACTTACCTTTGTTCTACAAACAACAAAATGAAATTTTCCGATTATCCGTTTAATGCCGATATAAAATTCAACTTAGAAAAATTAGGATTTAAAAAACCGACTGATATTCAGTACAAATCTATTCCACCTATTTTACGTGGCGAAGATGTGTTGGCAATCGCACAAACCGGCACCGGAAAAACGGCAGCTTTTGCGATTCCAATTATTCATAAAATTCATCAAGACAAAGCTTCCAAACGTACCGATTTTATTAAATGTATCGTGATGGTACCAACGCACGAATTGGCATTACAAGTAAATGAAGTATTTGAAAAAATTGCTCAAAAAACAAGAGTAAAAACCTTGTGTATTTTCGGTGGTGTAGAGCAAACTGAGCAAATCAAATCGCTGTATAAAGGTGTTGATATTGTCATCGCCACGCCGGGACGAATGTTCGATTTGCAACATCAAGGTGTGTTGGATTTGACAAGAATTGAAATTTTAGTTTTAGATGAAGCCGACCACATGCTCGATGTTGGTTTCATCAAAGATATTCGCGATATGCAACGTTTCTTACCTAAGAAACGACAAACACTTTTTTTCTCAGCAACCATTGATGAAAAAATAAAAAAGTTGGCCTATTCATTAGTTAGTAATGCCATACGCATTCAAATTTCGCCGAAAGATCCGGTTTCTAAAAATGTGCAACATGCAGTTGCATTTATAGAAATGGACGACAAACGTTTTTTTTTAGAACGCATCATCAACACGCATAAAGACAAAAAAATGCTTGTTTTTGTTCGTACTAAAGTGCGCGCAGAACGTGTTGCCAAGGCAATGGAACGCGCCGACATCGATACGCTTACCATGCACAGCGACAAAGTTCATCAAGAACGTATTAATGTGTTGGAACAATTTAAACAAGGAAAAACCAAAGTGCTGATTGCAACCGACATCAATGCGCGCGGTATCGATATTCCGAATGTCGATATGGTAATCAATTATGATTTGCCCGACGAAGCAGAAAATTATGTACATCGTGTTGGTAGAACCGGACGCGGTACAAAGAAAGGGCAAGCGATTTCATTTTGTAGTAAGGAAGAACAAGCAACGTTGAAAAAAATAGAAACGTTTTTACATCAACCGGTTACTATTTTAGATTTAGAAAAAGAAGATTATATGGAAACTATTTCATTTTCTAAAGAAACGATGGCAAATGAAAATTTAAAAGATTTATTGAAAGAAGTGGAAATGTTTGAACAATCCAAGAAAAAGAAGAAGAAATAAGTTTTCAATATTAAATGAAATCAAGTTCAACTTAAAATTACAGATAAAGTTTTTTTAATAATTTTCGAGAAAAAAAGTTTCGTAATTGTAAAAAGAAATCATAAATTTGCACTCCGAAAATGACCGATGGTGTAACGGTAGCACAGAAGTTTTTGGTGCTTTTAGTTGAGGTTCGAATCCTTGTCGGTCAACAAAAGTCCTGATGTATTTTCAGGACTTTTTGTTTTTAAGCCTAAGTTTTATTGCTTCTCAAAAATGTAAATCAAGCTGGAATAATTTCCTGATTTTTTTGCTGATTGGTTACTTAAAAATCCACGCCAAATTGCCTTGAAATAAGCCCAAAACTTGGATGTTCCTTTATGCCATTCGCTACGCATCGAAATATAATAAGCATCTAAAAAAAGTGGATGTGTATTGGTCAATTTGAATTGATATTGCTCCATAATTTTGGTAATACATGCTGGCGAAAAATGATAAATATGGCGCGGCACATCTAAAGCATCCCAAAATTTTCCATAATATCGAGCATCATAACTTTCAATGTTCGGAACGGCAATTACCAATTTTCCTTTCGGTTTTAGCCAAGCATTAAATTGCCCAATTTGCTGATGCAAATCGTGGATATGTTCCAAAACATGCCAAAGTGTAATGACATCAAATTTTCCGTTTTCTATAGTTGAAGATTGTTCAACAGAATAGGTTTCAACTTGATTAATTCGCTTAGCCACAGTTCTTGCATGCGCATCAGGTTCAACTCCAAAAGCGTTTATTTTATTTTGTTGCACATAGCTCAAAAAATCACCGGTGCCGCAACCATAATCCAACAACGAAAATTCATTTTCCTTACCCATTGCTTTTTGGATGAGTTGCAACTTCTTCGACTTCATATAATTTCGAGCATAACGATAGATAGATTGTATTAATCCTTTGGTATGACTTTGATGCGACAAATAATCCGGTGCTGTATAATATTTGCCAATTTCTCGGCTATCCGGACGAGGATTGGTAAAAACAAAATGACAATTTTTACATTGTTGAATAGAGAATTTTTCTTTTGAATAATTATCTATCACATCAAGATAACTGTTAAAATCAGTATGTTGGCAACAATAACAATGTTCTATTTTTTCCATTTTTTGAAGGAAGTTGTTGAATTAGAAAATTAAGTATTTCTAAATTTCTTGAGTAGTTTAATTAAAATCGGCGGGCAAAAATCAACAACAAAATTTACAAAACCATTAAAGTATTTCATCTTCGCCGAATCTTGACCTTTTCTTGCAGCAAAAGTGGTTACAATTTTATTGCCATCACCGCTTTTTACTTCTTCGTCAGGTCGCCCGTTGGTATAATAATACAAGGCAATAGAACGGCGACTTCTGTCGGGTGGACAAGTTAATGGATCCGGATGTCCGTGCCAAGAATAATCGGTGGTACTAAACATCGCCAAGCGATTAAAAATCGGCAAAATTTTCTTGACCGGTTTACTCATATCACGTTCCCACAGCTCAAAATTTCCGCCATATTCTTCTTTCCAATCTTCATTCAAATAAATAAGAATATTTAATCGTCTGTCGAGATTAGTCAGTTTTTGTTTATGAAAATCGACATGCATTTTCAAATAACCGCCGGGTTTAATTTCGTGAAAACCGCCACCTTCAAAATAAGGATCCGGAATTAAAGTTTCTTTGATGCCGGTAAGCTGTTGTAAAAATTCTAAAAATGGTTGAGAGTTTAAAAAATGTACAAAAGCTTTTGTCTTCTCGCCAAAACGATATTCGCCTTTGGTTGCCAGCTTCATTTCGTTGGGATTTTCGTATTTTATATCGGATTTATCTTTTCCTATTTCAGGAAATTCTGCCAACACTTCTCGCAACATTTCGGGATTAAAGAAATCATCAAAATAAGCATTAGGAAAAGGTTGAGCTTGCATATATGCAGCATTGTTGGCTTTTCCAAACGCAATCAATTCTTCTATTGTTTTATTATTCAGAAAATTCATACTCTAAAAGTATTTCCAGCAAAAGTACACAAAAGTGCTTTATTTATTATTAATTCTGAATTATGTGAAAAAGCTGTAATTTTACCAAGCATCAAATCTTGCAATTTTTTCATTTAAAATTAAGAATATGTCGAGTGCACAAGCTGAAATAAAAAGAGTAACAACACAAAAGTTGCGCGAAATGAAAGATCGCGGTGAGAAAATTTCTATGCTAACGGCGTACGATTTTTCGATGGCTAAAATTTTAGATGATGCCGGCATTGATATTTTGTTGGTTGGTGATTCGGCATCGAATGTGATGGCAGGACACGAAACAACTTTGCCGATTACATTAGACCAAATGATTTATCATGCTCAATGTGTAGTTCGAGCCATCAAGCGTTGTTTTGTAGTGGTTGATTTACCTTTTGGTTCTTATCAAGGAAATTCGAGAGAAGCATTAAATGCAGCCATTCGTGTAATGAAAGAAACGGGCGGACATGGTGTAAAGTTGGAAGGTGGACAAGAAGTCGGCGAATCAATTATCAGAATTTTAACAGCTGGCATTCCGGTTATGGGACATTTAGGATTAACACCACAATCCATTTATAAATTCGGAACTTATACTGTGCGTGCGAAAGAAGATGAAGAAGCAGAACGTTTAATTCAAGATGCCAAATATTTAGAAAGCATTGGTTGTTTTGCTTTAGTGTTGGAAAAAATTCCGGCTGCATTAGCCAAACAAGTTGCTGAAAACTTATCTATTCCTGTTATTGGCATTGGCGCAGGTATGCACGTAGATGGTCAAGTATTGGTTATGCACGATATGCTTGGGCTTACATACGAATTTAAACCAAGATTTTTGCGTCGTTATTTGAATTTATACGATGATATAAAAAATGCAACGCAACAATATATTGCTGATATTAAAAACAAAGATTTTCCAAACGAAAAAGAGCAATATTAAATTTAATGCCAAAAGGAAAATTGGAAATTCCAATTCATAATGGCAGAATTCAAATCAACATTATCTAATGTTGCGAAGTATTTTTCACTGATAATACTTTTTTTGGCAGCAAGCATTTGAGGTTTCTCTACCACATAATTTTTATAAATAGAAGATAACTTATAATCAGATACATATTTCTGAACAATAGATATTTCCATCGGATTTAAGTAGGCATACGCATAATATAAATAACATGGAATCCGAATTGCAATTGATTTGTTGCTGTTATTCATCAATTCAAAAGTGCTCTTCCAAATTATAACATCTTCGTTTAGTGAAGGCACATTCACTTTTTTTTCTTGTATTAATATATGTGATAATATAATACCATCTTTATGATATAAGGCTGCTGCTTGTAGTTTTGAGCCAAACAAAACCGACAAGAAAATCGAAAGAAATAACTTCATTTAGGTTTTTATTTTCTAATTAAATATTGAAATAAAATGGCTTTTGTTTACGACTTCACTACAAATATATACTAAAAAAATTAGTAGCACAAGTTAATTAATATGCTCTAACATTTTTTCCTTCCATAAAATTGACAAATGCTTTTAATGCCACTCTGTTGCCGCCCGGTGTTGGATAATTTCCTGTAAAATACCAATCACCTAAATTCTTTGGACAAGCCTGATGCAGGTTCTCAATAGTTTGATATATTACTTGCACATTAGAAAAAATATGATTGGGTTTTACAATATTGGCAATCTCATTTGATATTTCAACGTCAGTAAATGGTGCATAAACTTCTTTTACCAAGTTTTGCATTTCTGCTGCAGGCTTTAGAAGTTCTTCCTTACATCTGGAATACAAATTATTCAAGAAATTAGTATCTCTAATTTTCCATAATCGGACGGCTGCCTGAAAAGCCACAAAGCTACCCATTTTGCTCATGTCAATTCCATAACAATCCGGATAACGAATCTGAGGTGCTGAAGAAACAACAATTATTTTTTTAGGCAATAACCTATCCAACATAGTTAAAATACTTTCTTTCAATGTCGTTCCTCTTACAATTGAATCATCTAAAACAACAACAGTATCTTCATGATTTCTGACAATACCATACGTAACATCATAAACATGGTGCACCAAATCATTTCTGGATTTATCTTCCGTAATAAACGTGCGCATTTTTACATCTTTGATAGCCATTTTTTCTATGCGAGGCATTATCGAAAGTTGCGTTTCCAATTCCTCCACAGAAGCTAATTTTCCTTCATGAAAAAGTTGTAAATTATGTTGGATGTGATTTTTTTGAATTTCCTCAGTCAATCCTAAAAAAGCCACTTCGGCAGTATTCGGAATATAGGAAAATACTGTATTTTCTAAATCGTAATTAATGGCATCTAACACTTTGGGAACAAGCAATTTCCCCAACATTTTTCTTTCTTGATAGATTTCAAAATCGCTGCCTCTTGAAAAATAAATGCGCTCAAAGCTACATGCTTTTCGCTCTAAAGGTTTTACACATTCTACTTCACCAACACTTCCATCTTTTTTTATAATTATCGCATTTCCGGGTTTTAATTCTTGTATTTTTTCGCGATGTACATTAAATGCTGTTTGAATTGCAGGGCGCTCTGAAGCTACCACCACAACTTCATCATCTTTATAAAAATAGGCAGGACGAATGCCGTTTGGGTCTCGCATTACAAAAGCATCGCCATGCCCCATCAAACCTGCCATCACGTAGCCTCCATCAAAATCATCAGCTGCATTTCTTATTACGCCGGCTACATCTAATTCTTTTGCAATTAAAGGTGTAATTTCTTCGTTAGATAAACCTGAATTTTTGTACTTTTTAAATAGACGTTGATTTTCTACATCCAAAAAATGTCCAATTTTTTCCAAAACAGTTATGGTATCCGACATTTCGCGTGGAAACTGACCTAAACTTACTAATCTATCAAACAACTCATCAACATTTGTCATATTGAAGTTGCCTGCAACTATTAAGGTTCTGGTTTTCCAATTATTAGAACGAACACGTGGATGACAATTACTCATATCATTTCCACCGTGTGTGCCATATCGAAGATGACCTAACAATAATTCGCCTAAAAACGGGAAATGATTTTTTGCATCATCAGCAGTTTGAATTAAATTTTTCTTTTGTTCAGAAATCTGATTTATTGTACTAAAAATATTTCCAAAAATATCAGGAATTGCTTGTTTATCTACACTTCTTTGTCTATCGAAATAAGCATTTCCGGGTTTGGTATCGAATTTTATGGTGGCTAATCCTGCGCCATCTTGTCCTCTGTTATGCTGCTTTTCCATCAGCAGATACATCTTATTAAGACCATAAAACAAGTCGCCGTATTTTTCTTGGTAGTATGACAGAGGTTGGAGCAACCTTATTAAGGCAATTCCACATTCATGTTTAATTTGATCGCTCATTTCCTATTCGGGAAAATTGGTATGTGCAAAAATACGCTTTGTTTTTGACTGAACGAAATTTAGAATATTAAGCAACGGCAAATCTTGTGGAAAGATTATTATTAAAAAATGAAAGTTGACATTTTTAAATTATTATCGGAATTAGAGTGCGTGTTTGGGTGTTTCCATTTTACGCATATCTTCTTGATAAGCTACCTTTACAGCTTCGGCAACTTTATTGGCCACTTCTAAATCTAAGGTTGAAGGAATGATATTATCGCGATGTAAATCAGTAACACAATTTGCAATAGCATAAGCTGCAGCAACCTTCATTCGTGGTGTAATTTTTCTGGCACGAATGGCTAATGCACCTTTAAAAATGCCCGGAAATGCTAATACATTATTGATTTGATTTGGGATATCGCTTCTGCCTGTTCCAACCACACCAGCACCACCTTTATAAGCATTTTCAGGTGCAATTTCAGGAATTGGGTTGGCTAACGGGAAGATGATGGGTTGACTATTCATCGTCATCACATCTTCCGTTGTAAGCTGGTTAGCTTGACTCACGCCAATAAATACATCTGCACCTTTCAAAGCCGTTTTTAAGGTTCCTTTTGTATTATTTGGGTTGGTATATTTTAATATCTCTCGTTTAAAATCATTCAAATCCGATCTATCTCTGTGAATAATTCCTTTTGAATCGCACATGATAATTTGTTTTACCGGCGTACAAACCTCAGCGTCCACTTCATTGCATATGAGCAATTTGGTAATTGCCAATCCTGCAGCTCCGGCGCCATTTATGACAACGTTTAATTCTTCAATTTTTTTGCCGAGCAATTTACAAGCATTTACTATGCCTGCCAATACTACAATTGCCGTTCCATGTTGGTCATCGTGGAAAACCGGAATGCCCAATGTTTGTAAGCGTTCTTCAATTTCAAAACATCTTGGCGATGAAATATCTTCCAAATTAATACCACCGAAAACCGGCGCAATATTTCGGATAGTTTGAATAATTTCTTCTGTATTTTGAGTGTTTAAGCAAATAGGAAATGCATCGACATTAGCAAATTTCTTGAATAACATGGCTTTGCCTTCCATTACAGGAATGGCTGCTTCCGGTCCGAGATTACCCAATCCAAGAATGGCCGAACCATCGGTAACTACAGCAACTGTACTTCCTTTTATAGTTAAATCCCAAACTTTCTCTTCATCGTTGGCTATTTGACGCACCGGTTCTGCAACACCTGGTGAGTAACACAAGGTCAAATCATTTTTTGACTCTAATGGCGTTTTTAAAGTAACTTCGATTTTGCCTCTCAATTTCTCGTGTAACGCCAAGGATTCTGCAGAATAGTCTTTCATCTATAAATATTAAACTTGAAATGGTAAGATTGAAGCGACTAAAGATACTATATTATACTACACAAAGTTTGTCAGAAGTGGTGGAAGAAGAGATGTTTAATAAAAAATTAAACCAATATTTAATTGAGATTCATTTATACGACAGAAATGCTGGGCTATTCATACTTAAACGACAAGAAACATGATTTTATATTACCGCTTGGTTTTTTGTAGGTGTACACAACACCAGGCATTTTATTGGTGGAAAAAATCCATTTTGCAATAAAATCATTAAACATAATATCGGCGTCGTAAATTCGGAAAACTACTTTATCATTTTTAGAAATTACGAATTGGATATTTCTGGATTTTGGACCTACAGAAAACATATAAGTGTCGTTGACATTTGCTTTAAAAACACTTGTATTTCCTACTTCTACATTAACCGTTACGTCGGGCGCCGATGTATTGAAAATGGCAAAATCCCAAGCTTGACCAGCTGTATTTAATTCATTCACCTCGATATAATCAATATTTAAAGTGAATAAATATGTTTCCGGTTTTTCAAATATAATGTTGTCTTTTTCTTCTTTTTGTTGATGAAAAACGCCTAAAGCATCTTTTCCACTCAATTCAGATTTTATTTTGATAGTATGTTTTCCTTTGGGTAATTGTAGTGCTGCATACGGAATAAATTGAGTTACAGTTTGATTTGAACCTAAAGGTTCAATATCGACACTACTCAACTTTAAATTATATGTAATTTCATTTGATTCATTGCCTACTGCCTGATAACCTTCTGCTATTTTTATTGGTTCTGAATCTACATACAACATGGTGCGGATAGTAAACGAACAATCTTTTAAGATGGTGTCATTATTGCTTTTATTACTAAAGTCAGAGAAATTATATTGGTAACTTATTTGAATTCCTTTAGTGCCTTCAAGGAGATAATCCGTTTGCACTCCAATGGAAGAAATTACGTTGAATTCGGTTGCAAAAATGCGAAATGGAATACAAAAAAATAAAACTACTAATATGTTTTGCTTCATGGTATCTGGATTAAAGTTGCATGTATTTTAGAAATCATATCAAAATACATACCTAAAAATAAACATCAAAATTGAAAATACATATTAATAATTTATAGAAAGGCAACTAAAATCAAATCAAGAAATTGAATAGCATAGGATTATCATTCAAAGGCACATAATCTACTTTATATTTTTTCATTCGTTTGATAAGCAATTCGTAATCTTCTTTTTGCTTTAATTCGATTCCAACCAATGCCGGTCCGCTTTCTTTACTATTTTTCTTGGTGTATTCAAACAAGGTTATATCTTCGTTGGCTGATAATACTTTAGATACAAATTGTTTTAAAGCACCTGCACGTTGAGGAAATTTGATTATAAAGAAGTGTTTTAATCCTTCAAAAATAAGCGAACGTTCTTTAATATCCGGCATTCGTTCTATGTCGTTATTTCCTCCACTTATTACACAAACTACGTTTTTGCCTTTTATTTTTTCTTTGTAATAATCTAAAGCGGCAATACTTAATGCGCCAGCCGGTTCTAAAACAATTGCATCAGAATTATACATCTGCATAATTTTAGTGCAAACTCTTCCTTCAGGAATCAACACAATATCTTCCAAATAGGATTTACAAACTTCAAACGGAAGATGACCCACTTGTTTTACGGCAGCGCCATCTACAAAGTTGTCGATTTTTTGAAGAGTGGTAATTTTATTTTTTGCAATAGATTCTTTCATAGATGGAGCACCCATTGGCTCGACACCAATAATTTTTGTTTGTGGAGAAAATTCTTTGAAATAGGTTATTAACCCGGCACAAAGTCCACCTCCTCCAATAGGCACAAATAAATAGTCGATTTTCTTTTTCCCGATTTGGTTTAAGATTTCGATACCAACTGTACCTTGCCCTTCGATAATCAGTTTATGGTCGAATGGCGGAACAAATATTTTATTATGTTGTTCGATATAGCGCAGTGCTGCACTTTTAGCATCGTCATACGTATCGCCGGACAAAACAATATTGACATATTCTTTACCAACCCGATGAACGGCTTCAACCTTTTGTCGTGGCGTTGGTGCCGGCATAAACACTGTGCCTTTTATTTTTAATAAATGACAAGAATAGGCAAAGCCTTGTGCGTGGTTTCCTGCTGAAGCACATACAACACCTTTCTTTTTTTCTGAAGCTGTAAGTTGAGAAATAAAATTATATGCACCTCTGATTTTATACGAGCGCACGATTTGTAAATCTTCTCTTTTCAAATAAACATTGGCATCAATCGCATCAGATAAAGATTGGTTTAATTTTAAAGGCGTTATTTCGCTGATTCCTTCTAAATGATTTTTGGCTTGTAGGATGCCTTTCGTTGTAGGCAGAGATTTTGTCATAAGGCGAAATTAAGTAATCGATGTGAGTTGTGTATTCAGGTAGTAAGTTATTTTTTTAGCTAAAGAATTTTTTAATGTAGTAGAAGGTATTTTTGGCAATTAATATTGATTTTTTCCTAAAGAGAAATCTAACGGGATTTTTTTCCTATTTAACTTATCTTCAAAATCACAAATAATACCTTGTTTATATTTAGGGATTTTCATTTTTAAAGAATCGATTGTAGTAGCTTGTTGGAAAGATTGTTTAAATGAGATTGCCATAAGTTGGTTAGGCAATTTTTGTACTAACGTATCTTGTGCATAAGAAAACATTGTAAGCCCAAATATAGTCAGCAATAAAAACATGTATCTTCTCATACTTATCAAACGCATTTCATTTTGAAATGTTTTTAAGGATTCAAAAAATCACCGGACTCGATGAGTTCTGCATCGGCAGGTAATGGTAAGTTATAAAAATATGCCCAACTTTCAATCACTCGAGTTTCAGTTGTTACTTGTACCTTAACACGTTTATACTCATAAGGTGGCTCACCAATTCCTATTCCTTCATATTCGTCTATTAATTTCCAATTAATATTTTCATTTATTTCGAATAAATCGCCAACTACTTGGTCGGTTTCAATCGCCGAAGAAATCATTGCCGGAAACCAATCTATTCTATACAATTTTGCATTAGAAATTAATGCTAAGCCGACTAACTTTGCATTCTCTTCCAAGAAAGTAGCCATTGGGTGATTTTGATTTATCCGAAGTGTGCCATAAGTAAATAAATATTCTGACATAACGCTAAAGTAGCAAGTAGATTGAAATATGTAATACTAAAAATAAAAATAAATCGTTAAAATTTAAAAGATGGCTCCAACAGTGAATTGAAATAAGTGTGTTTGAGTACGATAATCTTCTTTAAACAAACTGCGCATTCCTAAGCTATATTTCACATCAAAGATAAACAAGGCAATATCCATGCCCATTCCTACTTGATAGCTAAACTGTGTATTTCTGAAAATCTGTCTTTTTTCCTTTCGTTCCAAACGATAGACTTCGTTGTTATTCTGTACTATTGTTGCATTTACTTTAGTCAAAAATTCAGCTTCAATTCCTGTGTAAAATCTCAATTTATATAAAGGATTTTTCACGGCATAAGCGCCAAAAATAACCGGCATTCCAACTGTATGATATTTTAAATTTAATTGGTCGAACGGAATATTATGGTTGATTTCGCTATTAAAAATACCATTCTTTAAAAATACTCTTGAGCGCAAGAAGTTCAATTCAAATTGAACAAAAGCTCTTTGTCTGCTAACACGAAAAAAGAAACCACCTTGATAACCGGCAGATTCATCACTCTGAATTCCATTTTTATATCGAAAATAATTTAAGTGAGCGCCCACTTGGCCACCAATCTGCAAATGCAATCTGCTGCCTGTTTTGAAAAAAAGTGGTTTACGTTCTTTTTTATAAATATCAAATTCAACACCTGAACTATCCTCTTGTGCCCATAAGAAATGAGCATTAGTCAACAAAATAAGCGTAATTATAATCCTTAAACTTTTCATTTCTCTACATCTTTAACACACCTAAAACCTGTGTGTTCTAAACTTGTTTCCATAGTTGTTTTCATTCTTGATGCTACTCGAAAACCTGAACAATAGCTATCGTTACACAAAAAAGAGCCACCTCTAATTACTTTTTCATTTTCCGGATTTTGTATTGTATTCTCCGGATTTTCTACTATTCCCTTTGCATTGCAAGTTGCATAAAAATTAGCATCATACCAATCGTTGCACCATTCCCAAACATTTCCGGCAACATCATATAAACCATAAGCATTTGGAGTAAATGAACGAACCGGCGCTATAGAAACGTAATTATCATACTTTGTATTTTGAAATGGGAAATCGCCATCCCAGCTATTGCATTTTGGTTTTCCATAATTTACGCTTGCATTTCCCCAAGGATAAATTTTATTGACTAATCCACCTCGAGCAGCATATTCCCATTCGGCTTCTGTTGGCAAACGCTTTCCACTCCATTTACAATATGCTTGTGCATCGAGCCAAGAAACTTGTACAACCGGATAATTATCTTTCCCTTCAATAGAAGAATTTGGACCTTGTGGATGTTTCCAATTGGCGCCTTCAACAAAAGTCCACCAAGTGTTTGGATTAGCCACCTCTCCTTTTTTCAGTTGGTTAAATACCAAAGAACCTGCTTTTTGTGTTTGTTTAATTCCATGCTCATCGATATACTCAAAATCTTTTTCTGCTGTTGTTACGTAATGTGTTGCTTCTACAAATTTTTTAAATTGAGCATTGGTTACTTCTGTAGCATCTATATAATAGGCATGTAATTTAACTTGATGTTTAGGCAATTCATCTTGACGTGCTTGATTATTATCTCCACCCATTTCAAAAGTTGCTGATTTTATATAAACCATTCCTTCTATTTCTGCAATTTTTTGTTGACAAGCAACAAGCATCATCTGGCAAAATATCACCAATATATATATAGAGAATTTTTCTTTTATGTTGATTAATTTATTCAAGACATAAGCAATTAAGCCGGAAACAAATAAGTCTTCCCATCAATAATAAATTTATAATCCATAATTCGAGGCCACATAGGTTTTGCAGGCAAATCATTTTCCCAATTTTTAAGCACACTATCTAATTCATTTGCTTTTTCGGGCATTTCCTGAATCAAGTTATCTTGTTCACCTTTGTCGGTTTTTAAATTGTATAATTCTCTCCATTTATCTCGTGTACTATAAATCAATTTATAATCACCTTTACGGATAGCATGCACATGATCTATTCTCCAAAATAATTCTTCGTGTGGAGCAGAAGTATTTTCATTTAAAAGATAAGGAATCAAATTAACGCCGTCATAAACTCGGTCGGTTGGCAATGGTAAATGAGTAATTGCTGCTACTGTAGAAAAAATATCTAAAGAACTGATGGGTTGTTCATATACTTTATTTTCCGGTAGATGATTTTTCCATTTTATAATAAAAGGAATATTAATTCCACCTTCGAATAACGTCAACTTTCCACCTTTTAAAGGCTTATTGCTGGTAACGCCTGTATAAGATGCAGAGCCATTATCACTCAAGAAAATAAACAGTGTATTTTCTTCCAAGCCTAAGGTTTTTATTTCTTGTTGTATTACGCCAATAGCATCATCCATAGAACGAATAATGGCATTATAAACCGCTTTTTTCTTGTCTTTTACTTTGTAATATTCTTTTACATATTTGTCCAACTTAGCTTGATAAGGCTCATGTACAGCCGTAAAAGGAATATATAAAAAGAAGGGTTTATCTTTATTTTGCTCAATGAATCGAAGAGAACGGTCTCGGATGGCATCTGTTAGATATTGGCTTTCGTGTTTTATTTTATGATTGTTTTCATAAATCATGGCGTCGTCGCGTCGAGCCATATCCCATTGATATTTGGCAGAAAACGACTGACGTTTATAGTTGACTATATCTTCTTGAACAGCATTTTCGGCATATAAAGTAAATGCACCATAACAACCAAACTGGTAATCGAATCCACGTACATTCGGAATATTTAATTTCGGATTTTTACCCAAGTGCCATTTCCCAATGATGCCTGTTGCATAATCTGCTTTCTTCAAAAATTCTGCGAGTGTAATTTCTGTTGGTGGCACGCCTTGCTTGGCAATTTGCCATTCATACGGATAACGCGGTTTGGTGGCAACCACCCAATTGGTATCTTTCTGAGAGATATATTTTCCGGTAAGAAATTCAATCAAGTTAGTTGGATAATATTCCATTTGTTGTGTTTCGAAACCGCAACGTTGCTGATATCTTCCGGTAAGTATACCACAACGTGAAGGTGCACAAACTGCTGAAGACACATAAGCTTCTGTACATCTAATGCCTTCTGCTGCCAAACTATCTATATTAGGTGTTTCAACAATAGAGTTGCCGTAACAGCTAACATCATTCATGCCTAAATCATCAGCAACAATTAAGATGATGTTGGGTAATTTCTCATTTACCAGAAAAGGCTCACTTAAAAATTCTTTCTTCTCTTTAATTACATCTTTATCAAATTTTATGCGCCAACGTGTTGCTCCGGTGGACAATGGATAGCATGCAACAAAAAAAACACAAACCATTAAAGGAATCATAATACAACATGCAATTCTTTTAACTATTTTTTTTGACATTAATCTGTATCTTTATTCTTTCTAAAATTAAAAATGAAAATAGAAATTAAAAAAGAAATCGCAAATGCCGTTACGCATGGTATTGGTTTTATAACATTTGCCACTTTAATTCCTATTTTATTCGTCAAAGTTTCTCACTACGAAGTTAATTATAAATTAGTAGGTTTGATATTTTTCTCAATTGGTTTATCAGCCGTTTATTTAAGTTCCACATTTTATCATGCTATCACTCATACAAAAGCGAAAGGAATTTTACGCATTGCCGACCATATCAGCATTTATTATTTAATTGCCGGCACTTATACAGCGTTGTTAATGCAGACGATTCCATTCCAAGAAATTATGTGGCTATTGATTGTCATTTGGAGTATGGTTTTGATTGGAACTATTAATAAGCTTTTCCTTACCGGAAAATACGACACCATTTCAACTATTGCTTATGTTGTAATGGGTTGTATAGGATTAACAGAGATTAATACAATAATGCACTACACTTCAGACAAAGTTTTACTATTTATTCTATTGGGTGGACTAAGTTATTTATTGGGCGTTATTTTTTATGCTTGGAAACGCTATACTTATCATCATGCAGTTTGGCACTTATTTGTTTTAGCCGGTAGCGTTTTACATTTCTTTGGTATTTGGTACACAATCGGCTAACTTAGCAACTCTCCGATACATTTAACAGTAGTAACCATAAAAAGTGCGATTAATTTGTATTTTTGTTTAGTGTATAAAAGTGCAAATAAAGGTATTTTAATGTATGTAATTGCTGATTATATATCAGCAATTTTATCTTGGTTTTGTTTTTTTACATTTCGGAAATTTAGCATTGAACAAAATCCGATTCATTTTTCCATTGTTTTTTCTGACAATAATTTTTTATTAGGAATTTTAATTATTCCATTGGCTTGGTTATTGTATTATTTCATGGACAATACCTACACCAATCTATTAAAGAAGTCGAGATTAATTGAGCTAAATAGAAGTATTTTGCAAACATTTTTTGGTGGAATAATTTTATTCTTTAGTTTAATGTTGAATGACATCATTCATCATTATAAAGATTACTATCAACTATTTTTTATTTTTCTGATTATCCATTTTTGCTGTACTATTTTTTTTAGAATGTGTGTTTTATATTACACCAAAGCACAAATTATTGCCGGCAAACAATACATCGCTACTTTATTAATCGCTTCTTCAGAAAATATTAAAAAGATAGAAACGGACATACAACAATCGAAAGTAAAATTACCTTATAAAATTGTTCATCAAATTCTTGTTGATACAGAATCACATTCACAAGAATCGACTTTACAAGCAATATCATCTTCAATAAAAGAATACGATGAAGTTATTTTAGCTATTGATAAAATAGATGCTCTTGAACTTGAAAAATATATTTTCTATTTTCTAAACAAGAATAAAACGATACAAATCTTACCGAATGAAGTAGATATCATTTCTGGAAAGTTTAAAACACAAGCGATTTTTGGTTCTACCTTTTTTGAAATACCGAATGAATTATTGACACCTTGGAAGAAAATTTCCAAGCGCTGTGTTGATGTGATTGTATCTGTTTTAGGTTTGATTTTTCTTTCACCGATTTTGTTTCTTATCGCCATAAAAGTAAAAGTATCATCTAAAGGTTCTATCTTCTTTCTACAAAATCGCATTGGTTTAAATGGCAATAAATTTTCCATTATCAAATTTCGTTCTATGATAGAAAATGCGGAGCATGACACACCAATGTTATCATCAGAAAATGATAAACGCATTACCACTTTCGGGCGATTTATGCGCAAATATAGAATTGATGAGTTACCTCAACTTTGGAATGTTGTTAAAGGTGATATGAGTTTGGTTGGGCCTCGTCCGGAACGACAATATTATATCGACCAACTCGTGAAAGTTGCACCACAATATCAGCTTTTACATCGCGTAAAACCCGGCATTACTTCTTTAGGAATGGTAAAATTCGGCTATGCATCAACTATCGAAGAAATGCTTCAACGTATGCGTTATGACATTCTTTATATAGAAAATATTTCCATTTTATTAGATATCAAAATCTTGATTTATACAGTTATTATCCTATGGAAAGGAAAAGGAAAATAAAAGATTAATAGCAATCTACATCAATAATTACACGCACTTGCTTAAAAGATTGAAATTGATAAAGGCCGTTTACGGCTTGTTGAATTTCACCTTTTACTTTATTTAATTCAGTAAAATTTCTTGGAATTTTTATCAGCAAATCTCGCAGATAATAGTTATTGATTTTTTGAATTATAGGCACATTGGGTCCAACAATCCAACCTACATATTTAGTATGTAAATAATCACCAACTTTAGTAGCAGCTTCTATACACGTTTTTATCTCTTTGTGTTTTACAGTCAATCGTATTAAACGCGAAAACGGCGGATAATGAAACTGCTTTCGCTCGTTCCATTGTACTTTAAAAAATTCATCATAATTTTCATTCAACACAAAATCAACTAAAGGATGTTGAACATTTCCCATTTGTATCAGCACTTTTCCGCGAGTATCTCGCCTGCCGGCACGTCCACTTACTTGCATCAACAATTGATACGCGCGTTCTATCGCTCTAAAATCAGGATAAGCCAACAAGGCATCAGCATTTAATACACCAACTAAACTCACATTAGAAAAATCCAAGCCTTTCGTTACCATTTGCGTGCCGACTAAAATATCATATTCGCCTGCTTCAAACGCTTCAATAATTTTATGATGTCCATGTTTAGTTTTTACAGTATCATAATCCATCCTTCCAATTCGTGCAGTCGGAAAAATAATTTTCAAATCTTCTTCAATTCTTTCCGTACCAATTCCTTTTTGTTGCAAATGATGCGAGCCACACGCAACGCAAGTGGTTACTAAAGTTTGTGTGCTACCACAATAATGACAACGCAAATCGTTGGTGTATTTGTGATAGGTTAAACTGACGTCGCAATTTTTACATTGCGGAATCCAATTGCAATCCGAGCAAGCAATATACGGCGCATAACCGCGCCTATTTTGAAATAAAATAACTTGCTTTTTTGCTTGTAATGTATGTTGAATTTCATCGCGCAACAAGAAAGAAATTCCAGTTACAATTTCCTTTTTTTTATTGGCTTCTGATAAGCTGATAAATTGAATTTCCGGTGGATGAACGTCTCCAAATCTCGACATCAATTTTACCAATCCATATTTATTGATTTGTGCATTAGCATAACTTTCGATACTTGGAGTTGCTGAGCCTAAAACTACTTTTGCTTGATGTTGCAATGCCAAATAAATTGCAGTATCGCGTGCATGATAGCGCGGAGCAGGCTCTTGTTGTTTGTATGAGCTGTCGTGTTCTTCATCCACCACTACTAAGCCTAAATTTTGAAAAGGTAGAAAAACGGAAGAACGTGCGCCAACTATAACTTGAACCTTATTTTGTAATACATCATTCCAAATTTCTATGCGTTCGGCATTGTTGAATTTTGAATGATACACTGCAATTTTTCCCAGCATTTTTTCTAATCGCTGCACTAATTGTACAGTTAAAGAAATTTCCGGCAATAGAAATAAGACCTGTTTGCCTTGAGCAATTTGTTCTTTGATTAAGTCGATATAAACTAAAGTTTTTCCACTTGATGTAATACCATGCAATAAGACAACCTCTTTCTCACTAAAATATTTTCTAATTTCTTCTTTAGCCTTTGATTGATTGGATGATAAGTTGTATTGGCTGATTGAATCAATCTCTGCATCGGAAATTCTGTTGACAATTTTATCTTCCAACAGAAAAATATCTTTCTTTAACATCGCATTTAAAACTCTTGAAGCAGCATTGGATTTCTTCAATAAATCTTTGCGAGTAATAGTTTTGTTTTGCTGATATAAATCTATAAATGCTAATAAAATAGCTTCTTGTTTAAGTGAATTAGATACCAACTCAAATGCTTGTTTTAGTTGATTTTTTTCGATAGAAAATTGCGGATGCAACTCCACAAAAGTTTCAAACTTTGGTGTATATTTTTCTTGTAAGGTTTCTTTTACATAGATAACTTTATTTGACAATAAATTCCTGATTGATTTACTTATCGATTTTTTCTGAAGAATAGAAATAATATCTTTTAAACTCAATTCTTCTTGATGATTTAAGGCTTCTGCAATTAAGTATTCATCGTCCGGCAATTGCAAAATATCAATTTCCGTATTTGGATTTTTTACAAAAAAAGTTTCAGAATCTAATTTAAAATAGGCAGGCAAAGCGGCTTGCATCACGTCGCCTAATGTACATATATAATAGTTGGCTATCCAATTCCATAATTTCAATTGAGTTGGCGTAACGATAGGCAACTCATCTATTACATTTAAAATTTCTTTTGGTATATATTCTGTCGGTGGCTGTTGATGAATGGCATAAACCAGTGCGGCATAAAGCTTTTGTTTTCCGAATTGCACTTCTACTCTTTTGCCTATTTGTATTTCATTTTCCAATACTTCAGGAATGGCGTACGTATAGAGTTTGGGTAAACTCAATGGCAACACCACTTCAACAAAAGCGTTATATTTTTTTAGAATTTCCAATAAAAGCGTGAATTAATTTTTATCTTTAGAATGCTTTACAATAATACTAAAAATGAACACAAAAGAAGAAATCAAACAAGCATTAATTCAACTTTTTGAAGAAGTCAATTCTTATTTAAAACAAGTGGAGAATCAGAAATATAAACAACGTAAAAACGGCAAATGGAGTATTGCACAAAATATTGAACACCTGTCTATCTCAAACAGTATTACCACACTCGGATTAAATACGCCTAAAATTGTTTTGAAGCAAGTGTATAAAGCACCGAAACGCAAGACTTGGAATTATGAAGAAGTGGTTTGGAAATATCAATTAAAATTAAATACCGGTGCCAAAGCGCCACTACCATTTCAACCGAGATTAAGTAATTTTCCTACGCGTAAATTGATTAATTCTACTTGGAAAAAATCGTTTGAGTCGTTGATAAAAACGATAGACAAATGGAAAGAAGAAGACTTAGATAAATTTTGTATGCCGCATCCAATTCTTGGTGTTTTAAGTGTGCGAGAAATGTTGTTTTTTACGCTTTATCATAATCGACATCATTTTAAAACGATACAAAGTTTGGTTTAACTTTTTTATAAATAATATTAGAACACGGAAAACACGGATTTGACGGATTTTAGCGGATTATTGATTATTGAACAAAACTGGAATCGGAAAGTGTGAGTAAAAATGCTTTTAAGTCGGCTTTGTCTTGGGCTGAAAGATTCAAGCCCCAATGACCGAGTGTTTCCAAGCGTTTTTCGGCTTTTTCGCGCATAATTGGCTCTAAGGTTGGCGAGCCTTTTGGTCCTTGATTATAAAAATCGATTACTTCATCTAAGGTGGCAAATCGCCCGTCGTGCATGTAAGGAGCAGTGAAAGCCAAGTTGCGCAATGTCGGAATTTTAAAACGGCCGTAATCGGAAAGATTGTTTGTAAAATCTCCTAATCCAAAATCTGCAAAATCTATTACATTCGTAATTGTATCCATTCCGTTATTAGCGAAAGTTCTATCCGGCGAAATAAACACTTCCGGCGCTGTGCTGCTATGGCAGTGAAAGCAATCGCCTTTTTCCGTTTTGAAAATCTCTAATCCTCGAAGTTCGGAATCAGTCAACATTAACTCACCACGAGAAAATTTATCAAACTTGGAATTATATGAAATCAAAGTTTTTTCATATTGCTCGATGGCTTTACCAACTAAATCAATAGAAATGTTTTTTGTGCCAAATGCTTTCCAAAATAAATCTACATAAGTCGGATTTTTTTGCAAACGATTTTCTACTTCATCCAACGTATTTTGCATTTCCAACGGATCTTGAATCGGAAATGTAATTTGTTCGTGTAATGTGGTTGTTCTTCCATCCCAGAAAAAACGATCTTTTTGCCAAGCTAAGTTTACCAATGCCATGGCATTTCGTTTTCCCAATACTTGATGTACTCCTTCGCTTTTTATTTTATTATCAGCGAAAGAAAATTGAGGCTGATGACAACTCGAACAAGAAATGGAAGAATCTAAAGAAAGAATTGGGTCGAAGAAAAGTTTTTTGCCGAGTGCAACGCCTTCTATTGTTATTGGATTGGAAATATCTGTTGGAATGGCTCTAAAATTGGGGATTTCAGGAAATGTGTATGGTGTTGTTGTCGGCGGATTTTCTTCTTTCTTACATGCATGAATTATGCTCAACAAAAACAGAGTTGTTGCCAAAGCTATTATTGCATTTTTTTTGTTCATCAATTAGAAATCAAGGAAATTTTTCGACTATTTATAAAACTGTTTTTTATAGTAATTGTGCGAGCAATTTCAGCGCTTTCGGAATGGTTGCTAAAATTGCTAATTTGGAAAGGCTCAGCATCTAACACAAAAAGGCTATCTAAATTAAATTGTATTTGCAAGTTCATTCCATTTTTAGGAATCGTTGTAGATGAAATGACTGTATATAAAGTATCCGAGCCTAAATGCATAGAAATAGGTGTGTTTGGCGTTTGATTTTTTGCTGGCGAATTATCTACCATTGCTTCTATGATGGCAAAACGATATTTCAGCATATCCCAATACAAACCTTCCTCGACACTTAACGGATGTGATGCCGGAAAATTAATTGGATTAGCATTATTCGTTATGGCATCTAATCCAAAAGAAAATTGAAACGTTGTATAATTACCTTCCGGAATTTTCACTTCAAAATCAGTATTGTTTTTTTTGTATAAGAACACATCTTTCAATAGTGTTTTATTTCCGGAAACATCGGTTAATAAGAAATTAGAAAACAAGAGTTTAGTTTTGTCGTTGTCGATGGAATAATTTCTTCCGATTGGTGTTTTATTTGTAGAGATTAATTGAAAAGAAATCGTAGCTCTATTATTTTCGCTCTTTTCACAGGAAGAAAAAACAAGCATTAACAAGCATAAAAACAAGCACCATTTGGATAATTTCATGGAATAAATGTAGCTGTAAACTTTGTAAGTTTGAAACGAATTAACATAAAAAAAAGCAGTCAAAAAAATGACTGCTTTTATAAAAAATACTATTTAAAATTAGATAGAAAGCGTGCTTAAAACATTATTCATGTTGCGTACTGCATCGGCACTTTTGCTAAATGCTGCTTTTTCTTCGTCGTTCAATTTATAGTCGATGATTTTTTCCCAACCATTTTTGCCAATAACAACCGGAACGCCCATACAAATATCAGATTGACCGTATTCGCCTTCTAAGAAAACACTGCAAGTAATCACACGTTTTTCATCACGTAAAATAGATTCAACAATTGACATTGCTGCAGCACCCGGAGCAAACCAAGCTGAAGTACCAATTAATTTTGTAAGTGTTGCACCACCAACCATAGTATCTGCAGCTACTTTGTTTAATGTTTCAGCATCTAATAATTCTGAAACCGGCGTAGAACCTAATGTAGCTAAGCGTGTTAAAGGAATCATCGTAGTATCGCCATGACCTCCAATTACATCAGCATTTATTTGAGATGGAGAGCAACCTAATGCTTGAGATAAATAATATCTAAAACGAGAGCTATCTAAAGCGCCACCCATACCAATAATTCTATTTTTAGGAATGCCTGTTGCTTTCAATGCTAAATACGTCATCGTATCCATTGGATTGGAAATGATAACGAAAATTGTATTTGGAGAATATTTCAATATATTTTCAGAAACACCTTTCACGATGCCGGCATTTACACCAATTAATTCTTCGCGCGTCATGCCCGGTTTTCTTGGTAAACCCGATGTAATTACAACTACATCGCTGTTTGCGGTTTTGCTATAATCATTTGTTGATCCTGTAATTTTTGTGTCAAAATCTAAGATAGCTGCCGTTTGCATCATATCGATAGATTTTCCTTCTGCAACACCTTCTTTGATGTCTAATAAAACCACTTCGTGGCAAAGTTCTTTACGTGCAATATTGTCGGCAACTGCTGAGCCAACTGCGCCTGCACCTACTACGGTTACTTTCATATTATATAATATTTAATTAAAAATGTTTAGAAATCGGTGCAAAGATAAGGATAAGTAGCAAGGAATAGTAAGATAATATGCGAAATTTAGGTTATATTAACGGTGTATCTATTCCAAAAAAAGTTACAAATAGCTTCTGCTGAATTATCTAAATTCAATTTTAAAACGCAAGGTTATAATTTCGCCGGACAAGCGTACGTTTTGTTTGTCCCGAATTCTTGTGTTTGCAAAATGATTTTATCTATCGTTTTGGCTTGTTTGGATAAGCAAATAATGTAACCTATGCTCGTTTTTGTTTCGCCAGGTTTGTAGTTATTATTTACAAAAGCAGTTGTTTGTTTATAAATTGGTGTTACTTTTTCTGTTTGTGCCGGTTCTGTTTTGGCATAAATAGCACCATACGACAATGGATATTGTGAAGTAAACGTTTTAGAACCTGTTTCTGCGCTGAACATTTTAAACGAAACAAATAAAGCTTCTGATGCTGTTTGTCCTAATTTTACTTCTGTAGAATTCGTATTTGTTGCCTGCATTTCCACTTCGGCTAATTCATAATTAAATCGCTGAGAAATGGCATCCGGAATTTGGACAGTAACACCTCGCGGAATTGGAAATCGATTCAACTTTATAAATTTAATTTTCATTCCATTGCTCAATAAAATTTCATTTGGTGTATTTTGGAATGTATGATTATTGCTATTCACCATAAAGTTGGCATACACAATTGAATCTTCTGCATTTTTTTGTGCTAATTTATCTACTACTGGAGCAGTTGTTGCTTGTTTATTTTTATTTCCTTTATCTGCATTTGCGATGAATGGCAAATAAATCAACATAAAAAATAAGCTAAAGGTTAAGGTAATTTTTTTCATTCCTAGAAATTTAAATATTAATCTTACTACAAGATAAACAATTGATTTAACTTTGGAAATAAATCAAAAAGAATGCCGAAAAATTTTTCATACATTTTCATTTTTTGTTTACTGATTGCTCCTTTTCAACTTCGAGCACAAGATGAAATCTTAATCCAAAAAATACAAGAAATTGGAAAAGCAGCAAAAGGAAAAGTAAGCGTGGCAGCAGCAGTCATAGAAGATTCTTCGCATTTCTCCTTTTATGGCGATGAGCTATGTGTGATGCAAAGTGTATTTAAATTTCCGATAGCACTTGCCATTTTAGATAGAATTGACAAACACGAATTTTCGTTACAACACAAAATTCATATCACACCAAAAGAGATGATAAAAGATACTTGGAGTCCGATGCGCGATTCTTTCCCAAATGGAAATGTCAATATCACGTTTGAAAATTTACTAAAATATATGGTAGCCGAAAGCGACAATATTGCTTGTGATGTTTTGCTGCATCATCTCGGAAAACCAAAAGTTGTTCAAAAGTATATCAACAAAAAAGGCATCGAAGATTTTTATATGAAATATAACGAAGCCGGCATGCATAAGAAATGGAAAAATCAATATAGAAATGTTTGCTCGCCAAATGCAATGGTACAATTGCTGACTGATTTTTATAACGGAAAAATTATTTCTGACATCAACACTAAATTCTTGTATGATGTGATGGTTTCTACATGGACTGGTAAAAATAGAATTGTAAAATTATTGCCACCGAATACTGAAGTAGCGCACAAAACGGGCTCTTCTGGAAAAAATAATTCGAACATGTATAGTGCCGTGAATGATGCTGGCATTATTACTTTACCAAACGGCAAACATTTAGCAATTGCTATTTTTGTAAATGATGCTTATGCTGATTTTGAAATTTTGGAAGAAACGACAGCAAAAATTGCCAAAGCAATTTACGATACATATTCCAAGCAATAAATTCTGATTATATCAATTCCGCTTTGTGTACTGGAGTAGCTGAAACATTGCCATCTGCGTCTATGTCGCTTAGTTGAACTTCTACTAATTGATTTACAAAGTCAGCATTAAAAGGCATAGAAACTTTGATGTAATTATCTGTAAATCCATGCATCACATCGCCGTGTTGTTCTTGTTCCATCAAGGCTGTGCGATTGGTATTTAAAAACTGACGATAAAATGCTTGTTTTTTCTTCTCACTTAAATTACGCAAACTCAAATTGCGTTGGTTGCGAACAGGCATCGGCACAACCGGTTTAATTTCTAATGCTTTCGTGTTTTGTCGTTCTGAATAAGTAAACACATGCAAATACGAAACATCTAAATCTCTGACGAAATTATACGTTTCTAAAAAATCGGCATCACTTTCAGAAGGAAAACCAACAATAACATCAACGCCAATGCAAGCATGTGGCATTGCTTTTTTTATTTTTTCTACTCTGCTTTGATAGAGTTCGCGTTTGTATCTTCGTTGCATCAATCCCAACATTTTATTGCTGCCACTTTGCAACGGAATATGGAAATGCGGCATAAAACGCTGACTGTTGGCAACAAAGTCGATAATCTCATCAGTCAATAAATTCGGCTCGATTGAAGAAATCCGGAAACGCTCAATGCCTTCGATAGTATCCAGCATTTTTACGATGTCGAAGAATTCTATTTCATCATCAATTCCTTTCCCATAATCTCCTGTATTTACGCCTGTCAATACAATTTCTTTCACACCGCTTGCTGCTAATTCTTCCGCATTTTTTCTAATGTTTTCCGGTGTATCGCTTCGGCTTTTTCCTCTTGCCAATGGAATGGTGCAAAACGAGCATTTATAATCGCAACCATCTTGAATTTTCAAGAAAGAGCGCGTTCTATCGCCCAAAGAATAAGCATCTACAAAGAAATTGGCATTCGACACTTCAGAAGCTAAAACTTGACCGCAAGGATTTTTAGTTAAGTCGGTAATAATTTCCGGCAACTTAAATTTTTCGGCTGCGCCTAACACCAAATCCACGCCTTTAATGCTTGCAATTTCATTAGGTTTTAATTGCGCATAACAACCAATTACTACAACATAAGCGTTCGAGTTTTGCTTCATTACCTTTCGCACGATATTTCTGCATTTGGCGTCGGCTTGGTCGGTAACGGAGCAAGTATTGATAACATACACATCAGCAACTTCATCAAAATCTACAGTATGAAAACCTTTTTCCTGCATCTTACGCGCAATGGCAGATGTTTCGGAAAAATTGAGTTTACAACCCAAGGTATGATATGCTACTTTTTGATTGGAAATCACGATACAAAAATACGGTTTCTATCATAAAGAAAACATTAAAAACGAGCTTTAAAAGGCATGCATTTTTTAAATAAATATGGAATAATGCACAATTCGTGGATTAATAAATTGTAATACAATAGAATAGGATATTATTTTTGATAACATCAATGATAAAAATTGGTATCATAGGATTAGGAAGAATGGGCATTCGCCACTTCGAGAAATTAATGGAATCTCCCTATTTTGAAGTGGTAGGTTGCTATGATATTGAGCCGGAAAAACTCCAACGTTTAGAAGAAGATTACACAGTACATTGCTTTGACGATGTAGATGAACTCATCAGTAAATGTGATGCGGTGGACATTTTGACGCCGGCAAATGCGCATTATTTTTATGCAGAAAAAGCAATAAAACAAAGTAAACATGTTTTCTTAAATCAACCTTTATCTAATAATTTAGAAGATGCCAAGAAATTGGTGGAATTAGTTCGAGAATCTGGCGTAAAACTTCAGGTTGGACATATTGAACGATTTAATCCTGCATTTTTGGCATTGCAACAACTTGAGGTGCAACCTATGTTTATTGAGTCGCAACGCTGGAATAATTTCCATGTTAAACGAACATCAGAATCAGTAGTTTTAGATGAGATGTTGCATGATATTGACATTGTGCTTTCAATTGTAAAAGCAAATATAAAAAGCATTAGTGCAAGTGGCGTTTCGGTGGTAAGCAACCAAATAGATGTTGCCAACGCAAGGATTGAGTTCGACAATGGCTGTGTTGCCAACTTAACAGCAAGCAGAACCGCAGTTCAAAAAATGAGAAAGATGCAACTCTTTCAAAAAGACAATCAAATTACAATTGATTTCTTGAATAGAGAAACGACTGTTTTAAAACTATCCGAAAAGGAAAATCAACCTCATTCTTTGAAAGATGAGAAAGAGAAACAAATAAAAACAGAGAATTTGATTTTAGAAGAATACGATGCACTGAAAGAAGAATTAAACAGCTTTGCCGAGTGTTTGATTTTTAATACCGAACCTCGTGTGAGTGTTATGGACGCATTGAAAAACTTGGAAATTGCGAGCGAAATCTTACAAAAAATTTATAAAATAAATAGTCCTGATTTTTCAGAAAATGAAGTAGAATTACTGAAACTTGCCGAATAAATTATTTCTTACGGAATAAACTTATAGCCAATTCCGCGCACCGTTTCGATATGACTTTTACCTAATTTTTTTCTTATTTTTTTGATATGTGTGTCAATATTTCTATCACCGACGATGATATTATCGCCCCAAACTTTTAGCAGTATATAATTGCGTTTAAACACTTTCTTTGGTTTAGAACTCAACAACACAACTAATTCAAATTCTTTTTTAGACAATTTCAAAGGTTCTCCTTTTTTAAAGACGACAACTTGTTCTTCATCTATTTCTAAATTGCCAAAAATTCTTACTTCTTTTTTCGAATCATTTTTTGCATAGCAACGATTCAAGAATGCTTTTATTTTAGTTGCTATAAGTCGAGGTCGTGTCGATTTATCAATAAAATCATCGGCTCCGGCTTCGTAAGCAGCTAATTGAGTAAAGTCATCTGAGTTATTAGAAAGAAAAATAATTGGAACATTTCCATTTGTTGAGTCGGAACGAATTTCCCAACACATATCGATTCCGTCAGTTTCATTCAAGTTCACTTCTAGAAGAATTAAATCGGGTTTTTCGTCTTTAATCTTATCTAATAGATTTTTTGTTTTAGTAAATTCTTTGAAAATAAAATTTTCAGATTTAAAACATTTAATGGATTTTTCTAAGTTAACTTTATCCTTATCGATAATGTAAATGGTATATCTACGAGCATCTATGCTATTGCTTTCTATTATCTCTTTTTCTTCTGTGTTAATTTCCATAGAATAATTTTAATATAAATACATTGGGAGAAATTGGAATAAACTAAATGGTTTAAATACAACCTGCATGTAATACAAAGATACCTCAAATATTATCTTCATTTCTAATTCAAAATTCATTCATAAAA
The DNA here is from genome assembly GCA_020436225.1 of Bacteroidota bacterium. Lineage (GTDB taxonomy): Bacteria > Bacteroidota > Bacteroidia > Chitinophagales > JADIYW01 > JADJSS01. The sequence goes on along the minus strand of JAGQYE010000034.1, from coordinate 25,768 downwards.
AAACAGCCTAACCTATACTTAAAAATCTATTCATTATTAATGAGTTAGCTATCATTGTTCACTTTAAAAACACATATAAATCTTATAAAAAACAACACCAATCATATTTTGTTCTAATTCATCCTTAATTCTCCACGAAACATTCAATCAGCCTTTACTTGCAGGTGAACTGTGCGTTTTTATTTTGCAACATAAATAATTACACACAAATGAAAAAAATTTTAGTTCGAATTAAAACAATGTTTTTGCTCTTACTGCCTATTTGCGGAATAGCACAAAATGGAAAAATTTCAGGCACAATTATCGACAAAACAACAATCGAAACTTTGATTGGTGTCAACATTTCCATCGACAGTTCTACTGCAGGAGCAATTACAGATTTAGAAGGCAATTATGAAATAAGCGACATTGTTCCGGGAATTTATAAAATAAACTTTTCCTATATCGGATATGCAAGTAAGACTGTAGAAAATGTGGTTGTAATAGCTAATACAACGACACAAATAAATGTTGACTTAGATGTTGCCCAAAACGAGTTGACAGAAGTTCAAATTGTTGATGTGAGAAAAACAAATTCCGAAGCTGCAGTTTTATTAGAAATGAAAAATGCAGCACAAATTACAAGTGGCATCTCTGCGCAACAAATAAAGAAAACAGCAGACGGAAATGCGGCGCAAGTAGTAAAAAGAATTCCGGGTATTAGCATACAAAGTAATTTCATCAATATTAGAGGTTTAAATCCGAGATACAACAATGTGTTGCTACACAATGCCATTGCGCCATCCATGGAAACAGATGTAAAATCGTTCTCTTTTGATATCATTCCATCAGCACAGTTAGATAGAATTATTGTTTTGAAAAGTCCTTCAGCTAATACAGTTGGCGAGTTTGCCGGCGGCATTGTAAAAATATTTACCAAGAGTTTTCCGGATAATAATTTTGTAGATGTATCTTATGGTACTACTTTTCGAATTGGCACAACTTTTAAGCCTTTTTATAATCAAAAGAATGGTGCGTTATTTTATTTAGCCAACGACAACAAAAATAATTTACCATCTAATTTTCCAAAGAACATTAACGGGTTAAGTCTTCAAGAAAGAGTTGACGCCGGCAATCAACTCAATAAAAATTGGACAGCACAAAAAATTGCTTCCATTCCTGACCAAAAAATTGGGATAAGTTTTGGCCGAAGAATATCAACTGATAAATTATTAATTGGTATGATTACTTCCCTAAATTATTCTATTTCCAAACAACATTATTCCATCTTTAGAGCCGATTATGATATCTATGATTTTGCAAACGACAAACAAAATCCAAAATATAATTTCAAAGATGAACAATACAATAATACAGTAAACTTAGGCATCCTGCACAACTGGGCATTTAAGTTTAAAAGCAACACCATAGAGTTTAAGAATATTTTTAATTCGAATGCATTATCGCAATATACACATCGTACAGGAAAAGATTTTGCAAACGATTTAACTATGGATAATCATGCATTATATAATGCATATAGAGGAATTTATGCCAGCCAATTATTAGGAAAACATGCAATAAAATCAGAATATACCAATATAGATTGGGTTGTCGGATATAGTAGAGCCTACAACAAAGAGCCTGATTTTAAACGTTATACTTCAACATTAAATACTACAACTAATCAATACGAAATTAATGTATTGCCTACATATGTAAATCCAAACAATTTGGGAAGATTCTTTTCTAAGATGCAAGAAAATATTGTAACTGCCGCAATAAATGCTTCGCATAAATTCACAAAAATTGCAGATAAAGGTTTTATTGCAACAGTAAGTGGCGGCGTTTATACAGAATATAAAAACAGAAATTTTAATGCCCGAATATTAGGCTATCAACGTTCCACTTTTGATGGATTTGACAACAACTTATCTATCATGGGAATTGATGTTCTAATGCAGCATATCAATACAACTGACGGAATAAAATTAGGTGAACATACGCGTGCATTCGACTCTTACAAAGCAAGCAACATCGTTAATGCCGCTTATGTAAATACCGAATTTTCTATAAAAAATAAAGTAAACATTATTGCCGGTTTACGCTACGAATTTTCCAATCAGCAATTAACTTCCGGTACTAGTACTAATTTAGTACAAGTCAACAACAGAAAACACGTTTATCTTCCTTCATTAAATATCAATTACAACATTACATCAAAAATCGTAGTTCGAGCTGCTTATGGAATGAGTGTAAACAGACCTGAATTCCGAGAAATTGCACCATTTGCTTATGATGATTTTTATACTCGATATACAATAGAAGGTAATCCTGATTTAAAAAATGCTAGCATACATAACACCGATATAAAATTTGAGTATTATCCTTCTAACGGAGAAATTATTAGCATCTCAGCCTTTTACAAAAAATTCTTAAATCCAATTGAAGCTAAAGCTGTTGTTGGCACAAGTGGCAGTACTTTCTCTTATGCCAATGCACATCAAGCAGATGTTGCCGGAGTAGAGATAGAAGTGAAAAAGAAATTTGAGCATGCAAAAAATTATTTCTTTAAACATTTTGGTTTAATGGCTAATGCTTCCTATATCTATAGTAAAGTTAATTTAGGAGATGAAAAAATTGGGCAAAGCAACAACAGACCATTACAAGGTCAATCGCCGTTTTCTGTAAATGCCGGTATTTTCTTCGAAGATAGTGAGTTAGGCTTGCAAGCAAATATCTTATACAATGTTATTGGAAAACGAATTGTATTTGTTGGTACAGACGACAATCCGGATATCTACGAAATGCCACGTCATATTTTAGATTTTAATATTCAATATCGCTTTAAGAAAAATGTGGAGTTGAGTTTTGCTGCACACGATTTAATCAATCAATCAATATTACTTATACAAGACGGAAATAGAGATAAAAAATGGAGTAGAACAAACGATCAAATTTTCCAACAATATAAAAAAGGACAAACTATTTCATTAGGTATTAAATATAATTTCTAACATAAACACTAATATTTTTTATTATGAAAACAAAGACAAATTTTTTAAAAAAATCAGCATCCTTACTTGCTTTTGCATGTTTTGCAATGCTCATAGGATGTACAGAAGAAGAAACTAAAGAAATTATTCCGCCATCAGACCGAGCAGTAAAAGATGTATCCGGAAATTTAATCGGTAATATCACTTGGCACAAAGACACAGTTTATCGATTGAATGGAATTGTAAATGTCGGAATAGATTCTATTCAAAATGGAACAGCACCACAAGCTATCGGAACGTTGAACATTGAAGCAGGAACTGTTATTATAGGAAAAAAAGGAACAACAGGTGAAAATCCGGGCACTTTAGTTATCCATAGAGGTAGCAAAATTTTTGCTGAAGGTACTGCTTACAATCCTATCGTATTCACTTCTGCTGAAAGCACGAAAACGCCAGGAGATTGGGGCGGCTTGGTGATTTGCGGAAATGCAACAAACAATTTGCCCGGCGGATTTGGCACGCTTGAAGGAAGCTACGGCGCTCATCATGGTGGCAATAATGATGCAGATAATTCCGGCATCTTAAAATATGTTCGCTTAGAATATGCCGGCTATCCAATCTTAACAGATAAAGAAATTAATAGCTTAACGTTGGCTTCTGTTGGTTCTGGCACAACCATTAGTTACATTCAATCTACTTATGGTTTAGATGATGCTTTCGAATGGTTTGGTGGCACAGTTAATTGCGATCATTTAATTGCATTCAAAACAACAGATGATGATTTCGATTGTGATTTTGGATACAGAGGAAAAGTTCAATTTGCTGTTGCTTTCAGAAGTCCGAATTTAGCAGATATTAGCGGTTCTAATTGCTTTGAAATTGACAACGATGGAAGTGGTTCTTCAAATACTCCATTTACAGCTCCAATTTTTTCAAACGTTTCTATATTTGGACCCAAACAAGATGAAATGACCGCTATAGATGCCAACTTTAAACGTGCTTTACATTTAAGAAGAAGCAACAAAGCTCAAATTTATAATTCATTTATTACAGGCTTTCCTACCGGCATAAAGATAGATGGCGGGTTGACAAAAACGCACGCAGAAAATGATGAATTGACTATAAAAAATTCTGTAATTTCTTTGATAAACAATTGGAGTTCATTCGACCCTTTTACTTCAGACCAAGAAGGATTTGACGTAGAGCAATGGTTTAAAGATGCTAATAGAAATAATAGCACAGTAACAAGTATTACTTCTGTTGGTTATTCAATAGCAGATTTATACAATACAACAGCACCAAATTTTTTGTTACCTGCAAGTTCTTCACTATTATCCGGCGCAGATTTTACAGGATTATCCGGCTTTAATAACGTTAATTATATTGGTGCATTTAATGCAACAAACAATTGGACAATAGGTTGGGCTGAATTTAATCCGGCAAACATTGAATATGTCAAAAATTAATAACAGCACCTATTACTTTGTATAAGAAAATAAGGTAATAGCTTTCAACTGTGTGTGCCCCGAAGTATTCTTCGGGGTTTTTGTTTATGTATGTTAATTGATATTAAAACATATTCAAGATAGGAGTCCAATTTCCATTCCTCTTCTTTTATTATTAATTTAGATAGTTCCTATAATTATAAACAATTGTGTTATGAGAAAAGCATTTATCTATTTCGCCATATTTTTAGTTGCCTTCACAATTCTGTTAGGCTCGTATAATTCTTATTTCTGGTGGTTATTTCTTTTTACAGGCCCAATTGTACTCTTAGGTATTTATGATTTAGTTCAACCAAGAAAAAGTATTGTTCGAAACTATCCTCTTTTTGGCAGACTTCGCTACCTAATGGAAGATTTACGACCTAAGATATTTCAATATTTTATAGAAAGTGATATAAATGGTGCCCCATTCAATCGATTAAATCGTTCTTTAGTTTATCAACGAGCAAAAAATGTAAACGACACCATGCCTTTTGGTACGCAATACAATGTTTATGCTAATAATTACGAATGGTTAGGACACAGCATTGTCGCTATTGATTATCATAAAATAGAAAAAAATCCAAGAGTTTTAATCGGCAGTTCTCAGTGCGCAAAACCTTATAATGCAAGTATCTTAAATATTTCTGCAATGAGTTTTGGCTCATTAAGCTCACATGCAGTCTTAGCATTAAATTCAGGAGCAAAATTGGGCAATTTCGCACATAATACCGGAGAAGGCGGACTTAGTGATTACCATAAAGCACCAGGAGGTGATATAATCTGGCAATTGGGAACAGGATATTTTGGTTGTAGAAATTCGGATGGCACATTTAATGAAGAAATATTTGCACAAAAAGCACAATTGGAGCAAGTAAAAATGATAGAAATTAAACTTTCACAAGGTGCAAAACCCGGACATGGTGGCATTTTACCGGCAAAGAAAGTAACAGAGGAAATAGCTAAAATCCGACTAGTGGAAACCGGCAAAGATGTAATTTCACCTTCGTGTCATTCAGCATTCTCTACTCCAATAGAATTGGTACAATTCATACAAAAATTACGAACATTATCGGGCGGAAAACCAATTGGTTTTAAATTGTGCGTTGGTCAAAAAAGAGAATTTTACGCCATTTGCAAAGCCATTGTACAAACGGGCATTTACCCTGATTTTATTACTGTTGATGGTGGCGAAGGCGGAACAGGTGCTGCACCTCAAGAGTTCTCTAATTCCGTTGGAATGCCATTAAGAGATGGTTTAGCATTTGTATATGATACGCTTTGTGGTTTCAATATCAAACAGGAGATAAAAATTATAGCCTCCGGAAAAATAATATCCGGTTTTGACATCGTAAAAAATATTGCTTTAGGTGCAGATTTATGTAATTCTGCAAGAGGAATGATGTTTGCTTTGGGTTGTATCCAAGCATTAGAATGTAATAAAAATACTTGTCCAACTGGAGTTGCGACGCAAGATAAAAGTTTAGAGAAAGGTTTAGTTGTTGAAGAAAAGAAATATAGAGTAAAAAATTTTCATCACCTCACTATTGATAATGCGATTGAATTATTAGGAGCAGCTGGTTTACAACATTTTTCTCAATTAAATAGGGCTCATATTCATCGAAGAATATCCACTATTAAAACCGTTACCTACGAAGATATTTATCCATATATTCAAGCTGGTTCTTATTTACAAGATGAGTTACCACAAGCTATCCGAAATGAATTGAGTAAAAGTACAGCAACTTCTTTTTAGATTAGATATGCATATTCAATAAGAATATAGATATCATTGAAATAAAAAGAGCCATCATTATCTGATGGCTCTACTAATTTTATTTAGTTAATAATTATCTTAGAATTCTTTAGGTGTTGATTTTTCACTATGGATTTTCTTCCAATCTTTTCCTTGGTCAAAAGTTATAGAAGCATAGAATGTTCTTCCAATTGATGGACCACCAACGTTTGTAATGTATTCAGGTCCGGCAATATTAGTTGCCCCAATTTTGAAAGTTGTCATTGCTTTTTCTACGAAGTAACCAATGTTTGCATCTAATATACCACGTGCTTTGACTGTTCCATCAGCAAAGTCAGAACTCCAATCAATAGCAGATTGCCATCTGTAGTCAATACCAAAACTCAAACCTTTCCAAACATTATTTCCGGAAACGCCAACATAAAATTGATGGTTAGAAGCATTGAATCCTAAGTCTTTTTCGCTACCAATTGAAGGATTTCCTCCTTTGATTTTATAATCCATATAATTATAGCTTGCTTTTACCATAATATTTTTTGGTAATGCATACGCTAAACCAATACCGGCACCATAAGAATAGGTTTTACCCGGAATATTTACATAAGGTCTCCAAGTTGTAGCAGAACGAGATGTACCTTGGATAACTTGGCTTACGCCAGGTAAAAGTTGACCTTGATGTCTTGTGCTATCTTTACTTACAACTGTAATTTGTGTTATGAAGTCTTTGTAGATATTGAAATATCCGTTTACATCTATCATTAATTTCTTAAATAAAACAGTTTTATATCCTAACTCTACCACTTGCAATTGTTCCGGTTTTACATAATCGAAATTAGACTCTACCAATAATGTTGGATCTGCTGCGCCAGCCAATGCTGAAGCAACAAATGCATTATAAGAATCAATAGTGTAAGCACCACCATTATACAAATGATAACGTTCTGCATTTTTCTTAGTACCACCTAATAAAATATTAGATGTTGGGAAATAAATAAATTGAGCTTGTGAATCCGGGTTTCTGAAACCTGTTTGGTAGGATAAGCGGATATTGTGGTTTCTATCTTTTCCTAATGTAGCCACAAATGCTGCACGCGGAGAAACGATAACTTTAAAATTCTCATTTTTATCTATACGAACAGATGCTTGGATTTTAAACATATCTTTATAGAATTTGCGTTGTAATTGAACAAACGCACCATATTCATTAATTTTAATACGTTTATATTGTCCGGTTCCATCCGGATCTTCATTAAACACTGTTCCTTGTGTTGATAAACTATATAACCTATGGTTACCTCCAATTTGAATGTCAATCCATTTTCCTGTCCAACGAGATAAATCAATCATTGCTTCTGTATGGAACATACGAGAATTATCAATAAAACCGGCACCACCTCTTTGGAATAAACCAGTTCTTACACTTTCTATAATAGCTTGTTGTTGTTCCGGAGATAAATTATTCCAAGGACGATCTGCCATTGAACGCGCTGAATCATTAGCAACAGCAGTTAAAGCTGCAGCATTAGCTAATACATTGGCAGCTGATGTTTGTAATGCTGTTTGAATTAGCGGACCTGCATAAGTGCTTAAATAAGTTGGTACCCATTGTGAAGAAGAAGGAGAAACAGATTCATTTGTATAAGCACCTAAAGCTGATAAGTTATAAGAGTCGCCATCTTTAGTTTGAGACATATAAGAACGAATAAAGAAATCTTTTCCTTTTATTTCTGCTTTTTGGAATTGTTGGATGAAGTTTCTCAATGCATAACGTTCACTTCCTTGATACACACTGTTACCAAATCCTATTCTATAATTATAAGAAAACTCATAAGATTTATCTTTAAAAGGTCTGAAATAAACTCCAAAGTCTCCTTTTACAGATTGAGCTTTGTGGCTTTCCAATAATCTATCTTCAGACAAGCCTGTTCTTCTAATATCTAAATTTAAGAGAGAACTGATTGAATCTAAAGCAGATGTTGCCTTTGAGTCAGCAATTCCAGGAGCATGTGCATCAGCATAAGCTTGTGTTTGTGCCGGAGCATTTGCATTTGCATATGCAGTTGCCGCCGCCGCTGCATCAGATTGAGAAGCACCTCCACTTATTTGTGTTGCATAAACTTGGTCGTAAATTTGTTGCCAAACTACCGGATAAGCTTGAGCATAAACTCCAGCAGTAACTTGTGGTAAGATAGAAGCTGATGTATTAGAAATTAATGTACCTCTTACTGCACCATACGGAACAAAAATTCTGGTTTCATCTCCATATAAATTTAACCCATCAAAATTTGGATTTCCTACGTTAGTTGTAGTTCCTAAATTTCTATCAGTTGTATAATCATTCGCATACCAATCAGTACCTTGGAAAATACTGAAATTTGCTTTTATTGCTGCAAAATCTTCATTTGTTTTTTTAGATTTGAAGATATGAGCAATTCTTAAAGCGGCACTTCCTAATGGTTTCACTCCATATCCATTGCTTGCTTGAGCAAATCCACCTTTTACTTGTAAGCTTAAACCTGGATGTTCAAAAGGATTTTTAGAATTCATTAATAAAATACCATTGAATGCATTTGGTCCATATAAGGCAGATGCTGCACCCGGAACCAATTCCACACTATTAATATCTAATTCTCCAATTCCTACCATATTTCCTGTTGGGAAATTTAATAAAGGTGCTGCGTTATCCATTCCATCCATTAATTGAACGAAACGAGTGTTTGAAATACCTCCAAAACCTCTAGTATTTACTGAAGTTAAGGTCATGGAGCCATTAATTGTTTGAACACCTTTTAATTTTGATAAGTCGTCGTAATAATCTGAAGCGGCGGCAGTTTTTATCATTTTACTGTCCATCTTTTCAATTGTTACCGGCGATTCAAGGATTTTTTCCTCCACACGGGAAGCGGCAACAACAACACCATTTAACAAGCTGGATTCTTCTGACATGGTTACGACGATATCGTCTTTGCTTCCGTCCACTTGAACTTCAGAAGTTGTCATACCAACCATTGAAATAACTAAAGTAAAAGGAGTGGGTTGCTCGGTAGATAATTCAAAAGCACCATCAATATCAGTAACTGTACCTTCAGTAGTTCCTTTGATAGTGATGTTTGCTCCGATTACCGGTTCTTTCCCGTCTGTTACTTTACCTTTCAGGTCTGTTTTTGCGATAATAGTAAAACTACTTAACAATAGTAGTAATACCAGCATAAAAGATTTGTTTACGAATTTCATAGAAGATTATTTTGAACCAAAATAGTAAATAATCGTAACATTAAATAACAATTTTCTTAACAATTGTTTATTATAATTAACAATACACTAAAATGGGTATTTGAGGAAAATTAAAAGTGAGGATTTATTAATCTTTCTTGAAACGTTGGAAGATAGATTTTTTATTCTTTTCTGTATTAGAATTTGATTCTTGTTGTTGCTCGTTTGTAGTCGTAGGATTAGAATTAGACATACGAGTTTCTATCAATTTCCCATTTTTATAGATTTCAGTTTTCAGTTGTAAGCCATCTTCATTATAATAGGTCCAAACACCATCTCGAATGCTACATAAATTTCTACTTTTCAGGTTATCCCAATTTCCTGAAGTGTTTTGTTTAAACTGTCCTTCTACTTTTAATTTATTCTGAGCATAATATTCTTTATAACTTCCGCAAAAACAATTCTTATATTGAAATGCACTATACATCATTTCATTTTTATCATTATAGGTATTGAGCAAACATGGAGTACATGCATCCAGAGCGTTCCAAAACTTCTTATATTCAGTATATTGTTTTTTTGTAATCTCATTCCCGTTGCACATATAAGCAATTCCAAATGGAGTTATACGTTCTTCTAAAAATACATTATAAGAACGCAGTGTATCTATTTTCTGAAGAGGATTTAATGATTGTTGGATAGTATCCGGTGTAAAAAAAAAGGTATCTGCTTCTTTAGAACGAGAAACACGCATTTCATAAGGATCAACGATATCAATAATAGATTGTGCAAGAATTGTTGTTGAAAACAACAAACAAAAACATACAAGCAAGAAAGAGGTTAATTTATTTTTCATTGAATAAAAGTAAAGGGTTTGCTTCTTTTCTTTTTCATCATAGAATCAACAAGTGTGTAAAATCTGCAATAAAAAAAGGAAGACATATTTATCTTCCCTAAAAAATAAAAATATTGAAGTATTAAATAAAATCTAAAGTTTGATATTTCGCACCCAAGATTGATTGTTCGTCTGTATTCATCCATTTATTCAAAAGCGTTGCATATATATTCTTAAAATCGACGGAAAATTTTAAATCACCTTCATCTAAATTGGATAAGTTAGGTGCTTCATTATAAACGCCGTTTTTTTTCAATTGATTTCCAAAAATAAAAATTTGATTTGCTGTTCCATGGTCAGTGCCTTTGCTGGCATTTTCTTCCACTCTTCTACCAAATTCAGAAAATGTCATTAGTAATACATCATCAGCTTTTCCATTTTTTTTCATATCGTTCATAAATACTTCAACTGTTTCTGCTAATTGTTTCAATAAACTTTCTTGACGCACAAGTTGATTATAATGTGTATCGAAGGTGCCTAAAGAAACGTAATATACTTTAGTATCTACGCCTGAAACAATTAATTCTGATATTGTTTTCATGCTTTTTCCAAATTCATGATTCGGATAACTGGCAGCCGATTGATAAATTTTGGATGTTTTATAAATATATTCAGCAGAAGCAACTGTATCTACTAAAGTTTTATATAAATATTCAGCATTTTCATGAGAATGATCGCCGAGTTGATGTTGATTGGACAAGGTATGTATAAAAGGCGAAGTAGTTGTAGAATATAGTCGTTTAACATCTTTTACTGCTAATCCTTTTTTGTTTTCTCCTTTCATAGCTAAACTCAATGTATCATCTATTTCTATAAGTTGTGTTGGCTGTTTGCAATCATTACATTGCTCGTCTAAGTATCTGCCGAGCCAGCCTGTTGATTTATATTCATTGCTTTTGCTTGCTGTTTGCCAAATATCCATAGAGCGAAAATGCGACCTATCCGGCTCCGGGTAACCGACATTGTTTATCAAACAAACATTGCCATCATCATACAACTTTTTTATGCCTTGCAAGGCAGGATGCAAACCTAATTGGCTATCTAATTTTAATGTTGTATTTTTTTGAATAGCAATTGTTGGACGAGCATTATAATATAAATCATTTTCAAAAGGAACAACTGTATTTAAACCATCGTTACCTCCTGTCAGTTGAATGACGACTAAAATTTTTCCGCTATTTGCTGTTGTATTTTGTTGATGTGCTTTCAAGAATTTTGGCATCATCATGGCTGCCGATGCTAATCCTGTAGTTTGTATAAAAGTTCTTCTTTTCATTTCTTTCTTTTTTAATTAACAAAGTTGGAATTCAGGTAAAGACATCATATTAATTACCACACTTTTTATTTCATTTTCTTTAGTTGATGTATCAGCATTTGTCTTTACTATTTTTGCCGTATTTGCATCTACTCTGCTTGACAGCAGTTTGTTTGATACATCATTCCAAACATCTGGGCAGTAAGAAAATTGTTTTAAAACATTTGTCCAATTTGAATTCGCTGCTAATTTTTTTTGGGCTAATTTTTTTATAAATGCGTCTTGCATTTTAAGTGCATTAAAATCATAAGAATTCATTTCAGGAATTTCATTTTTTGGTGTTATATCTAAATCAGCATCATAAAAAATAATTTGAGGAAGTCGCATTCTAAATAAAAGAGAAGAACTGTCTATCCAATTTCTTCCTCCTTTCCATCCTGCAACATTTGGTGGATTGAGCAATACTTGTCCTAATACACGTTGTATATATAACAGTCCAATTGAATTTTCAAAAGTTGTTGGTATAATACGAAACATACTTGCTAATAATTCTACCGGTGATTTAATTTTATTACCCACATTTTTTTCATCATAAAACCAATCAGACGAAAAGATTGAATGCATTAATGTTTTAATATCATATCCGGATTGATAAAATTCATCGCCTAAATTTTTTATGATTGATTCATCTATATTTTCATCATTTACAAAAAAACGATAGATTTTTTTCGTAATAAAATAAGCACATTCTCTTTTTTCTAAAATGATATTAAGTATATCATCGCCGGTAAAATTGCCTGTTTTTCCAAGAAATGTTTTACTGCCAAAATCGTGTATAGATTTTCTAAATTTGAATTCGCCGATTTTATCATAACTATAACCGGTAAAAGCTCTTGCAGATTCTTTGATATCTTCTTCTGTATAATTTCCTCTACCCAACGTAAATAATTCCATTACTTCGCGAGCAAAATTTTCGTTAGGATGATCTTTCTTATTTTGTTGATTATTGAGAAACTGAAGCATTGAAGGTGTTTTGGAAACTTCAAACAATAAAGTTTTAAAATTCCCTAAAGCATTCTTTCGAATAATATCTAAATATTGCTGATCGAAATATGGATTTGCTGCGCGACATGCGAAATGACCATGCCAAAAAACAGCCATTTTTTCTTGCAATTGTGCATCGCTTTTGATAATTTCTTGAAACCACATATTACTCAAATCTGCAATATTTTTTTTCAACATTTTTCGAGCATCAACTTGAGATTTTTTTCCCTCCGACTTTGCTTTTTCCTTTATTTCATTTACTTCTTCTTGCGAAATTACTGTAAGAGTTTTTAAATTTTTTTTCTCTAAAATATGGTTTAACACTTCTTGATACGAATTAGAAAATGGCAAACCTGTAATGGGCACTCCAAATGTCGCACGATTGTAGAGATGTTTTATTTTTTCATTTTCTGATAACATAGTTCTTACTTTTTATATTTATCAAAAAAAACAATATTGTGTTTATCACATTTGACTAAAAAAATTTCGAAAAGTTTAATCAAAAAAAATCTATTACAGAATATTTTTAATCCAGATTCGGATATCATGTGGTGCCACTTCATCTCCGCCAAAATATGGAAATAATTGATAGCCTTTTGCAATGGTTGATGTCCTCGGCATTACAATCGAAGTATCTTGAACACGAAACAAATAAGCATTGCCATCAATTTTTATAGAGCAAGAAATTTCAGCATTGATTGGAATAGATGTAATGTATTGAAAGGTTCTAATAGAATCATTATAAATGTAGCCATACAATTGCAGTTCATTATGTAGCCAACACCAACCTATTCTTGCACTATTAATGTGATGAAAAGTATTATTATCCGAAAAACCATACAATTTATTGACATCGTATTGGTTGATTGGATTTATCGTTGAATAGATTGCTGAACTGTCAAACTTTACTACGAATTTCATTTCTGTAATCGTATCTAAAATTTTAATCGAATTATTATCCGAATATTGTTCACCGGCTTTTATGGTATATAAAACAAAATCATTTTTTGATTTTTCATTTGATGATTTCTCACATTGAAAAAATAAAATAAAAATCAGTATGCCATACCAACCTATTTTCATACTTAGTTTTGTATTAAAAATAAGCTAAAAATTTAGAAAGAAAAGTTAATATTGTCCGGTTGTCAGCAATACAAGCGTGCAAGCTTCTAAAGTTGAAATGTCATTTTTCTTTGCAAGGAGTTTTAGCTCTTCGTTTTCGGTTCCCGGATTAAAAATAATTCGTTTAGGTTTTAAACTCAGAATATAATTGTAATATTCTTTTTGTCGCTGTGGATTTAAATATAAAGTAACAGTATTTATGTTGTCATAATTTTTCCAATTTATTTCGATTGGAATATCATTAATCAAAGCATCAACAAAACCTAAAGCAACAACATCATGTTTGTTGACTTGTAACATTTTCACTGCTTTATTGCTGTATCTATCTTCTTTTGGACTTGCACCAATTACTACTGTTTTCTTGTTCATATTGCATCAACAATTTTCAAGCGTTAATGTTTGGATTCTCAATTTTCCATTAATTCAAATTTTTTAATCAGCATTAAAACTGCAGGATTTTTTTCAACCATATCCTTCAATCTATCTTTTGATGATTTTATGGTATAATCTGCTTCTGCCGACTTCAGAACTATAAATTCAGGAGCTATTTTTTCCGACGTAGTGCATTTTCTAAAATATGCCGTAATATCCATTTTATGCAATTGCAAAATTTCGGATGATATATTATTTGGCAGTGTAAATCTCAATTTATCATCAAAAAGTTCCGGAATATGTAATTGTGCAAGGTTAACAAAAGTTGGTTGCAGTTTTTCTTTATTATCATTCAAAAAATTATCCCAAATTTCTTTTATGTTTTCTGATGTAAGTTCAATTTTTTTCTCTTTTTCAGATGTGCTGATATCTTTATGAATATCTTTAAACATTGAACCTAACGAAGAAGTTTTAGGCAATTCTCTTTTTGATTTTTTTATAGTCGAATCTTGCTCAACATTAGCTTTTAAATTTTCTGCTAATTGTGTAACATCTTCTTGAACTGAAGGATAAAAATTTTCTTGTTTTTTTGCTTGGATTTCTTCTTGTTTTTCCGGAATCTTTTCTTGAGTTTCTAAAACCGAAAAATATAAATCTTCATTCTCTAATTGAATGCCTTGTTGTTGATGTTTTTTGTCCTTATAAAATTGAAGAAGCGATTTTAGTTTTTTTTTTCACCTAAAATCACAGAAAGCGCACTTTCTATTTGTGTATTTAAGAAACAAATTTTCAACAAAGCCAACTCAACGTGTAAGCGTTTATTTTTGGAGGTTTTATAGTCGATATCGCATTGATTGATGATGTTGAGTGCATTCAACAAAAACGTTTCGTTCACCAATGTTGCTTGTTTATGATAGCGTTCTTTCACATCATCGGCAACTTCCAATAAAGCAACTGTTTTTTCATCTTTGCTGATGAGCAAATTTCTGAAATGTTCCGCCAATCCTAACAAAAACATTTCGCCATCAAAACCGTTATTGATAATTTCATTAAACGCATTCAATACCGACGAAGCATCTTCGACCATAAAGAAATCCGTTATTTTGAAATAATATTCATAGTCTAAAATATTCAAGTTGCCAATAACATCTTGATAAGTGATATTTTTTCCGGCAAAACTTACGATTTTATCAAACAAAGAAAGTGCATCGCGCAAACCGCCATCTGCTTTTTGAGCAATTACATGCAATGCCGAAGGTTCGGCAGTAATGCCTTCACTTTCACAAATTCTATTAAGTTGTTTGACGATATCTTTATCTGCAATTCGCTTGAAATCAAAAATCTGACAACGCGATAAAATCGTAGGAATTATCTTGTGTTTTTCTGTCGTAGCCAAAATGAAAATGGCATAACTTGGCGGTTCTTCTAAGGTTTTTAAGAAAGCATTAAAAGCCGCAGAACCCAACATGTGTACCTCATCTAAAATATAGATTTTATACTTTCCGGCTTGCGGAGCAAAGCGCACTTGGTCAACCAAATTTCTGATATCATCCACGCTGTTATTGGAAGCCGCATCTAACTCAAAAATATTGAAAGACGTGTTGGCGATAAACGATTTACAAGAATTACATTCGTTGCAAGGCTCAAAATCTGAAGTTGGATTTTCGCAGTTGATGGCTTTAGCTAAAATCCTAGCACAAGTTGTTTTTCCAACGCCACGCGGACCGCAAAACAAGAACGATTGCGCCAATTTACCGGAAGCTAAAGCATTCTTCAAAGTTTCGGAAACTTGCTCCTGTCCTACTACATCTGTAAATGTTGCAGGTCTGTACTTTCGGGCAGAAACAATGTAATTTTCCATCAAGTCAAAAGTACAAAAATTGAAAAGTATAAGCGAATGAAGTTGACTTTTGTTTTAAACATCTTTTGTTTTTGTGAAGAATTTTGCTTGGATTTGTTGAGCCTAAATAAAAAAGGCCTTGATTGCTCAAGACCTTTCCTATTATTAACCTAAAAAATTAAAACGAATATTTTCCTTCTTCCAAAACTTTAGCCGCAATTCTTCTGCGTGCATTTTTGGTATTAAAAATTTCGAATTTCGTAAAGCGTTTTAAGCCCATCAACATAATGCGCAATTCGTCGCCTTCCACGAAAGATTGCAATGCGTGTTTGCCGTGTAAATTCAAACGTTCCATTGCATCAGAAACAAACACTTTTGTCATATCTATTTGTGTTTCGTAAGCCGGCTCGCCTTTGATGGAAATTAATTTTTGCGTACGCAAAATAGTAGATTCCATTGCAAAAACTTCTGCCAACATATCGGCAACATTCATTAAAATTTCTTGCTCGTTTTTCAATTCTTTCATCAATTTTTGAGCAGCATATCCGGCAGTCATTAAAATGGCTTTTTTAGCATTTTGAACGGCTTTCATTTCTGCACTTAATGGTTCGTTATTTTCTTCGGTTGAAAAATCAGGAACACTCATCAATTCTTTTTGAACAGCCATTGCCGGCGTGAAGATGTCTATTTTTTTGCCCATCGCACGTTTTACCAACATATCTACTGACAACAAACGATTGATTTCGTTCGTACCTTCAAAAATTCTGTTTATACGAGCATCGCGATAAGATGCAGCTGCAGCCAATTCTTCTGAATAGCCCATTCCACCGTGGATTTGAACGTTTTCATCTACGCAATAATCCAACACTTCTGAACCAAAAAATTTCAATAAGGAACATTCGATAGCGTATTCTTCTGCAGCCAACATGATTGCTTCTTGGTAATTTTTACCTTCTGCTACCAATTCTTTTTCTTTATTGTCAATCATATCAGAAGCTCTGTAGCATGCACTTTGTAATGCATAAATGCGCGTTGCCATTTCTGCAATCTTATATTGAATAGCTCCGAAACTTGCGATTGGCACTTTAAATTGGAAACGCTCATTTGCATAGGTTGCTGATTGTTCCAATGCCATTTTAGAAGCACCTAAAACGCCGGCTGCTAATTTGTATCTTCCGATATTTAAAATATTGAAAGCGATTAAATGACCTTTTCCTATTTCGCCTAATAAATTTTCTTTTGGCACTTTCACATTTTCCAAGAATACTTGTCGAGTTGAAGAACCTTTGATGCCCATTTTCTTTTCTTCTGCACCAAGCGTCAAGCCTTCCATATCTTTTTCTAAAATCAAGCAAGAAAATTTATTACCATCTATCTGACAGAAAACAATAAATACATCAGCAAAACCGGAGTTGGTAATCCACATTTTTTGTCCGTTAACAATATAATGTGTACCTTCTTCATTTAGGATTGCTGTTGTTTTTGCACCTAATGCATCCGAACCTGAACTTGGCTCCGTTAAGCAATAACAAGCTTTTAATTCGCCGGTTGCCAATTTTGGTAAATAATATTCTTTTTGTTGATCGTTGCCGAAATAAACGATAGGCAAAGTTCCGATTCCGATGTGTGCACCAACAGACAAAGAAAAAGAACGCGCTCTTGCCATGTATTCAACTAAGAGTGAATTCGTGTTAAAATCTTTTCCCATTCCACCATATTGTTCTGGAATCGCTAAACCTAACAAGCCTAATTCGCCGGCTTTTTCTAAAAGACTAACAGCAACGCCAGGTTCTTGTGTTTCAATTTTGTCGTAAATTGGAACAATTTCATTTTCTACAAAAGAAACAACCGTATCAATAATCATTTGTTGTTCTTCGTTTAAGTCTTCCGGTGTAAACGTATCGATGTAATTCGATGTCTTCACTAAAAACTCACCACCTTTCAGTAAGTTTTTTACTTCAGTTTGTGTTTCGCTCATTGTATTATTTTAATTTATAATTTAAAACTATTGTTCAACTGCAATTTGCAATTGAAATAGACAATAAATTTACAATGCATGCATTGAAAAAACAATAAATCGAAGCCTGAATATCATTAATTATTTGTTATCAATTTACCAGCAAACACTTAAAATTAGATGTATTTAATTTTGTTAATTTTGCTTAAATTTCTAATACTTTTTGAAATCTATTTATGGCAAGCTATAAAAAAATTCCTTTAAAACCTTTTCCGAATGGCTGGTACATGGTTGCACATTCTCATGAAGTAAAAAATGGAGAAGTAATAACCAGACGTTTAGCCGGAAAAGATGTCCTTATTTTCAGAACTGAAACCGGAAAATTATCGGTGAGCGAACCATATTGTCCACACATGGGCGCACATTTAGGTTATGGTGGCGAAATAAAAGGTGACAGCATTAAATGTCCGTTCCATCATTTTTGTTTTAACGACCACGGCGATTGTACGGCAACCGGCTACGGCACAAAACCTTCTTCCAGATTAAAATTACCTTTATATCATTTTGAAGAGAAAAACGATTTGATTTTAGCTTGGTTTGACGAAAAAAATGCTGCACCAACTTGGTTTGTTCCACAAGAAGATTGGAGCGATTGGACGGAAGTAAAGTTTGCTGAATATAATTTTAATTCTCATCCACAAGAAACGTCAGAAAACAGTGTAGATGTTGGTCATTTCGAAATCGTTCATGGTTATTCAGGTGTTGAAACGCTCTATGAAATGGAATCGCATGAACATTATTTATATGCCAAATATGCGATGCATCGCTTAGCTGATTTTGTAGGCAAGAAAAGATTAATCAGAACAGAATTCAATGTAAATGTACATGGCTTAGGTTATTCATTCGTACAAACAGAAATTCCTGAGTTAGGCATGGAAACTCGACATTTTGTATTGCCTACACCAACTGATATTGGCAAATTAAAGTTGACGATTGGCGTTAGCATCAAGAAGATGAAGAGCTTTAGTAAAGTTTCTAAGTTATTGAATTTATTGCCGAATAGCTACGCACATAAACTTGTTTTAAATGGTGCATACAAAGGCTATTGTCATGATGTAAGCATGGATTTTGAAATTTGGAAAAACAAAATTTATATCGATCCACCAATTTTAGCTAAAGGCGACGGACCGGTAGCTCAATACAGAATGTGGGCACAGCAATTCTACTATGATGATTCGATGCAACCGAACTATGTTCCGCAAGAGATAGTTTGATGCATTTTGTGAAATGAAATAATTTAGTAATGTAATAATGGAGTCTATCTACGATGGACGAATGTCTATTGACTACGAACAAAATTCCTGCTACTAACTTAAAATTTTAATAACTAATCACTGATTTATAATCATTTTTTCAGGCTCATTTATTTTCATTTTTATTTATTTATGTGCATTTATGTTTTGACAACCAAAACTATTAGTATCTATTAGTGTCTTTAAAATCAAAATTATTTCAATTTTATTTACTTATGCGCATTTGATTTCATCTACATTTCCTTTTGCAAGGAAATGACATTTTTAGCTGCAAAAATGATTTAAGTTTTTTTACGCGAGGCAGTAATGGCTATTGACTAAAGTTCAATTAACAAATTCAATATCTAACAATCGAAATAAATATCTGTCATATTACTTGCTAAATCAAACAATTTAGATTATATTTAATTATAAAACCATAAACATGAAAAAATTATTTTCAACTCTACTAGTTGTTTTATTCTTGATTAACAACACAAACAGCCAAACACCTGAACTGGTGTTTAATCGTACTGCAAGTTACTTGTCTTCATCAAATGGTAAAATATTTTTTACCTATAAGGACTCTGTGTTTGTTTCTAATGGTACTATTTCCGGCACACAACTACTTTATAAAATTAAAGGTTCTGATTTTACCGAGTTCAATGGAAAAACTATTTTCACAGCCTTAGATGATAATAATGAATATGAACTATGGATTACAAACGGTACAACACCAGGAACATCTTTGGTAAAGGATATTAATCCAACTGGCGAAGGATACATTGAAATAATTTCTATATTTAATAATAAATTGTATTTTCTTGGTGATGATGGCGTGAATGGTCAGGAATTGTGGGTTACTGATGGCACTAATGCAGGTACAGTGATGTTGAAAGATATTAACCCCGGTAGCGGCAATGGATTGGATGGCTCTCAAAGTAAAATCTATAATGGCAAATTATATTTCTCAGCCAACAATGGAGTAAATGACAAAGAATTATGGGCAACTGACGGCACCACATCTGGTACGGTTATGGTAAAAGATATCAATCCTTCAGGCTCATCGAGTCCGAGTAATTTTGGTATTTTAAACAATAAACTATACTTTCGTGCATCCGACAACACAAGTGGCAAAGAATTATGGGTAACTGATGGCACAGGAGCAGGAACTGTACTGGTGAAAGATATTAATCCGGGCGCAGGAAGTTCATATCTAAGTAACTTAATTGAATACAACGGCAAATTGTATTTCAACGTTTCAGCCAGCTTTAATTTTAGTGAGCCTTATAATATGTGGCAATCTGATGGCACTTCTGGTGGAACTGTAATTTATGAAGACAGCACTTTAGGTAGCTATGTGTACAAAGGACAGCTTTATTTTGGTAAAATATCAGGTTATGTAGCACCAAATTATAAGTATGCGCTATGGAAAACAGATGGAACACCAAATGGAGCGGTAAAAATAAATGACCTGATTGGCAAAAGTAAGGAATCGCCAAGTAGTTATACTGAAGTAGGCGGGAAACTCTACTTCCTCTGTAATTATGACGGTCCTGGAGGTGGAGCAAATTATTTGGATAATGACTTATGGATTACAGACGGCACAACTGCCAATACAAAGCTCATCAAACATACAAATGGTGATACGGTAAATGTTTATACTTCTCGAACTGACATGATTGAATTCCAAGGTTCGCTTTTCTTTACACAAAAAGACAACAAACTCTATAAAATTGCTGGAACACCTACAGGAATAAAAAACACCACTACGAAAAATTTTGACATATCGGTTTACCCTAATCCGGTAAATTCAATATTGAATATCAGCACTAAAGAAACTATCAAAAAGATAAACATTTATAATTCAATCGGTGCATTAGTGCAAACCGAATCTCAAAATATTTTTTCTATAGTACATTTACCAGCAGGTATTTATCATATACAAGTTCAAACAGAAAAAGGCACAGAAACAGTACAGATAGTAAAGGAATAAAATAATTCCATATATCGTTCTCTACTATTTTTAATGACTATCACTTTAATAAAAAATAAAAGACATAAAAAAAGACAACACGCAAAAAAACTTACTACTTACTACTCTAATCTTACTACGATTAAGAAGATTTTTTCACAAACTTGGTTAGAATAATAATCGTTTGGCTGTTTATTTTTCCTTCAATTTGTTCGGTATTATCGTGGACTAATTTTATGCGTTTTACAATTGTACCTTTGGCTGCAGAAAAGTTAGTTCCTTTCACGTTGAGTGCCTGCGTAAGCACAACAGTGTCGCCATTTTCCAATACATTTCCATAAGCATCTTTATGTACGTCGGCTTGCTCAAATGCACTCAATGCCCATTGTATAATATTGTCATCTATTTCAACCGCATTCAATAATTCACTTGCCCAATTTTCATCTTTATGCTGATACATAATTCGATAACTTAAGGCTTGTACGCTTGGCTCCGGATTCCAAATACTTC
This sequence comes from Bacteroidota bacterium, assembly GCA_020436225.1. Taxonomy (GTDB): domain Bacteria; phylum Bacteroidota; class Bacteroidia; order Chitinophagales; family JADIYW01; genus JADJSS01. The sequence goes on along the minus strand of JAGQYE010000034.1, from coordinate 4,078 downwards.
CTTCTAAAAAAGTCCAATAATTTCCATTTTCTTCTGTTTGCATTTTCTCTAAACATGTAACACAAATGGCAACTTGGTTATCAATAGTTAAGTCGTCTTTCGGAGAAACTGTATATTCTATAGTTGGTTCATGACTACTGCATAACTCGCACAAATTCTCGCAACGAGCAATTAATGTTGAATTCATTTCGTAAATTTTAATCTTGTTTATTGGCAAGCAAATACATAACCGCCATGCGCACGGCAACGCCATTTTCTACTTGCTCTAAAATAATGGAATGTTCGCTATCGGCAACATCTGACGTTAACTCCACGCCTCTGTTTATTGGTCCGGGATGCATGATGACAATTTCTTTTTGCAACTTATCCAAGCGTTGTTTGTTGACACCATAATACAATGCATATTCGCGAAGCGATGGGAAATATTTAGTGTTTTGTCTTTCTAATTGGATACGCAAAACATTGGCAACATCGCACCATTTCAAAGCTTCATCAATATTATAAGAAACTTGAACATCTAAACGATGTATGTCTTTCGGAATTAAAGTTGGAGGACCACACAAAGTTACTTCCGCACCTAATTTTTGCAAGCAAAAAATATTAGACAATGCTACACGCGAATGCATAATATCTCCAATAATTGCAATTTTCTTTCCTGTTAAATCGCCGATTTTTTCTTGCATAGAATACGCATCTAACAATGCTTGTGTTGGATGTTCGTGCGTACCATCGCCGGCGTTTACTATTTGTGCTTGAACTCGCTCTGCCAAATAATGTGCTGCGCCCGGGCTGGAATGACGCATTACTATCATATCAACTTTCATCGATAAAATATTGTTGACTGTATCCAATAATGTTTCTCCTTTTTTTACAGATGAAGACGATGAAGTAAAGTTGATGACATCTGCCGAAAGTCTTTTTTGTGCCAACTCAAATGATATTCTTGTTCTGGTAGAGTTTTCAAAAAATAAATTGGCAATTGTAATATCTCGAAGTGTTGGAACTTTCTTTATTGGTCGATTGATAATTTCTTTAAACTGAGTGGCGGTTTCTAAAATCAGCTGAACATCTTGAACTGATAAATGTTCAATGCCGATAAGATGTTTTGTGCTGAGTTGACTCATATCCTATTAAAAATTTTCTTAATGCTTATTCATTTAATTTTACAAAAACCACTTCGTTTACTTTATTTTCTTCGCTTTCCCAACGAACTTCCACATCTACATTTTCGATTGTATCTACTACGCTACCTACAAAATCAGGTTGAATAGGCAACTCTCTATTGAAGCGCCTATCCATCAACACTAATAATTCTATCTTCATTGGTCTTCCAAAAGAAAGCAGTGCATCCATTGCTGCTCTGATGGTTCTGCCTGTAAACAAAACATCATCGACCAACAACACATTTTTATTTTCGATTTGAAATTCGATTTCGGTGGTTTTTGCATTCAATGATTTTCCTCTACGAAAATCATCTCTATGGAAAGTTGTATCTATTTTTCCGAATGGAATATTATTGTTAGTTAATTCCTGAATGCGCTTTTTTATTTTTTCTGCCAACAAAACGCCTCTTGGCTGAACGCCAATAATTACGGTATTTTCAAAATGAATGGATTCGATAACTTCTCTACTCAACCGCTCGATGATTAGTTGAATTTGTTTGCCGTTGAGAATAATTGCTTCCGACATCGACACAAAATTACAAAAAAAAGTAAATTCTTTTGGTTTTATTATGTTGAAGCTGATTTATTATTACACTTTCATCAAACAAGAATAATCAGATTTGCCATTCAATTGGTTCGTTTCCGTTTTGAATTAAAATTTCGTTGGTTTTGGCGAAGTGATTGCAACCGAAAAAACCGTTATATGCCGAAAGTGGCGAAGGATGCGCAGCTTTCAAGATAATATGTTTGCGTTCGTCTATTAAGTTGGATTTTTGTTGGGCGAAATTTCCCCAAAGTAAAAAAATAAGCTTTTCTCTTTGTTGAGATAAAGCTTGAATGGTCGCATTCGTAAATTCTTCCCAACCTTTTTTCTGATGAGAAGCTGCTTTATTTGCTTCGACTGTTAAGATAGCATTTAACAAGAAAACACCTTGCTCTGCCCATTTTTGCAGACAGCCATGCGTTGGAATTTCGTAATTAGGAATAGAGTTTTTTAATTCTTTAAAAATATTAACTAAACTCGGCGGCGACTTTATGCCTTTTTGAACAGAGAAACACAAACCGTGCGCTTGTCCTTCGCCATGGTAAGGATCTTGTCCGATGATTACGACTTTTACTTTGTGAAATGGCGTGGTGTTATATGCATTAAAAATATGTTGACCTTTAGGATAAATAATTTTCCCGGTTTGTTTTTCTGCATGTAAAAATGCGCTCAATTCTTTAAAGTAAGGTTTATCAAACTCGGCTTGCAATGCTTGTTTCCAACTTTCTTCTATCTGCACGTTTGCGTTTGACATAATTTTTTAAAGTAATTTTTTGGGAAATTAATCAATTTGCACCTATCTTTGCACACCGTTAAGAAATCTGTATAGATTTTTTTTGGTCGCGTAGCTCAGGGGATAGAGCAACTGCCTTCTAAGCAGTCGGTCGCACGTTCGATTCGTGCCGCGATCACGAAGCCACCGCAAGGTGGCTTTTTTTATTTACTGCGTGCTTTGATGCTCCATTCAAATTCAAATTCGACTAATACATTATTTTGGTCGTCATAGCCTTTTACTTGATTAACAAAAGTTAGCGGTTCTTTTGTTTCAATAGTTTTTTGAACATTTTCTGCAACTATATGTCCTTCATCGCAAATAAATGTGGTTGTTCCTAAAGCGCGTTTAATAAATTTGGCTTTGCAACCTGTAACAAACATTGAAACAGATGGTGTTGTTTTGTGCGTGTACATCTGTACCATAGCGCCGCTTGCCATTTCAGCTGCCATACCTAAAACTGCCCAATACGTAGTATTGAACGGATTTTTGTTGACGTATTTATATGGAACCGTAACTTTGCAATGTTGGTCGTCTAATTCAATAATTTTTAATCCGGCAATCGTTCCCATGGGCATTACCTTCAACATGCCTGCTTTAAAAAATGGAGAAAGTGCCAGTTTTCTATATTGTTCTCTGTGTTTTGTGTTCATTTTTGTTCATTTTCCGAATGAGATAAAAGTAAGTTTTTTTTTCATTTTATAACTATCTAATTTAAGAATTGTATATTTGAATATACTACCAAAAAAATTATGTTTAAGACCAAGATTCAAGATTCTGATAGATTATTTTACTGCTTATTACTCTTACTGTCATTTGTTTTATATGGAAATACAATTTTCAATAATTATAGTTTAGATGATAGAATTGTAATTACAGAGAACAGCGCAGTACAGCAAGGTTTTAATGGTCTATATGATATTTTCAACAATCATTATGTAGAAACAAAAGAGCTAACTTTTGATAGACGACCTATTGCGGTCAGCACTTTTGCCATTGAGCACCAATTTTTTGGAAACAACCCACACATCAGTCATTTTATCAATGTTCTTCTATATGGTATTTATCTTATTTTACTATTTAGATTATTGAATAAAGTATTCCGACTAAATGAAGTTCATGTTCTACTTCCCTATTTGGTCATCCTTTTATATGCTGTTCATCCAATTCATACAGAAGTAGTGGCTTCTTTAAAAAACAGAGATGAGCTTTTGGTGATGGTTTTTGGAACGCAGTTTTTATCCTATGCTTATGATTTTTATACTTCAGATAAAAGAAGATTTCTCCATGCATTTCTAAGCCTTTTGTTTATTTCTTTAGCATTATTAAGTAAGATTACAAGTGTATTTTTCATTGGAATACTTATTTTGGTTTGTATTTTTAATCGTTCCTTTAAAAAGAAAATTACCAATTATTTATTGATAATATTGGCCATCTTTTTAGCCTTCAGAGCCATTCGTTCGATATTAATAGGGCAAGTGCGGCCAACATTAAATTTTGAGAATCCATTGTCGCAAACGAAAGATATTTGGTTATATGCAGGAATGGTATTTAATGTATTGGCTTATCATATTAAGATGTTGATTTTTCCGTATCCAC
>JAGQYE010000033.1 GCA_020436225.1 Bacteroidota bacterium | reverse complement strand
TGAGTAATTTCTTTTTAAATAAATTATTGCCTTATTTTCTAAAACGCATCCAAGCACCAATATTTATTACCAGACAACCATTTAAGTGATAAGGTTGTTTAGTCCGTAGTCCGTAGTCCATCGACCATCGACCAAATTTCTTACTACTTACTACTCATTCACTCTACGTTCACTTCTCTGCTCCAAAAAAGCATCAAAATTTTTCTGTTTTTCTTGAACAGATTCATCTTCTACAATAAGTGTATCTCTATATTGGTTTCTAAATAAAAATGATAATCCTAAGCCGACGATGCCGCCCAACAAATGTGATTCCCAAGAAACACCTTTTTCTAAAGGTAAAATTCCCCAAACCATACCGCCATAAAAAATGGCAACACCGCTGGCAATAGCAATCGCTTTGATATCCATTCTGAAAAATCCACTAAAAAATAAAAAAGAGGCAAGTCCGTAAATGATGCCACTTGCACCAATATGATACGAATTACCACGCGCAAATAACCAAACTAAAATTCCGGTTAATATATAAATGAGTATCCAAACTTTCCTAGCAGTTTTTGGGTAAGAAACAAATAAAATGCTTCCTAAAATAAGCAATGGTAACGAATTAGAAATTAGATGTTTCCAATTACCGTGAATTAAAGGTGCAGTTATTATTCCGATAAGCGAATCTATGTGTCGCGGTTGAATACCTAAGCTTCCAAAATCTATATTTGATAAAAATTGAATGACATTGATAATCCACATCATCAACACAAAAACAATAGGAATAGCTATAGATTTTCTCATTTTATACTTCTAATGTAAATTTTATGCTTTTTTATGCTCATTTTTTTAAGAATTAAAGGTCAAAATTATCAATGCATGCATTTTATTTTTAACATTAGTTGAAATTTATCTACAAAATGCATAAATAATGCTTAACATTCTTATTTTAGTACCCAAAATTTAAAAATTCAATGATAATAGGTATTCCTAAAGAAACCAAATTTAAAGAAAATAGAGTGGCGATTACGCCAACTATTGCCAAAGATTTAATCAAACAAGGGTTTAGTGTTCAAGTAGAAAATGGCGCAGGCGTTCAATCTTTCTTTTCTGATGAAGATTATAAAACTGCAGGCGCAACATTAGTAGATAAAAACACAGCGTATGCTTCCGACATTGTATTGAAAGTAAATGCACCTCAAGCAGATGAAGTTGCAATGATGAAGAAAAATGCAGTCTTAATTTCCTTTATGTGGGCGGCTACAAATCCGGAGTTAGTACAAGCGTGCGAAAATGCCGGCATTTCCGCATTTTCTATGGATGCTGTTCCGCGTATTTCGCGTGCTCAAAAAATGGACGCACTTTCTTCACAAGCCAACTTAGCCGGCTACAAAGCTGTAATTATGTGTGCCGATACATTAGGTAAAATTTTCCCAATGATGACGACAGCCGCAGGAACAATAAAACCGGCAAAAGTGGTCATTTTTGGTGCTGGTGTTGCCGGCTTGCAAGCCATAGCAACAGCCAAGCGTTTAGGTGCCATGGTGGAAGTTTCTGATATTCGTCCGGAAACGAAAGAACAAGTACAATCTTTAGGCGGAAAATTCATCGAAGTAAAAGGAGATGAGTCTATAAAAATGGAAGGTGGTTATGTGAAAGGAGTTTCTGAAGAATTTTTGAAAAAACAACAAGAATTAGTTGGCAAACATGTTGCAGAAGCAGATATCGTTATTACAACAGCCTTAATTCCGGGCAGAAAAGCACCTGTTTTAGTAACAGAAGAAATGGTAAAATCAATGAAGTTTGGTTCAGTTATTTTAGATATGGCAGTAGAGCAAGGTGGAAACGTAGTTGGTAGCAAACTCAATGAAAATGTAAACATCAACGGCGTTACTATTATCGGCGAAGGCAATATTCCTTCTTTGTTGCCAATGAATGCCAGCGATTTGTATGCAAAAAATATTCAAACATTACTTTACCATTTAGCTACAAAAGATGGCTTTAAATGGGAAATGGAAGAAGAAATTACCAAAGGTAGTATGATTGTTCACGAAGGAAAGAAAATAATAAAATAATTAAAAAATAGAATAATTTAATAATGTATTTCAATACTAAATTATTTCAATCAATCATAATAAAATAAACAACATGGAAGTTTTAGATTTATTTGTACAACATAGAGAAATGATATACTTCATCATACTTGCCATTTTTGTTGGTATAGAAGTTATTGGCGGCGTGCCAACCGTTTTGCATACACCATTAATGTCGGGTGCAAATGCCATACATGGCGTCGTAATTGTTGGTGCTATTATCGTTATGTTAGATACTGATCCTGGAAATATATTTGGATTAGCATTAGGATTTTTAGCGGTTATTTTAGGGACACTCAACGTAGTAGGAGGCTTTGTTGTTACCGACAGAATGTTGGATATGTTTAAAAAGAAATAAAATAAGACATCAAGAAAAAAGGACAAAAAAAATAGAATGGAAGGTTTATTAGAAATATGTTATTTGATTGGATCTATAACATTTATTATAGGTTTAAAAATGATGGGCAATGCCAAAACCGCACGTCAAGGAAATTTAATTGGTGCTTTTGGTATGACGGTTGCTATCTTAGGAACTATATTCTTGTTTAACAGCGAACATACTTCACGCAATGCAATGAAAATGATTTTAATTTTTGGTGCTATTGCCATTGGAACTGCTATCGGTTGGATAACGGCAAAACGCGTGGAAATGACCAAAATGCCGGAATTGGTTTCGATGTTTAATGGAATGGGTGGCGCTTGTGCGGCTTTAATTGGCTTAACCGAATACGAACATAACTTAGGCAAGACAAGAGCTTTGGCATTTATTATTGCCGGTTTAGTGATAGGAACAATTTCGTTTTCAGGCTCCATTATTGCGTATTTGAAGTTGGCTGGAAAAATGAAAAAACCGATTCGTTTACCGCAATATAATATGCTCAATAATGCATTATTATTAGGAGTAATTGTGTTTTCTATTTTTATAGTGATACAACATGCTAACTTACCTCACACAATAATTTGGATATTGTTTGCCGTGGCTATTATATATGGAATTTTATTTACAGTGCCGATTGGTGGTGCTGATATGCCGGTTGTTATTTCCTTGTTGAACTCGTTTACCGGTTTAGCAGCAGCGTTTGGTGGTTTCTTGTATGATAATAAGCCGATGCTTACAGGTGGTATTTTAGTTGGTTCTGCAGGAACATTATTGACATTAGCGATGTGTAAAGCTATGAACCGACCATTGAGCAATGTTATTTTTGGTGCATTTGGTGGTGGCAGTGGTGCGAGTGGTGATGGAAGTGAAGTGAATGGTACAATTAAAGATGTTCAAGTTTCTGATTTGGCAGTGATGTTGAATTATTCTAAAAAAGTGGTTATTGTGCCGGGATATGGTTTAGCTGTTGCCCAAGCACAACACATCATTCATGAATTAGAAAAATTGTTGGAAGAAAGAGGCGTGGAAGTAAAATATGCTATTCATCCGGTGGCTGGTCGTATGCCGGGACACATGAACGTGTTGTTAGCTGAGTCGAATGTGGAATATGATAAATTGGTGGAAATGGAAGACATCAATCCAGAATTTGAGCAAACTGATGTCGTGTTGATTGTTGGTGCGAATGACGTTGTCAATCCGGCAGCAAAAACAGATCCAAGTTCTCCGATTTATGGTATGCCAATTTTAGAAGTTGACAAAGCAAAACATGTAGTCGTAAATAAACGTACTATGAATGCAGGTTATGCAGGAATAGATAATTTATTATTCTACGATCCAAAATGCTCGATGTTCTTCGGCGATGCGAAAAAAGCATTGACTGAATTAGTAGCAGAAATTAAGCAATTATAATTTTTTTGGAAGATATTAGAAAAGCACTTTGCGTTTTTTGCAAAGTGCTTTTTTTTATTGCTGTCATTCCCGCATAAGCGGGAATCTATTTGCCCTCGACGGGTCTTTGCCCTCGACGGGTCTTGTGACCTTTACCCTCGACGGGTCTTGTGACCCGCTCGATTTCTATTTCCTCGCAGAGTCTCTGAGCGTTGGCAAAAGCAATGGCAGGACTCTGCGTACAAGCAACTAGTCCAAGTATGATAAGAAATAAAAACTATTCCGAACCTTTACCCTCGACGGGTCTTGTGACCCGCTCGATTTTTCGCATACTTGTGCGTAGAAACTTGTATACTTTGTTTCTTTTTGTTTTAAAAAAAATGAAATCTCTTATAAAGAAAAAAATGAAAAACTTATTCAGGTTGATTTATGACGAGTTTAAATCCAACTCCGTGCACATTTTGGATTTCTACTTTGTCATCATCTTTTAAATATTTTCTCAGTTTGGTGATGTAAACATCCATGCTTCTTCCGGCAAAATAGCTGTCATCTTTCCAAATTTTCAATAGCATATCTTCGCGCTTTACAGATTGATTAGCGTGTTTAGCTAAGAATTCCAACAAAGCAGCTTCTTTTTTAGTAAGAGAAGAAACTTCCTCGCCGAGATGCAGTTTTAATTCGTCTGTTTTTAAAATATATTTTCCTATTTTAAATTCTTTCTGTTCAGGAATTACGGATTTCGTTCGTTTTAAAATGGCTTCCATGCGCATCACTAACTCATCGAAGTTGAAAGGTTTTGTGATGTAATCGTCGGCGCCAAGTTTAAACCCTCGAATTTTATCTTCCTGCATTTCTCTTGCTGTCAAGAAAATAATTGGTGTGTCGTCTTTCTTTTCTCTAATTTCTTGTGCCAACGTAAAGCCATCTTTTTTGGGCATCATCACATCTAAGAGATATAAATCAAATTTTTCTTTGTACAAGATTCTTTCAGCATCTAAACCATTAGTACAATGTGTTACATCAAACCCTTTATCGCTTAAGTTATCTTTAATAATAAAACCAAGATTTGGGTCGTCTTCAGCCAATAAAATTTTTACTACTTCTTGCATATCATTTTTCTTTTGAGTGAAGCCATATAGTGAATGTAGTACCAACATTAGGTGTGCTATGTAAAGCAATTTTTCCTTTGTGTAATACAATCATACTTTTTACATAAAATAAACCGAGCCCAAAACCTTTTACATCATGTACGTTGCCACTTGGAACTCTAAAAAATTTATCAAATATCATCCGTTGAGCATTGTTGTCAATTCCTTTTCCGTTGTCTTTTACTGATATTTCTATTCCTTTATGTTTGTTTACCGTAATAATTTCGATGCTTGGAATTTTATCGCAATACTTAATCGCATTATCCAGCAAGTTATACAAAATATTTGTCAAATGCACTTCGTCGCCGGCAACCAACGCATTTTTTGCATCTAATTTTAATTTCAAAATCCCATCTAATTTGCTAATTCTAGGCTCCATATTTTTGGCAATATTCTCAATTAAATCGTGCATATCGATGTCGGTAATATTGAGAATAACTTTATGTGAATCTATCTGCGAAACTTGCAAAACAGCTTCTACTTGGCTTTTAAGTCGACTGTTTTCTTCTTGTATGATGGTGGCATAATGTTTTAATCGTTCCGGATATTGGATGATGTTATCTTTCTTCAATACATCACTTGCTAAAGCTATAGTAGATATTGGTGTTTTGAATTCGTGTGTCATGTTATTGACGAAATCCGTTTTTATTTCGCTTAATTTTTTTTGTTTTAGAATAACCAAGATAGTATAAGTGAAAAATCCAATTACAATCAGCAATACAATTGAGAAAAAAATGAGCAATTTTAAATCGTCGTGTAAATAAGAAATTTTCTTAGGAAACAAAACACCGATATAATAATTTTCTGATGGCTTGGCTTTTATTTTCAAGCGTTCTATCTTTCCTATTTTTTCTATATTCACAAATCTTCCGGTATAAAAAGAATCAGTTGTACATTCAAAAATGCCATATTCAAAATCAGAATTTAGGTTGTGATTTTTTGATTCTATCACCAAGTAATTTTCCAACATTCTTACATTTACCGGAGAACTAAAATCCATCGTGTAATAGTTGGACGCTTTTTTGTTGATGCCATCTAATTGAACATTACCTTTCTTGGTGTCACTAATTAATCTGTCGGCTACACTTTTTAATGCAACCAAAACGCGATGATTAAATTGCTGCTCTTTAAGATCAAGTGCTTTTTTTACCCAAAAAATTTGTGTAGAAATAATTCCGGCAAGCGAAATAAAAGCCAATAAAATAATATTCCGGATTGCCGTTCTGCTCATATCTATTCAAAGATAAAAAATATATAAATGGATAGTTTAGCTTAACAAATTTTTATGAATATCTTGTTTTAAAAAGAAAACTTAAATTTGAATTATGCAACGTTATGGCGAATTAAAACATTTGCTACAATCTTTTAACGAACTAATTTTCGGTTGTGGTTTTTATTACTATTGGAATTATGAACATAAACGTTCAATGAGGGAAAATAGTAGCACTAAGCCAAAAGGCGAAACATTATTTATTGAGTCGATGTTTGACCCTTGTTATGATCATCAAATAGAATTGTATTTTAAAAATTGTATAGAACACAACTTGCCGAAGGACTATCACATTCCTGACCATTGGAATAAAATGCCAATAGAAATTTCAAGTATTCAATTTGCAACGGATGAAGAAAATGAAGATGATAATTTAATTCAATTAGCAACATTCAAACTCCATTTTCATACATTTTCAGAGCCTGATTTTTATTATATCAGAGCTGGAGGTTTTTACTTTGAAAAAGTAGATGAGAAATAAAAAACTAATTGTCAATTTCTTCAAAAAATCGTAATGCTGCACGAAAAACAGTGCAAAGAAAATTGAACATAAAATAGAAAATAAATAAAATGATAGTGATAATGTGCAACTCACTATTAGAGTGATAAGAAACAACAGAAATGGCATTTCCTAAAACATATACTAATGTCAAAATTCCAAGAAACACCAACACCGATTTTCCAAAATAAGGCAATCTATTTTCTCTAAAAGCGCCCATCAACGGATTGAAAACACAATATAACATGATTGGTCCGGCAAGGAAATTCCAAGCAATAATATCTTTTTTGCCAACAATAAAACACGTTAATGCAATTAAAATTAGCAATGTACAAACTACTATTCCTTGCTGAAGTGGCTGTATATTTTTATAATGAAAGTCAGATTTTTTAAACATCTTAGAAAATTATTCGGATTTGAGTCACTTCAAAATTAACTATTTACTTCAAAATAGTAGATTTGTAGAAATATTTTTTATGGATGAAAGATTAAAAGCTTTTGAGCGTTTGTTGAATGTCATGGATGATTTGCGCGAGAAATGTCCTTGGGACAAAAAACAAACCAATGAAACGCTCAGAAAACTAACAATAGAAGAAACTTATGAATTGTCAGAAGCCATTTTGAGTGGCGAATCGAAAGCGATAAAAGAAGAATTAGGCGATTTGTTTTTGCATTTGGTTTTCTATTCCAGAATTGGAAAAGAAAAACAACAATTTGATGTGGCTGACGTTTTAAATGGAGTTTGTGAAAAGTTGATTTACAGACATCCGCACATTTATGGTGATGTAGAAGTGAAAGACGAAGATGAGGTGAAAAAAAATTGGGAAAAATTGAAATTAAAAGAAGGCAAAAAATCGGTGTTGGAAGGTGTTCCAAAAGGTTTGCCTGCATTGAATAAAGCACAACGCATTCAAGATAAAGTGCGTGCTGTCGGATTTGATTGGGATAATAAAGAGCAAGTAATGGCAAAAGTTTGGGAAGAACTAAATGAATTGCAAGATGCCGTTGCTACGAACCAACAAGATGAAATAGAATTGGAATTTGGTGATGTTTTATTTGCACTCATCAATTATGCTCGTTTTATTAATGTGGATACAGAAAGTGCATTAGAAAAAACGAATCAAAAATTTATGAATAGATTTCAATGGATGGAAAAATATGCAAAAGAAAAAAATCTCAACTTACATGAAATGAACTTAGAACAATTAGATGAAATTTGGAATCTGGCAAAACAAACATTAAATAATTAAGATTGAATTTTTTAAAGAAACATATCGTATCAGTTATAGCATTTGTCGGCATAGTTTTATTACTGACTTGCTTAATTGTGGATACTGTTCAAACGCTTTCGCCAAATATCAATCGAGCGAAAGGAATAATTGAAAATGCTTTACACAAAGAGGAAATTCAGGCAGATGCAATATTAAATTCTAAAGAATTAATGCAAGCATCGGATGATTATTCTAAACTAAAAAACTTTTTCTCTCAACATTACAATGATGATGAAATTTATTTTTATGTGTACAAAGATGATGTGCTGAAATATTGGACATCAAACGCATTTATTCCGGAAAATGTTTATCGAATTTCAGCGCAAGATATTACCTTTTTAAAAGAAGCGAATGGGTTTTATGAAGTATTGCATAAAACTTCGGACGATGGAAGAACCAATATTTACGCACTAATTCCCGTTTTTTATCAATATGCAACAAGCAATAAATTTTTAGAAAACGGTTTTGTTTGGAAATCTAATTTTTTAAAACGATTTGTGATTTCCAATAAAAAGACAGCACATACAACAAATATTAAAAATTGGAAAGGTGCTGATATTTTTTCTGTTAGAATTGCTGATAATGCAAACGAAGTATCTAATCCATATACACTTGTTTTTGAAATTTTAGGCTTACTGTTGTTGTTTTGGTCGATGTATCAAGTAATAAAAAAAATACTAATCCAAGGTCGATATTTTAGGGCAAGTTTAATTCTGTTGACTATTGTCGTGTTGACGGATGTATTGTTTAATCAATTAAAATTATTTTCACTTACCAAAACATCGTTGTTGTTTTCTTCCAATTTGTATGCGTCATCTTACTTGAGTGACACATTAGGAACACTATTAATTCGCGTGTTTATGGTAACTTGGATTTTGTCGCTGTTGTATTATGTGCCAACCAAAACTCTTTCTACAAAATCTAAAAATTGGATATTGGCAATTCCGGTTGTAGGTTATTTTTTAACCATCATGATTATACAAAGTGTAATCCAAAATTCAGTAATCAGTTTTAATTTTTATTTACTGAATACTTTGTCGCGCTACACTTTTATCAGTTTAATGATTTTTGGGTTGGCATTTGCGGGTTTGGTCTTTCTAATGAAATGGATTGTTGGACAAGAAATAAAAAAAGACACTTTCATCTATTCATTTATTTTTGTTTCAATCGCAGCTGGCATTGCTTTCTTTTGTGGCGTTCTTTCCAATCTACTTTATGCTGCTTTTATCATTTTATGGTGGATGACTTTTACCTTTTTCTTCTATTATGAAAAATCTTTTTTCCCAAGAAGTACAAAGTATAAGTTTCTATCCAACTTAATTTTGTTATCATTAATAGCTTTTCTTTCGTCGGTTGTAATCATCTTTAATACTACACAAAAAGATATTGAAAAACGAAAATATAGAATCAAAGAATTAGTTTCTGAACAAGATATTGGCGAAGAATATACTTTGACAGAAACAGAAAATCAAATAGAACACGATTATTTCATTAAGTCGTATTTCAATAATCCTTACATCTCAACGGTAGATATTGAACAACGCATTTCGTCCAAATATTATAAACCGCTTTTGCGTAGGTATTCTTTAAATATCTATACTTTTGACAAAGAAGGTGCATCCTTAATTGGCACTTCTAAAAAAGGTTTTTATACATTATTGGCAACAAAAAATTCAAGAAAATTAAAACAGATTTCTTCCAATTTTTATTATTTACCGTTTAAAGATAATGGAGTAAAATACTTAGGATTTTTTCCAATCAATCAAGATTCAGCTCGCATTGGTTATCTTTTTGTAGAATTTGTTCCTAAAATTTTTAGTTCATATAGTGCATATCCTGAACTTTTATTGAAGCAAAAAAACTATTATGATGAAGAGTTTGATAATTTTTCTTACGCCATTTACGATACTAAATATCTCATCAAACAGCGAGGCGATTATGAATATCAAGTGAACTTTAATTTTCCGATAGATAGCACTAAAGAATTTTCAATTTATAAAACGAGTCAATATACACACACCATTTATTATAGCACAGATAAACAAGTTGTCATGTCAGAAAAAAATAGACCGGCTTTAGGAACATTGTCTGTTTTTTCTTATCTCTTAATCTTCTTTATCTTATTCTTTATGATGATTGATTTGTTCGGAATTTCCAACAAATTTTGGGGCGAAGATTCAATTACCAACTTCTTGAGAGGCAACACTCTGCAAAAACAAATACAAAACTCGATGATGGCATTAGTGTTATTTTCTTTAGCCATTATTGCATTGGTAACCATGTTTTATTTCCAATATCAATATAATATTTACCATAACAGCAAATTGTTGAAGAAAGTAAATACAGTAATGAAAAATGTATCTCAATATTATGTTGATGCTTACCCAATTTATCGACAAGATGCATTTGACCAAGTAATTGCTAAAAGAATAAATATTTTGTCTTCAATTCATGCTTTAGATATTAATGTTTATAACACGAAAGGAGAATTGTTGCAAACTTCTCAGCCTGAAATTTTTAAACGAAATTTGATTTCCGGAAAAATGGATGCAGATGCTTATTACAATCTAATTGTAAAAGGAAAATCAAAATATGTACACAATGAACAAATTGGAAAATTAGATTATTTGAGTGCTTATCAACCTTTGCGAAGCAACGGAAAAGTATTGGGCTATTTCAATTTTCCATATTATGGCAAACAAAAATCTTTCCAAGAAGATTTATCTTATTTCTTGGTGGCATTGGCAAATGTTTACGTTTTATTCTTGATTGCAGCAGCATTGTTAGCCGTATTTTTATCGCGTTCAATTACCAATTCACTTACCTTAATTTCTGATAATATTCGAGATGTTCAATTTGGAAAACCAAACAAAAAAATACAATGGAAAAACGATGATGAAATTGGCTTATTAGTGCAACAATACAACTTAATGTTGACAGAATTAGAGAAAAGTGCTAACCTTTTAGCAAAATCAGAACGTGAAGGCGCATGGCGAGAAATGGCAAAACAAGTAGCACACGAAATTAAAAATCCGTTGACTCCAATGAAGCTAAGCATCCAACATTTGCAACGTGCTTTAAAAGATAATTCGCCGGATATACAAGAATTAACGGAAAAAATTTCTCAACGTTTAATCGAACAAATCGACAATTTATCCAACATTGCTACAGCGTTTTCCGACTTTGCTAAAATGCCACAAGGCGAATTTAAAGAAATAGATATTGAACCTATCTTAGTTTCAACTGTTGATTTATTTAATGAAACTGAAGGTGTAGAAATCCATTTAGAACTTTTAAACCAGCCTTGTTTTGTGTTTGGAGATAAAGAACAATTGATGCGCGTATTTACCAATATTATTAAAAATGCAACACAAGCAATTCCTGAAAATAAAATCGGCATTATTGAAATTAAATTGACTGAAGACCAACAAGATTATATTATTTCAATCAAAGATAATGGCGTTGGAATTCCCGATGAGAAACGCACGCATATTTTTGAACCTAACTTTACAACAAAATCCAGCGGAACCGGTTTGGGTTTAGCCATCAGCAAAAATATCATTGAAAGAATGAACGGAAAAATTAATTTTAATTCAAAAATTGATGCCTATTCTGTTTTTTATATTCATATTCCAAAATGGAAACAAGCATAATACATTAAAAAATAATCAGCATATATCATGAAAAATCATTCCAATTCTGCTCAACTCTTTGAAAAAGCTAAAACATTAATGCCGGGTGGTGTAAATTCTCCTGTCCGTGCATTCAAATCAGTTGGCGGAACGCCTGTTTTTATTAAGAAAGGAAAAGGCGCATATATTACCGATGAAGATAATAACGAATACATCGACTATTGCTGCTCTTGGGGACCACTCATTCTTGGTCATGCGAATGAGGATGTCGAAAAAGCAATTATCGAAACGGTAAAAAATGGAACATCTTTTGGTGCGCCAACTGCTTTAGAAAATCAATTGGCAGATTTAATTATTGCTAATCATTCTTATATCGAAAAAATAAGATTCGTAAGTAGCGGTACAGAAGCGGTTATGTCTGCCTTGCGTTTAGCTCGTGGCGTTACCGGAAAATCAAAAATCATAAAATTTGAAGGTTGCTATCATGGTCATGTAGATTCATTATTGGTAAAAGCGGGTTCGGGTTTAATTACATTTGGAGAATCAACATCTGCAGGCGTTCCAGAAAGTTTTACTAACGAAACAATTGTCTTGCCATTGAATGATGAAGATGCTGTTTCTTCAACTTTAGAAAAATTACACCATCAAATTGCGGCTATTATTATTGAACCAATTCCTGCGAATAATGGCTTGCTTCTACAATCGCATAAATTTTTATTACATCTAAGAGAATTATGTACGAAGTACAATGTTTTATTAATTTTTGACGAAGTTATTTCCGGTTTCAGAGTTGGATTTGAAGGTGCAGCGGGTTTGTATAAAATCCAACCGGACATCATCACTTTTGGAAAAATTATTGGCGGCGGAATGCCGGTCGGTGCTTATGCTTCCAGCCACGAAATTATGAATCACGTTTCGCCGGTTGGCAATGTATATCAAGCAGGAACATTAAGTGGAAATCCGGTGGCTATGGCTGCAGGATATGCGCAACTCCATGCTTGTTTGCAAGAAGATTTTTATCATCATTTACAACATAAAGCAGATTTATTAGTGGATGGCGTAAAAAAACATATTGAACAAAAAGGCTACGAAATTACGATATATAATATTGGCTCTATTTTTTGGTTCGCCTTTTCTGATATGACACACTTAACTCGTGCCGACCAAATTAATGCCGGTAAGATGACTTTATTTGCGAAAGTATATCATCATTTGTTTGAAGAAGGAATTTATTTCGGACCATCAGGTTATGAAGTGGGTTTCGTTTCTGCTGCACATACAGAAGCCGATATTCAAAAAACTATCAAAGCAATTTGTAACGCATTCGATAAGGTAATGTAAAACAAGAATAATTTTCCATTTTTTCTTGTTACTAATGCGATTATTTAATTAATCCTTAACCTCATTAAAATCACACATTTCCCGATTTTAATTTGGTTTACTTATTTTTGTTAGATGTATTTTAAGGTAAAATACAATCACTTTTTTCATATATTATAAGTTTATGAATAGCTTGAAAATATTAAAATTTGGCGGTAGCTCTGTTGGCTCACACGAAAGCATCAGACGTATCATTGATATAGTTCAACAAAAAAGAGAGCAAGGTGAAAATGTAGTGTTAGTTTGTTCTGCATTTAGTAAAGTTACCGACCAATTGATTAATGCCGGAAAATTAGCCGAGAAAAAAGACAACACAACATACATCGAGATTTTCAATAGCTTTAAAGAACGTTATCGTTTGGCAATAGAAGCTTTGGTTTCAAATAAAGAAGTGAAGATGGTGATGATGGAAGAGTTTGTAGAAAGTATGGATAGAGTAGAAGATATCTTGAAAGGTATAAACATGCTCGGCGAATTATCCGACAAAACTTTGGCAAATTTAGTTTCTTATGGCGAACGTTTTTCTGCGTTTATCGTTGCTGGCGCATTACGTAACGTAGGACTAAACGGCATTTATGTCAATGCAACAAAGTTGGTAAAAACAGACTCCAATTATCTCGCTGCAAAAGTCAACTTTGATAAAACCAACAAAAATATTTTAGATTTTTTTGAAGCGATAAATGGAATTGCCGTTATTACAGGTTTTATTGGTTGCAACGATAACAATGATGTTACCACTTTAGGTCGAGGTGGCTCCGATTATACAGCAGCTATTTTTGGTGCGGCACTCAAAGCTGATGCAATAGAAATTTGGACAGATGTAAATGGCGTGCTCACTGCAGATCCACGTCGAGTAGAACAAGCATTTACTATTCCAACTTTGTCATACAAAGAAGCGATGGAAATGTCGCATTTTGGTGCGAAAGTGATTTATCCGCCAAGTATACAACCTGCATATATCAAGAATATTCCGCTTATCATAAAAAATACTTTTAATCCGGAACATCCCGGAACATTCATTTCTAAAGTATCAGGCGTTTCAAATAATGTCATCAAAGGTATTTCTTCTATTTCCGATATTGCTGTATTGCGAATGGAAGGCACCGGAATGGTTGGAGTTGTAGGTATTGCATCACGTTTATTTGCTTGTTTGTCTCGCGCACAAATCAATATCATATTTTTAACTCAAGGTTCTTCCGAACACTCAATTTGCTTTGGAATTCTTCCGAATGAAATCAAGAAAGCACAACGTTCAGTTGAAGAAGAATTTAGATATGAAATTCAAAATAGACAAATTGCACCTTTAGTCGTCGAAACAAATAATTCTATTATTGCAGTTATCGGCGAAAATATGTCGAATATGCCGGGCGTTTCTGCTAAAGTTTTTAAAGCATTAGGTAAAAACGGTATCAATGTAAATGCCATTGCTCAAGGTTCATCTGAGTTGAATATTACAGTTGTGATAGATAGACACAACGAAGCGAAAGCATTAAATGCTTTGCATGAAATATTTTTTGAAAGCGATTTGCATTCAGTCAATGTCTTTCTTATTGGTCCAAGTGGATTAATCGGAAAAACTTTATTAAAGCAAATTAAAAATCAATATGACTTTTTAGAAAATGAAAAGTCGATGCAGATGAATGTAACCGGAATTATTAACTCCAAAAAAATGTTGATAGACAGTAATGGATTGGATTTAGAAAATTGGGAAAAAACTTTACAAGAAAAAGGCGAAGCTTCTGATTTAGATGCTTTCACTAATAAGATTATAGAATTAAATTTTGCGAACTCCGTTTTTGTAGATTGCTCTGCCAGCAAAGATGTAGTAGAGTACTACGAAAAGATGTTAAAGAAAAGTATTTCCATCGTTACACCAAATAAAATTGCTAATACACTTAGTCAGGAAAAATACGTACGCTTGCGCGATTTAGCAAAAAAATCAAATGCGCAATTTATGTACGAAACCAATGTTGGTGCAGGTTTACCTGTAATTGGTGTCTTACAATCTCTTTTAAATTCTGGAGATAAAATTTTAAAGATAGAAGCAGTTTTGTCGGGTACACTTTCTTATATTTTTAATTCCTTTAAAGGCGATGTGAAATTCTCAGAAGTTGTAATCGATGCCAAAGCAAAAGGATTTACAGAACCCGATCCACGCGATGATTTATCCGGTTTAGATGTTGCACGCAAAGCACTTATATTATCTCGAGATTCAGGTGCAATAATGGAATTAAACGATATTAAAGTAGAAAATTTAGTGCCGGAAGATTTAAGAAATGTAGATGTTGCCACTTTTTTGAAAAAATTGCCAGAAGTAGATGAGAAATACGAGCAAATGAAAAAAGATGCTGAAGCAAAAGGAAATGTATTGCGCTATATGGCAATTATTGAGAATGATAAAGCAACTATCGAATTGCAACAAGTTGATAGTGCGCATCCATTTTATAATTTAAGCGGTAGCGATAACATGATTGTGTTTACAACAGAACGATATAAAAATAATCCATTGGTAATTAAAGGTCCCGGAGCTGGAGCAGAAGTAACTGCTGCCGGTGTTTTTGCAGAGATTATAACAATCGGAAATTATATGGCAGATTAAATTTTTATGCTGGGTTATGCACATTTTATTTTAATAGGTTGATATGAAAGTTGGCGATAAAATAAGAGTTTTTGCTCCGGCCACAGTGGCAAATGTAGCTTGTGGTTTCGATGTGTTGGGTTTTGCTATCGACAAACCGGGCGATGAATTAATCATGGAAATTTCTGCGCAAAAAGGTGTAGAAATTATAGAGATAGAAGGCGATGACGGCGTTTTGCCTCGCGACCCCAAAAAGAATTCTGCAACGGTTGCCATTCAAGATTATTTAGATTTTATTGACGCAGATTTTGGTTGCAAAATTTGGTTGAAGAAATTGATGCCGAGTGGAAGCGGGTTAGGAAGCAGTGCTGCAAGTGCAGTAGCGGGCGTGTTTGCCATAAATATGTTGTGCGCCGAAAAATTGAACAAACAAGAATTAATGCCGTTTCTGTTGAATGCAGAAAAAGCAGCTTGTGATGCAGCCATTGCAGACAACGTTGCAGCAAGCTTGTTCGGCGGATTTATATTAGTGAGAAGTTACGAGCCTTTAGATATACTTCAAATTCCTGTTCCGGAAGATTTATGGTGTGCAGTCATTCATCCACATGTGGTAGTGTTGACTAAAGACGCACGCGAAATTTTACCGAAAGAAATTCCATTAGCACATTCCTTGCGTCAAAGTGCCAATGTTGGCGGTATTATGGTCGGTTTATTGCGTGGCGATTATGAATTAATTGGAAGAAGTTTAGTAGATTATATTGCTGAACCTTATCGAAGTAAATTAATTCCCGGATTTTATGAGATGAAAAATGCAGCAATGGAAGCAGGTGCATTAGGAGCTAGCATTAGTGGCTCAGGACCTAGCGTTTTTGCATTGTGTCATGGAAAAGAAATTGCACATAAAACAGGCGAAGCATTGCAAGCAGTAATGCAAAAAATGAATATAAAATCGGAAGTATATGTGAGCAAAGTAAATGCTCAAGGTCCAAAAGTTTTACCATTAATTGATTAATGAATTTTTATTCGTCAAGAAAATAAAATAAAAAATGAAACTATATTCTACTAAACATATTTCACCTGATGTTGATTTGCGAGAAGCTGTTTTAAAAGGACTTCCGGATGATAATGGTTTGTATATGCCTTATACAATCTCACCATTGCCGGAAAAATTCTGGAAGAATTTAGATAATTATACGTTCTGCGAAATGGCATTTCATATTGCTAAACATTTAATTGGAGATGATATTCCTGATAATGAGTTAAATAAAATTATACAAGAAGCTTATTCTTTTGATGCTCCATTAATTGAAGTTGGCGATTATAATGTGTTGGAATTATTTCATGGACCAACCTTAGCTTTTAAAGATTTTGGTGCTCGTTTTATGGGAAGATTAATGGGCTATTTCTTAAAAGACAATAAAAAAGAAGTAAACATTTTAGTGGCAACAAGCGGCGATACAGGTTCAGCTGTTGCTCATGGTTTCTTAAATGTAGAAGGCATAAAAGTTACCATCTTATATCCAAAAGGAAAAGTAAGCGATATACAAGAAAAACAGTTTACAACCTTAGGAGCAAACATTACAGCTTTAGAAGTTGATGGTACTTTTGATGATTGCCAAGCAATGGTAAAACGTGCATTTTTAGATGAAACATTAAACCAAACGCTAACATTATCTTCTGCAAATTCCATAAATATTGCACGATTAATTCCACAATCGTTTTATTATATCTACGCATACAAGCAACTCTCTGATAAAAGTTTGCCATTGTATTTTTCTGTTCCATCGGGGAATTTCGGTAACTTATGCGCTGGTTTATTTGCTAAAAAAATGGGCTTGCCAATCGAGAAGATGATTGCTTCTAATAATGCCAATGATGTATTTACATCTTATCATCAAACGGGCAATTTCGCTCCTCGTCGTTCCGTACAAACTATGTCGAATGCAATGGATGTTGGTAATCCAAGCAATTTTGCCAGAATGATGGATATATACAACAGCGATATTGATAAAGTGAGAGATGATATTATGGCATACACTTATACAGATGAACAAACTGCAACTTGCATAAAAACAGTTTACGATAAATACAATTATGTTTTATGTCCGCATACTGCTGTTGCTTATTTAGGTTTAGATGAATATGTTTATGATGAAGATTTAAATCCAAATTATATCAACGGAATATTTTTATCAACTGCTCATCCTGTGAAATTTGGCGAAACTGTTGAACAATTAATAGGCGAGGAGATTGAAATTCCGGAACGACTTCAAGCATTGATAAAAGGTGAAAAACAATCAATTCCAATGTCGGCAGATTTTGAGGCTTTTAAACAATGGCTTTTGAATAATTAATGTTCATTTTGCACTGATGTTCTTTTAAGTATTTAGCAAAATATCTTAACTTTATAAGAAATAACGTGCAATGAGAAAAGTATTTACAAGTTTATTCCTTTTTATTCTCATTTCGATTTCTTTTGCGCAAACGCGCTACAAAGACGAATTATTTTCAATAACAAAACACGCTGATGTTGTGTATGGTGGAAATTATGATAATAACAACCATTGGACAACGTTGGTCATGGATATTTATGAACCACAAAGTGATACAGCTACTGCGCGCCCATTAATTTTCTTTGTGCATGGTGGTTCTTTTACTGATGATAATAGAAAGGATCAAGACATTGATAAAACGGCGGAGTTTTTTGCAAAAAAAGGCTATGTAACGGCCAATATTTATTATCGTGTAGAGCAAACAACTGTTATTTCGCCTTATTTAAATTTTGCAGATACTTACAATTGGCATCGAGCTATCGGGCGAGCTACACAAGATTTAAAAGCTGCCATTCGATTCTTTAAAAAAGATGTTGCCACAAATAATAATAGCTATAAAGTAGATACAAGCACTATGTTTATTTATGGTTCGTCAGCCGGCGCGATTACAGCCTTGCATACCGTTTATCTAAATGATACAATAGAAATGAGTGGTGTTTTTAAGGCTGCTTATAAAAGCATTGGAGGATTAGATGGCGAAAGTGGAAATCCTGGCTATACGATAAAAGGAATAAAAGGAGTTGTAAGTTGTAGTGGTGCCATTGAAGATTTGAATTACATCAACAACAATAGTGAAATTGAGTATTTAGCATTTCATAATAATCCGGATTTTACGGTGCCTTACGGTGAAGGTTGCTTTATAACCATTGCTTGTTGGTTAGGTACTTTTTATGGTGATAGTCGTATTTTTCCAAGAATGCAACAGAACGGAACTTATTCAGAATTCTATCCGATTAATATTGCCGGTCATCCTGTGGATCAAGTGGCAGATACAGCAACACATAGAATGATATTGCAGAAGACAACTGATTTCTTATATCGAATTGTACAACAAAATACAGTGACAAGTTTAATCAGCAAGAATAAATCAATTCCATTTTCTATTTTTCCCAATCCGACAAATGGCAATTTTACATTGGAAATTCCCAAATCTATCCAAGCACAAAAATTAAATATTGAAGTTGTTTCAGTTGCTGGTCAACAATTATTTAAACAAGAATTACCGGCATTGCAAAAAGAAATTCCGCTCCATTTAAATTTGGAAGATGGTTTTTATTTTGTAAATATTACTTCGGATAAAGGAAATTATTTTTCAAAAATACAAGTGATACACTAATCATTTGAAATTTTAGTTCAATCTATATTGATTAGCTTTTCTTGATAGCATCAAGTAAAATAATGGCGTGATTTATTTTCGGATCTTTTGCTGCATATAATAATGTAAGGTTTTGCGATGCTGCAATAGATTTTAATCGCTTTAATTCACTTTTATGGTCGCGTAATTCCTCTTGATATAAACTTTTAAATTCTTCGAATTTTTCCGGATCATGTGCAAACCATTTTCTTAGTTCGGGCGTTGGCGTAACTTCTTTATTCCATTCGTCTAATTCTGCCAATTTTTTGCTAACACCTCTTGGCCAAAGTCGGTCAATTAAAATTCTATATCCATCGTCTTCAGCTTTTGTGTCGTATATCCTTTTGATTTTAATTGTTTTCATCATGTATAAATTTTTATTTTCTATAAAATAAAAAACCGGAATAAATCGAGAGATTTATTCCGGTGTAAGTAGTCGTTGGATCGAAAAATAATCGAATAAATCTCTATTATTCTACGATAAATTTACCTTTCATCAATGCTGCGTGACCAGGGAAAGAGCATAAGAAATCATATGTTCCGGCTGGAGGTGCAGGAAATTCAATTTCTGTAGATTCGCCACCACCAATTGTTTTTGTATGCGCAATAACATCTGCAGCATGGTCAGCAGGAATATGGTCAGTTGCTTCAGTTGCTGTTGCTGTTGCTAAAACAAATTTGTCAAAGTCAACACCTGCTTTTAACAATACAAAGTTGTGTCCCATTGTAGTAGCTGGAGATTGACCAGTGTGGTGTAAAGTCAATTTTACTGTTTGTCCGGCTTCTACTACGATTTCGCTTAAATCGTATTTCATATCATCTCCGGCATTAAGTTCAACAGTGGCTACATTACTTTCCGGTGTTTCTGCTGGTGCAGTTTCTGTTGTGGTTTCTGTTGTGGTTTCTCCTGAGTCACTTGTTTTGTTGTTACATGCTACAAATGTTAGAGAAGCGATTGTGAAAACTAAAAATAATTTTTTCATTTGAATAAGGTTTAGTGATTAAAAAATAATTTATGCTTGATTTAATTTTTTTTCGAGTTCAATAGATTTTGGAAATAGAATATTGTTTTCTAAATGAATATGCAAATGTAAATCTTCTTCAAATTCTTTTAGTAAAGAAAATGTTACTTTATAAGTTGTGCAGGCATCTGCAGGTGGATTATAATTATCAGTCAAGGCTGCAATTTTACGAAAACGTTCACCTTCAGTATCGTGGTCGTGCAACATCATCTGAATTGGATTCTCGACAGAACCAAATGGTGCTTGAACAGGTGTGCCACTTTCTCGCGCATATTCTAATTTCTTGATGAATGGAAATAACATTAATTCTTCCTTCTTCATGTGTACAGTTAATTCACTTGCTGTTTCATTAAATAATTCACCTACTTGTTCAAGTTCGGGATGATGACTGCCATGTACTTTAATTATTTTGTTAAGATAGGGAATTATTTCTTGCATTTTTGCTTCTGCATAACGATGATGTTTTTTCTGAATATAATCTGCCAAAACATCTAACGGAAAAGAATTAAAATCTACGCCACTATTTCCGGAGTTGGTGGTTGCTTCTTCAAGATGTTGTATCAATTGCATACTGTCAATCTTCTTTTGAAGGCAAGCGTCTTCGATTGTTCTATTGCCATTACAACAGAAGTCAATCTTATTTTGTTTAAAAATAGATGCGGTTCTGTAATCTTGTGCTACTAATTCGCCGATAATGGTGTCTTTGGTGATGCTCATATTTTATATTTTAAATTTAGTGAATTGTTTATATTTTTTGTGCAACTAAAACAACAGAATTCATTTTTTCTTGATGTTTTTGGAAAACATTTTTCATATCCAAAATACGTCTCATCGCTTTTGGATGCGTGATAATATTAAACCCGATTTTTAAAGAACGGAACCAACCTTCATCTTGAATTAATCGTTTTGTTTGCAATAAATGCATTGGATTTGAAGCCACCTTTTGTACTTTGAAACCTTCATTTTCTAACAGTGTTTTCCATTCATTTAGTGTTAACGGTCGAGCATTTACTTTTATAGAATTAGCAAGGTCGCGTTGTACTTCAGCTTTTTCTGCATCGCTAAGTTCATTGGGTGTTAAACCAAGTTCGTGAATAGCATATAAACCACCTTTTTTTAATATGCGATGTGCTTCTTTGATTATTTCTGCTTTGCGATGGTCGGCATGCATGGTCAACATTGCTTCGCCATAAACTTTATCTTTTGAGTTATCTTTGATGTCTGTATGAGCGGCATTGCCTAATCTAAAATTTATATTTTCGCCTTTTATTTTTTGATTGAGAAATGCAACAGCATCTTTGTCAGCATCTACTCCAATATAAGATTTTGGATGCTGAGCTAACGTCAATGAAGCAGTGAAACCCAATCCAGGCGCAAATTCTACAATTTCGTCATTTTTGTTGATGTGAAGAAAGTCAACTAATTTTTGTGTGAGTTCTTTGCCTCCGGGACGCAATACTTTCTTGCCCATTCGAGCTAGAATCCAATGTCCTTGTGCTTTATCAAAATTATCTTTTATCATGACTGTGTATTTATTGTTCTTTAATTATATACAACTGCATTTTTTATAATAATGGAATCGATGTGTTGTCTCTATAATAATTTATTTTATATAAAAACATGGAAGCCATTCTGTCTCCTTGCCATTTTGCACGGTCAGCTTTTGGACCTTCAAAAAGAGTATCTACTGTATTAAAAAATAAATCGAGCCATCTTTCAAAATGTTCTTTATCGACAGGAAGTTTAGCATGTGGTACAAAAGGACTGCCATTATAAGTATGCTCTTCTAATAAAACAGTTTGCCAAAAACGATACATTTTTTCAAGATGTTCCGGCCATCTATTTTGTATTACGTTGTTAAATATATCGCCAAGCAAATCATCTTTTCTTACAGCAGTATAAAATGTATTTACCATAAGTTGTATGTCTTCGATAGTTTGTATGTCTTTCAATTCTTTCATATTTAGGATAGTCTTGTCTTAAATAGGTCTAAATTTTTTAAATATGTATTGCAATTTGATCTTTTTTTGCTTTCTCAGCAAGTTGACTAATTGTTGTAGTTTCCAACATTTTTCTTATTTCGTTTCTTACTTTTACATATTTATGATGTAAGATGCATGGATTTTCGTCACTACATTCTGACATTCCCATAGAACATGCTTTATAGATACTGTCGCCATCAATAGCATTTACTACTTGACTAAGTTTTATTTCATCACGTTGTTTCTTTGTCATCTCAAAACCGCCATATGGTCCTTTTAATGAATCAACAAATTCGTGTTTAGTTAAAGTTCCCAGAATTTTTGCTGTGAAAGCAACAGGAGTTCCGGTATTTTCTGCGATGTCTCCAATTTTTACGCGTTTGTTTTCTGCAGATTGAGTGGCGATGTACACCAACGCTTTTAAACCATATTCACACGCTTTTGAAAACATTCTTGTTTCTGATTTGGACTACAAATATACGCAATTATACATATTTACGATAAAATTGTCCGAAATGTTTTATGAAATTAAATAAAATTAATATTTGGTAAGGATTACTTAATATTTCCTCTTTTTTACTGTTTCTTCTTTTTGCATTAAATAAAAAAAATTGCTCAAAGTGAGCAATTTAAAAACAATTGAATTTTAAGCAGAATTTTTACTTTTTTGTTAGGATATAATTTGGTGCTAATTCGCCTTTTGGCTCATTTCCTTCTGCATCTAATAGAGTTAATTGGTTTTCTCCAACTTTGTAGTTTTCATTATCTAAATTGATTTTAGATTTATCAGCAGACCATTCAAATTTTCCTGAAGTTGTTTCGGTGTGCATATCACTTTCTTGGTAAGTTGTCGTTTTCTCATACGTTTCATTTTCGTTCAACGTAATTTTCACATCGATGCCGGGACAAGATGCACATGGTATAGTTCCTGTGTAAGTGCCTCGCCAATTGGCTGTTTCTGCTTGCACTTGTTGAGTAGTTGTGTCTTTTGTTTCCTTTTCTTGAGTGTTGTTGCAAGCTGCAAAAAATAGGATGCAAGCTGTTGCAATAATTGTAATTTTTGTTGTTTTCATTTTTTATTTAAATCTTTTTTCTCGATAAATATCAAAAGCAATGCCAATAAATCTTGAACTATTTATAACTATATGCATTTACAATTATTTTATTTTAGCTTAATTTTTATTCTTGTTTAAGTTGCGATTGAATTTCTTCCAATTTTGAAATTATCTCATTCATCTTTTGTTCTTGTTTTTTAATTTTTCGTGGTCTAGTGTAAATCCAATTAAATAAAATCCATGCAAAAGTAATCGCATAAGTTACAATAGCGCCCCAAAACGACATTCGCGAAGCATATTCAATCATGTACAAACCAATTCCGATAGAAAGTAAAATGAAATAGATTTTCATGATAGTCGTATTGATGAACTGTTGCTTTTGTTTTATTGCTAATAAATTTTGTAGATATTCTTGATTGCTGGCAACGGTAGTTGTTTTTTTGAATAGCGAAATGGTGTTGTTTGTAACAATGATATAGATAACCATGGCTAAAACAGTTAATATTATTCCGATTTTGGTAGTCAGTAGTTGTGGCTGGTAGTGCATCCAAACGAAGATGATAAATGCAATGGTGCCGGCAAGAACAACGTTTGTAAGAATTATTCGCAATATATTTTTTCGTTTGAAAGAATGTATTTTTTTGCTTAATTCTTTGATATCAGGCGGTGTGCTTTCTTGCTTAGACCAAAGCTCGTTGAAGTTGATTTGATTAGTATCCATGTTCTTTAAATTTTTTGGTTAACTTTTCTTTTATTCTATGGATTTTTACGCGAATGTTTGCTTCTGATAATCCAACAATTTGTGCGATTTCTGCTTGTTTTATATTCTCCAATTCTAAGGAAATAATGATACGGTCTGTTTCCGGAAGCTCAGCAATAAAGGCATACAATAATTGAATTTTTGGTTCTTGATTGCTCGTAACTTCTTCAGTAAGATGAATTGGCATTTCGGCTTTTGGAAATCGTTTTTCTTTTTCTATTTGTCGTAAGCAGTTGTTGGTTGCTATTTTGTAAATCCAAGTTCCGAGAGACGATTCATTTCTGAAATTGGATAATTGTTGCCAAACGATTATAAACGTTTCTTGTGCTAAGTCTTGCGCTGCATGTGCATCATTTGTGAAACCCATACACAAACGGAAAATCTTTTGCCAATAGTCGATATATATAGTTTCGAAATTCATAGTGTAGTTTTGTTGATGAAGGATTCTAATTGATTGATGTACCAACTAAAATCATCATACATGATAAAATGCAAACCTTTATTAGCATAAGCAAATTGTACATTTTTCAACAATTTATATTGAGCTTCGATTTCAGGTTTTAAATCTTTGAATGAAGGCTCTAATAAAACAAGTGTTGGACAAGAAATATTTTTAATTTTTTCTCGTAAGTCGGTATTGGTAAAATCGCAATACATTTTTGCAAACGTTTTTCTGTCGGATTGCATACTCCAATTTAATGCTACCTTTTGTTTTGTTGTATCTGCAACCAATTGTTTCATGGTTAATTTTTGCATTCTATAAAATTGATCATTGGTAGTAGAAGTCATTTGCTGTATAGTTGTTGAGCAGTCGATATTTTCTACTGATTTAAAATTTGGATTCATTAAAGCTGATAAGCATGGCAATGCATCTACAATCACAATTTTACTAATTAATTCCGGATAATCTGCAGCGATTGACATAGCTAAACCGCCGCCCATACTGTGTCCGACTAAAATAGTATGTTGTAATTTTCTTGATTTAATAAAGTTGGCAATTTCATTTTTCCAAGCATTAAATGTTGGTTCACTTTGCGCAGGAACGCCTGCAAATCCTGGCATTGTAAGTGTGTAGCACGTAAATTTATTTTCAAATTTTATGATTGTGGAATCCCAAACATCGCCGGAACAAGCAAAGCCCGGAATAAAAACAATGGCAGTTTCGCCTTGTCCTGTTTGTTCTACTTTAAATGATGTAGTGTTAGTGTCGGATTGCGCATTTGCATATAAGTTTAGTATAAGCAATGCAAATAAGAGCGCGTAAATGGTAATCTTTTTCATTTTATTTTTTTTAGTTTGTCGTTTAGATACGAGAAACTTCAAAATGTTACAGTTGAAGAAAAATAAAATAAAATTTTCTTTCTAAGTGAAAATATAAATGGCCATTTTAAGGCATCAAGCGTTCCATTATCCAAGCATTATCGCTTGTTTTTTGGTATTGAATTCTATCGTGAAAACGATTAGCTCTGCCTTGCCAAAATTCAAACAAATTTGGCGTAATTACATAACCGCCCCAATTTTCTTTTTTAGGAATAATCTTATTTTCTAAAAGATGTTGTTGCTCAATAAATAGATTATCTAAGGTTGGTCTGTCTTTTACCACTTGACTTTGTTGAGAAACATAAGCAGCCAATTGACTATCATGCGGACGTTCATAAAAATAAGATGTGTTCAACGATTCAGCTGTTTTTTGTGCGATGCCTTCTATGCGTATTTGTCGTTGATGTTCGCGATACCAAAACAACAGTGCAACGTGTTCATTTTCGGCAATTTCAATGCCTTTTTTACTTTCATAGTTTGTGAAAAACACAAATCCGTTTTCATCAAAACTTTTTAATAAAACTGTTCGAATGGAAGGTTGCATATTTTTGCCGACAGTCGCAATTTGCATAGCATTCGGTTCAACAAGTTGATCGTTTAATGCTTCTTGAAACCAAGCGTCGAATTGAATAAATGGATTTTTATGACAATCAGTTTCTAATAATTTGGCGGCTTCGTAGCTTTCGCGCATTTTATGTAAGTCTCTATTTGGCATAACTAAAATTAGTAATTATCTTGTGTAATACAATCATCGTAAAATTATTAAAACAAAAATTCAATATGTCGAGAAAGTATTTTTATTATAGTTTACCGTTACTCATTTTTTCTAATTTGATGCCTATTTATGGCGTCGTGCATTATGGATGGACATTATTCTCTGTAATTTATTTGTATTGGTTAGAGTTGTTGTTTATCACCTTTTTTGATGCTTTGAAAATTTGGATGGCGCAAGGAAAACCAATGCCAACGTCAACAAAAATTTTTATTGGCATAAAATTTATTTTAGCTCGTATTGGAATTTTTTGTTTTTACTTGATTTTTTTAATTACGTTTATTGGTGTATTAATGAGTGCAAAAGAAAGTAGGACAGATGAAATGATACAAATGGTTCAAGCATTGACTTTAAAAGGAACTTTTTATAAAATTACGGCACTAAGTTTTTTTGCAAACGGTTTGTATAATTTTTATGTTTCTTATTATCTGCCGCAGAAATATAAAACACAAGATGCCGACGCTACCTATTCATTTTTAGATATACATATTTTAGTAGTCCATGTTTCTGTAGTGTTGATTGTATTTTTACATAAAGGCTTGACCGAGAAATTACACTTAGAACACCAAACATCCATAATTCTTTGTACTTGTTTGTTTGTGTTTATAAAAGTTTTTGCAGAATCAATTAAATCTTATTCTGCGGATAAATCTTTAGATGAGAAACAACGTGATATTTATATTTAGAGTTGTTTGATTAACTCAGCTTTTTCAATGTAACCGTTGTGTACCCATTTTTCTTTTCCTTTTTCAAAGATTTTTAGAATAGGAATCTTTACTACGTTTAGTGTTTTGGCTAATTGCTTGTTTTCGTCTATGTTTAGTCGAATTACTTTTACTTTGCCTGCATATTCTTGTGCGACATCTTCCAACATTGGCTTCATTTTTAAGCAAGGTCCACACCAAGGTGCATAAAAATCAACCAACACTAATGTGTCTGATGATATCATTTGTTGATATTGCTCCATAGAAATTTTATCGGCAACAGCAGTAGAATTTGTTTGTGTTAAAGGCAATGCTTTAGCATTCCACGCTAAGATGCCGCCGTCTAAATTTACGACGTTTTTAAATCCGTTTTTTTGCATTAGCTTAACTGCAGAACCACTTCTTCCGCCCGAAAGACAATACACGTAATAGGTTTTATTTTTGTCAAGTTTGTTGACTTCATTTTCGAAATCACTGCTTCTATAGTCGATGCTTTTGGCATCTTTTATGTAGCCTGAATTGTATTCTTCCGGCGTTCTTACATCTAACACAACAGCATTTTTATCTTCATTAATAAGTTGATTAAATTTTTCAGGATTTACATCTACTTGTTGCGAATTACAAGCAGAAGTAAAAAACAATAAAATGCTTAAGATGGATAAAATTTTTGTTTTCATTTGTTGAATGTTTTTATTTGAAATGAAAATTATTTTGGTGTTGAACAATTATTAGTGCCACAACAAGATTGATTAAATATAGCTTGATATAAGAAATAAATACTGATAGCACCGATTAAAAAATCTCGCATTAAAATTGCTTGTACTAAAATAATGATGCCGAGCATTAATCTAATAAATCGAATAATATTCCATTGATTAAAAAGTTGATATTTTATGCTGCTCCACATAACTTATTGAAGTTTTCCTTGTAAACTGCGCCAGCCGCCACCATTATAAACTTCGGCAAATCCATTAGATTTTAATACAGCTTTTGCTTGTGCACTTCGTATGCCGGAAGCACAACAAGTAATGATGGGTTTTGTAGTATCTAAAGTAGAAATTGCTTTTGATAATTGTGTTAATGGAATATTTTTTGAACCTTTAATATGTCCACTTGCAAATTCTCCATTCGTGCGAACATCTATAATAACAGCTCCATTTTTGAGTAATTGCTTATAATCTGTAGGCGCGCCTAAGCCCAACATTTCTTTAATTTTAGAGAACATAATTTTGTTTATTAATTAGAATTATTTTCATTTTCATTTTCATTTTCTTTGGTAGATATGCCAAGTGCTGCATAAATTGGACAGAAATTTACTAAACCGGTTAAAATAAAAATGCCCGCAAATACCATTAATACAATGGCAACAACACCGCTAATTATATGTGAGAAAAATAGTATGGCGATGAGTGCCGCTAAAGCAAAACGCAACAGCCTATCAATTGTCCCAACATTCTGTTTCATACTATTGAATTTTATTACCACAAAATTACTATATATAGAAACAACATTCAGTTACAAAAGTTACAAAGCTTTTAAGATTTTTATTTGATTTCTGTAGAGTAAGAGCTTGTTTTCGTTTTCTAAACTTTTCAATAATCGAGAAATTACGACGCGCGATGTAGCTAATTCGTCAGCAATTTGTTGATGTGATAAATTGACAAGTGTCGAGTTGGTTGCTTTTGATTTCTCTTTTAAATAAGTAATTAATCGTTCGTCTAATTTTTGAAAAGCGATTTGGTCGATGGCTTTGAGAAGTTCAGTAAAACGGATATGAATGGTTTTCATAACAAAATTTTTCCAACTTGGAAATTTGTTTAACCATTTATCCATTACTTCAATAGGAACCGCCAACATTTGTACATCATCTTCGGCAACAGCTCTAATTTCGCTTGGATTTTGTTGCATACAACAAGTAAAAGTCATAGCGCAACTTTCTTTCGGATTTACGTAATACAACAACAATTCTCTGTTGTCTTCATCAATTCGAGAAACTTTTACAGAGCCGTCGAGAATAATAGGAATATGACGCACGATTTCGCCGATTTCCAAAATTGTATTGCCGGCTTGAACATTTATCTGCTTAGAAGTTTTTTCTAATTCTTTTATGAGATTGGGCTCGAATAGTTCGTTTAAAACTGTCCAATTTTCCATAAATAAAAATACATAATTTTCTCTAGTAATTTAGCGCATTGTCATTCTGCGTTCGCTGTCTAATTTTAATGCAGTAGCAATCATAAAAGTAAATGAAAGGAGAGATGAACCACCATAACTTAAAAATGGCAAAGGAATTCCTATGACAGGCAATAAGCCAATCGTCATGCCGATATTTATAAAAACGTGCATAAAAATTATGGCTACAACAGCATAAATATATACTCGTCCGTAAGGACTCCGCTGTCGTTCTGCTAATAGAAGCAATCGCAAAAGCATTATTACATAAACCATCACCAAAACCACAGAACCAATAAAACCCCATTCTTCGCCGATGGCAGAAAAGATAAAATCGGTGCTGGTTTCGGGAACATAGTTGTAACGAGTTTGTGTGCCATGTAAATATCCTTTTCCGATTATTCCTCCGGAACCAATGGCAATTTTTGATTGATTGAGATTATACGCAATGCCACGTTTTGCTTCTTTAGTTAATTCTTTACCTAAGATTACATTAATTCTATCGCGTTGATGTTTTTGTAAGATGTTATTGAATAAATAGTTTACAGAAAATGTATAGAAACAAGTTCCCAGCATGACTATAGCTAATATTTTTACTAATTGTTTGTTGAGCCAATTCCAATAGATTAAAACGCCAAATAAAACTAAACTAATTGCAATGATGATGTACGGATTAATCAGCAAGGATAAAATAGAAATGGTAATAATAAATAAGCCTAAATAAATTAATAATTCAGAAAGTCCTTCTCTGTTTAAAACAAACACAAACGCAGCAAATACTAAACATGAGCCGGCATCGCCTTGAGCAGCCACCATTAACAATGGTAATCCAATTATAGCATAAGCCGTTAAATGTTCTTTGCGCGTTACAAAGCGCATACTTGGAGTGTCGAAGTATTTGGCTAACGCCATGGCTGTGGCAAATTTGGCAAATTCAGATGGTTGCAATTTGAATAAACCTAAGTTGATCCAGTTTTGGTCGCCTTTTGTTCGTTCTCCAAATACAAATACAGATAAGAGTAAGAGCATAACCAACGCATACATTGGATATGAAATAAATTGAAGAATTCTTCTGTCGAATCCCAAGATGGTAATAAACATCAAACCGGAAATGATAGCAAAAATAAATTGACGCATATAATTATGGCTGAGGCTAAAGAATGATGAGGAAAAGCTTCCGTTATATTCGGTAGCAAATACAGACATAATGCCTAAGATTACTAAAAATAAGTAACAAAACAATACAGTGCCATCTATTGGATCATATCCTCTTTTATTGTCCATCTATCGTTGTGTTGTTTTTAGTTGAGTAGAATCTTTTTTCTTCTTTTCTTCCAATGCTTTTTCTTGAGATTTTTTTGTAGAATCTTGTACATATTTAACTCGTTTAATCGAATCTTTTTTTGCTTTTACTTTTGCTAAAGAATCGAGGTATAGTTGTTGTGGTGTCTTTTGATATTCTAATTCTAATTCATTAGGAATCAATTTGACTTTAAACATTCGTTCTTGCAAATACAGGCGTTTCTTTGAAATTGTATCGTTTAGATATTTTTCCACCATCAAAGATGCAATTGGTGCTGCATAAGATGCACCAAATCCTGCATTTTCAACAACCACCGCAATAGCAATTTTTGGATTTTCTTTTGGGCCAAATCCGGCAAAAATAGAATGATCTTTGCCATGCGGATTTTGTGCTGTGCCTGTTTTTCCACAGAAATTTATGCCCGGAATTTGAGCTACACGAGCCGTTCCGCTTTGTACTACTTTTTCTAAACCGTCAATCACATATCTATAATATAATGTATCAATCGTAGTAAAATGTTTTTCTGTTTTGGGTTTTCTATAATCCTTACCTTTTACTAAATATTGACAAACTTTTGGAGAAATATAAAATCCTTTATTAGCTATGATAGCCATAGCATTGGCAATCTGTAATGGCGTTGTCAAAACTTCGCCTTGACCAATTGAGTTAGAAATTATTGTAGATGCTTTCCATTTTCCTTCGCCAAATGCTTTGTTATAATATGCTACTGTAGGAAGGTTGGCTCTTTTTTCGCCATTAATATCAATTCCTAATTTTTTCCCGTAACCAAACTCACTCATTAAATCCCACCATTTTTGATAACCTATTGCAGGCGAAGCAAAAATAGAATCCATAATAAAATCGTTATACACTTTACAGAAGTATGAATTACATGAATGTTGTAAAGCACTTTGTACATCCGGAATAGCATGCACGCCATGGCATTTTACAACATGGTTTCCCACACGATAGCCACCCGGACAAAACCACTGCCAATTATATTCATGGATATTTTCTTGTAACATAGCTAAAGCTGCCGCAGCTTTAAACGTAGAGCCCGGCGGATACATTGCTTGTATCGGACGATTTAACAATGGATGGTTGGCATTTCTATATAAAATATTAAAATTTTGGCGACGATATCTGCCGGTTAATAGGTTTGGGTCATAACTTGGACTACTTACAAATGCGAGGATTTCTCCGGTAGATGGCTCAATAGCAACAATAGCTCCAATTTTTCCTTCCATCAACTTTTCACCATAAGCTTGTAATTCAGCATCTAATCCTGAAACCATATCCCAGCCGGCAATTGGTGCAATATCTTCACTTCCATCTTTATATTTGCCTTTGTATGTATTTTTTACATCCACAACTTGGAAACTGTAGCCTTTTGTTCCACGTAACAAACTATCGTAAAATCTTTCTATGCCGGTTGTTCCTACATAATCGCCGGGTTCATAAAAACCATTCGATTTATCTATAGTATTTTGCGTTACCTCACTTAAATAACCGAAAACGGCAGCTCCACTTTTATAGGCGAATTTTCGTACAGTTCTAATCTGAAATGACATTGCCGGAAATTCAAAAAGATGTTCTTGAAATCGAGCAAATGTTTGTTGATCTATCAATTTGAAAATAGGAGTGGGCTTATTAGGTGTTGTTCGTTTTATTTCATCTAATCTTTTTCGGATATAATTCATGTCTGTATTCAATAGCGAACACAATTTGAGTGTATCTAAATCTTTGATGAGGTTCCATTGAATTAAGATGTCATAAACGGCATCGTTATACACCATTACTTTTCCTTTTCTGTCGTAGATTAATCCACGAGAAGGATAAATGGTTACTTTTTTGATGACATTATTCCTTGCTTTGAGTTTGTAATTCGGAGATAAAACTTGGATAAAAAATAGTTTTAAGATAAGCATACATGCTGCAACGATAATTGCCTTTCTTAAAATTCCACTTTCATTTCCTCGTAACATTTTAATGCATTAATTTTTCTTCTTCCGCATAGAAAACAAACTAATCATCCAGACGACAGATAAAGAGCCAACTAAGCTGATTATTGTTTTAAATATAGTAGAGAAAAAATTAGCAAACGAAAATACTTCTAAAAAAAAGTATAAAAAGTGATGTATAGAAAATAAAATCAATGTGTAATAAAAGTACCAAATAATGCCTTGTTGGTTAACGTTTGGTACATCTAATTTGTCCCAGCCGGATCGAGGTTGAAAAGTGTCTAATATATGCCATCTAAAATAGCCAACTGCAGTAAGTGATGCTGTATGTAAACCGCCGCCATTGCTGAACCAATCTAATATTAATCCGGTAAAAAATGCAATCAATAACACAACAATTCTTGGCGTAAAAACGGGCAATAATAAGATGATTAATGGATAAATCATAATATACATTCTGCCAAATGGCAATTCGTTGAAAAGCAAAATTTGTAATGCTATTAAAACGAAAAATCGAATGCTATTAGATATGATAAACTTATTATTCATTAATCCTATTCATTTCAAGTGAGTCTATTTCATTTTTACGTTCATTTTTTACAACATATATATACCTCAAACTATTAATATTATTGGTTAACTGCACATCCATTCTGTAAAAACTGCTACTTTCGTCAGGTTCTAAAGTTTTTACAATGGCAACAGGAATATTAGGTGGAAATAGAGAAGAAAATCCTGCCGTAACAATAGTATCATTCTTTTTTATAGG
Source organism: Bacteroidota bacterium (assembly GCA_020436225.1). Lineage (GTDB taxonomy): Bacteria > Bacteroidota > Bacteroidia > Chitinophagales > JADIYW01 > JADJSS01. The sequence continues at coordinate 3,550 of JAGQYE010000033.1, read as the reverse complement.
TAAGGTTTTACTTAATCCACCAACTTGTAATAAAAATGGGTTTTCGCCATTCCAATGTAAGTTGCCTAAAGCATCTGTTTTTTGATGTCGCACACTTATTTGTGTTTTGACGCTGATAACAGACATGGCTAATGAAAAATTTTCTGAAACATTCGTAATAATTCCAACAACGCCATTGCTGCTCACAATACCTAATCCTTTTACTATGCCATCCTTTTTGCCTTTATCTATTGTGATATAGTTAATACTTTTATTGATAGAATTGTTGACTACTTTCGCTGCAATATATTTGAATCGATATTGTAGGGTAGAAGTCGGCAAAATAGAATCCGTTGGATATGAATCTTGATATTGGATTAAATTTTTTAGACGGACATTTTCTTCCTGTAAAGCTTCATTGTTACTACCTAAATGGAAAAATGAATTAATACTGTTGAATTTTTCTAAAATATTTCCGGCAAAAGCATTCGAGGTGTTCAAGAATTTTACTTCTTGATAGGAATTGGTTTTATAGATAAGTGTAAGTGCAACAATTTCTAAGAATACAAAAGTAATCAATACATAAAAACGAGTTAATAAGTAATATATGCCGCGCATAATTCTAACTCATCAAGAACGTATAACGATGTCTGTTTTTAAGTGCCATAGCCGTTCCGCGAACAACAGCACGAAGTGGATCATCAGCAACAGTTACCGGAAGTTTAGTTTTCATGGCGATACGTTTATCTAAACCACGTAATAGTGCACCGCCACCGGTTAAGTAAATTCCTTTTCGATAAATGTCGGAAGCCAATTCAGGTGGTGTCGATTCTAATGCTTTCATGATTGCTTCTTCAATTTTGGAAATTGATTTGTCCAAGCAACCGGCGATTTCTGTGTAAGCTACAGTTACTTGTTTTGGAATTCCGGTTAATAAGTCTCTTCCGTGAACGGCAAAATCTTCCGGTGGATTTTCTAAATCTTGTAAAGCAGAACCAACATGAATTTTTACTTGTTCGCCAGTTCTTTCTCCAATTAAAATATTGTGTTGGCGTCTGATATATTCTACAATATCCATCGTAAAATCATCACCGGCAACGCGGATGGATTGGTCGGTTACAATTCCGGAAAGTGCAATCACCGCAATATCTGTGGTTCCGCCACCAATATCTATAATCATATTACCTTCGGGTAATTCCACATCTAATCCAATTCCGATAGCACCAGCCATTGGTTCATGAATCAAATAACGTTCTCTGGCATTGGCGTGTTCCGCACTTTCTATTACGGCACGCTTTTCTACTTCCGTAACACCGGAAGGAATACAAATAACCATGGTAAGAGAAGGTTTAAACCAGCTGCTTCCTTCGTTAATCATATCAATCAAGCCACGAATCATTGCTTCAGCGGCGGTAAAATCGGCAATTACACCATCTTTTAACGGTCGGATAGTTTCGATATTTGCATGTGTTTTTTCATGCATTAATAATGCTTTTTGACCAACAGCAATCACTTGATTAGTTTTCTTGTCAATAGCAACGATAGATGGCTCGTCAACAACCACTTGGTCTTTATAAATAATGAGTGTGTTGGCTGTGCCTAAATCTATTGCAATTTCCTTGTTCAGAAAGCTAAATAATCCCATTTTTCTACACTTTAACTATTGATGAATATATTCAACAAAAGTAAGATTTATAAATGATAAAGCATAAAGGATAATAAAATTTAATTTTTAATAACGAAAAGGCATTTTTCGACAAAAATTATACTGATTTATAGGTAGAAATTAATTTTAATTTCATTAAAAGTTGAAATTAAAATTATCTTTTATTTAGTGTTTAAAATGTCGAGTTCCGCTAAGCACCATTGCCATGTTATGCGTATCGCAATAATCAATAGATTCTTGATCTTTAATGCTGCCACCAGGATGAATAACTGCCGAAATGCCTGCTTTGTCTGCAATTTCTACACAATCCGGAAATGGGAAAAATGCGTCGCTTGCCATTACAGCATCTTTTAAATCGAAATTAAAAACACCGGCTTTTAAAATAGCTTGTTGCAAGGCATCTACACGAGAAGTTTGTCCGCAACCCATTGCCAATAATTGTTGATTTTTTACCAATACAATGGTATTTGATTTTAAGTGTTTTACAATCTTATTGGCAAACAATAAATCATCGATTTGTTTTTGTGTTGGAGCCAACTTGGTAACAGTTTTTAAGTCGGCTTCTGTTTCTGTTTTTTTATCAAAATCTTGCGCAATAACACCATTTAATAGCGATTTGAATTGCTTGTTTGGAAAGTTGAATAATTTCTGTTTTAGCAAAATTCTATTTTTCTTTCTTTTTAAAAGTTGAAGTGCCTCTTCATCAAAATTTGGAGCTATCAAAACTTCAAAAAATAATTTGTCAATTTCTTCTGCTGTAGCCAAGTCTAAAGTTGCATTGGTAATTAAAACGCCACCAAAAGCAGAAATAGTATCGGCTGCATAGGCAGCTTTCCAAGCATTTAAAAGTGTTGGTCTGCTGGCAACGCCACAAGCATTGGTATGTTTTAAGATAGCAAAGGACGTGTCTGAAAATTCTGCCATTAAGTGAACAGCAGCATCTACATCAACTAAATTATTATAAGATAATTGTTTGCCGTTTAAGACATCAAAAACTTCATTTAAATTGCCATAAAAAAATCCTTGTTGATGTGGGTTTTCGCCATAGCGCAACACATCGGCTTGCATATAGCTTGTCTTGAAATTTTCATAAGGTTGCTGAGTAGCAAAATAAGAATAAATCAGTGTATCATAATGTGAGCTGACGGCAAATGCTTCTTTGGCAAAATTTTGACGAAACTCTAATGAAGTTGAACCATTATTTTGCTCTAGAAAATCAGCTAAAGTTTGATATTGCGATTTTTGAGAAACGATAACAGTATCACTAAAATTTTTTGCGGCAGCGCGAATTAAAGAAATGCCACCGATGTCAATTTTTTCTATAATTTCCGATGTCAATTCGCCTTCAAATAAAGTGTTTTGATTTTTTACGGTTTCTTCGAACGGATATAAATCCACTACCACCAAATCTATTTCGGGAATTTCGTATTGTTTTAGTTGTGCGATGTCATCTGCATTATCTCTTCGAGATAAAATACCACCGAAAACTTTAGGATGTAAGGTTTTTACACGACCTCCCAAAATGCTTGGATAAGATGTTAACTCTTCTACAGGAATTACTTTGAAACCCAACTTTTCTATAAAAGCTTGTGTGCCACCGGTAGAGTAAAACGTAACATTATTTTTGGCTAAGGTATGAATTAAGACATCTAATCCATCTTTATAATAAACTGAAATTAAGGCAGATTTTATTTTTTTCACGCTTAGAAATTTGGTGCAAAAGTACAACCATTAATGCGATTTACTCAATGAAATGCTTAAATGATATGTTAAGATTTTTATTGCTTTTGAGTAAAATTAGATAGATTTGAGCTAGAACAATATTTATTGTGTAATGCTTATGTGTTTATATCTTCTTCTCTGACTTTTTATTTTTTTTTATTAAGTTTAAATATTCAATTCAAT
>JAGQYE010000032.1 GCA_020436225.1 Bacteroidota bacterium | reverse complement strand
GTAAAACTGCTCAGAAGCATCAACTCCTTTGATATTTAAGCCTAAATGCTTGTAAGATTCTAAAACAGATTCATATTCATTGTATCTCAATAATCCGTTATTTACAAAGATACAAACTAATTGATTACCAATAGATTTATGTAATAATAGTGCAGCAACACTTGAATCAACTCCACCACTTAATCCAAGCACTACTTTATCATTGCCAACTTGTTTTTTGATGTCTTCAACAGTTTCATCAATAAATGAGAGAGGTGTCCAATCCGTTTTACAGCCACAAATATCCAAAGCAAAATTCTTTAATAGCTGCATGCCATCTTGCGAGTGAGTAACTTCTGGATGGAATTGAATGCCGTAAATTTCTTGTTCTTTTATCTTAAATCCGGCGACAGGTATAGAATCGGTATTGGCTAAAAGTTCGAAATTTGTCGGCAATTCTAAAACTGAGTCGCCATGACTCATCCAAACTTGAGATGATTTCTCAATTCCTTTAAATAATAAATTTTCTTTCTCAATAAAATCCAAATGCGCTCGTCCATATTCTCGTTTTGATGATTTTTCTACTCTTCCACCAAAAATATGTGCTAAATATTGCGCACCATAACAAATGCCGAGAAGTGGTGTTTTATATTGCTCAAGCACGTTTTTGACCGGAAATTGTAAAGCATCATCTTGTAAAACTGAAAATGGCGAACCGGACAAAATAATGCCATTGAAATCTCTCTTTTCTAAAACTGCTAACTTATTATAAGGATGAATTTCGCAGTAAATATTTATTTCTCTTAAACGACGAGCAATGAGTTGCGTATATTGAGAACCGAAATCGAAAATGAGAATTTTAGAATGCATACGCAAAGGTAAGTGTATGTTGTATAAGTCGTAAGCTATTAACCAAAAAGTTTTCCATATTTAAACTTATATTTTCTTATTTTAGGACAAAACACGTCTTGACACCCTGTTAGAGTTAAGGACTCTAACAGGGTGTCAGTTAAAAAAAGTTTTAAATAACCATTTTTATTTTACTATTTTGGTAAAAAAGAAAAAATGTCAATTTGGAAATTTAAAGAAATAGACTTAAACATTTTACAAGAAAAAGATAAAAATACAATTTTAGAAACCTTAGGAATTGAATATACAGCAATTGGTGAGGATTTTATTTCAGCAAAAATGCCGGTAGATAAACGAACACATCAGCCGATGGGCTTGTTACATGGCGGTGCGCACGTTGTTTTAGCCGAATCGCTGGGAAGCGTTGCTGCTAATTTATGCTTGGATGTTTCTAAAGAATATGCACTTGGCTTGGATATTAATTCCAATCATTTGAAGTCGATTAGAAGTGGCTATGTTTATGGAACTGCCAAACCGATTCATATTGGCAGCAAAACGCAGGTTTGGGAAATCAAAATCAAAGACGAAAACGAGCATTTGCTGAATATTTCCCGTATCACGATGATAGTATTACAACGTCCATAATTTTTTGTAGATTTAAACAATGTATTCTATTGGCGAAATTGCAAAACTACTCAACGGAAAAGTGCAAGGAAATGCACAACATCGCATTGCGTTTCCGGCAAAAATTGAAGAGGCACAAGCACAACATATTACTTTTTTAGCCAACGAGAAATATTTACCTTTTTTAGAAACGACAAAATCCGGTGCTGTTGTTATTAGCGAAGCAACTCTACAAAAAGTAAAACCTAAAAACAATATCAATTTTATTATTGTTGATGATGCCTACAGCGCATTTACACAATTGTTGTCTGTTTTTAATTTGCAAAGCAATAATCAAAAT
>JAGQYE010000031.1 GCA_020436225.1 Bacteroidota bacterium | reverse complement strand
GCCATCTGAAAAAAGGAACGCGTTAAACCTACTTCCAATTGTTTTACTAAAGAGAAATCTATACTGGGTTGTATTTTATTTATTGAGTCGTTTAAGGTCTGTAGATACTGATATTGATATAGTTCTTTATTCAACGCTAAATATTCAGCGTTGCTTACATTGTGTAACATTTCTTTTCCTTTAGGAGAAAGTCCACTTGCCGTCATCCAAATAGAATGAAATTGATTTGTTGAATAAAATGATTGAATAACATATTGCCAATTGCTGTATTGCAAACTGTCATTTCTTTTTCCGTTTAAAGAAGGAATATATTCACTTAAAACAGTGGTTAATTTTTGTTGGAATTCTGCTTCATCTTTTGCCGGTTCAATTTTGTGTTCTATCTCTTTTGCACGTTCGCGATTACAAGTACACGACACCAACATGGATATACTAAGAATACTAATTGTAAATTTTTTAAGGAATGTAGCGTTTTGCATAGTTTGTTGGTTGCAGTAAATGTAATAAATATCAAGTTAGATTAGGAATATAAAAAGATATTAAAAAATTAGAATATTCGGGTTAAAAATATCAATCGAATAATTCAACAACAAAAAACATTCCAACAATACAACAATACAACAAAAAAATGTTTGATTCTACAACAAACTCTTGAAAGAATATGGGCTATCCATCATTACTTTGGTAATATTAAATTAAAAACATAAATGCAGTTTATTCTTTAGATTTGTGTTTCAATAAATTAATCAATTATGAAAGTAGCTGTTGTTGGTTCTACCGGCTTAGTAGGTGGAGAAATGTTGAAAGTTTTATCAGAAAGAAAATTTCCGGTAACAGAAATTATTCCTGTCGCTTCTGAACGTTCTGCCGGGAAAAAAATAACGTATAATGGAAATGAATATACTGTTGTAACACCAGAAAAAGCCATTGAGTTAAAACCGGATTTAGCCTTGTTTTCTGCGGGCGGTTCTACCTCGTTAGAATGGGCACCAAAATTTGCAGAAGCTGGCATTACTGTGGTTGATAATTCATCTGCTTGGCGTATGGACCCGACTAAAAAATTAGTAGTTCCGGAAATTAATGCTGATGTATTAACTAAAGAAGATAAAATTATTGCTAATCCTAACTGCTCAACTATTCAAATGGTGGTAGTGCTTAATCCGTTACACAAAAAATATAAGATTAAACGCGTGGTAGTTTCTACCTATCAAAGCGTTACCGGAACAGGCAAAAAAGCGGTTGACCAATTAATGAATGAACGCGCAAACGGAACATCTGAAGAGATGGCATACAAATATAAAATCGATTTGAATGTTATTCCGCAAATTGATGTTTTCTTGGAAAATGGTTACACCAAAGAAGAAATGAAAATGGTGAAAGAAACCAACAAAATTATGCGTGATGAAAACATCAAAGTAACTGCAACAACCATTCGTATTCCGGTTGTTGGTGGCCATAGCGAAAGTGTAAACATCGAATTTGAAAATGAATTCGAGTTAAACGAAGTTTTTGATATTTTAAAAAATACAGAAGGTGTTATTGTCGTAGATGATCCTGAAAATCATAAATATCCAATGCCAATGGATGCGCATGGAAAAGATGAAGTTTTTGTAGGTAGAATTCGCCGTGATGAAACCCAACCGAAAACTTTAAATCTTTGGGTAGTTGCCGATAATTTACGCAAAGGCGCAGCCACAAATGCCGTTCAAATTGGCGAGTATTTAGTAAAAGAAGGTTTAATCGGTTAAGCTTCTATATTATAAAATTTAAACGTCGCCTTTGCGGCGTTTTATTTTTCTCATTTTTTATTCCTAAATTTCCATTCTAAAACTTTAGTTATGCCAATTAGAATGGTCGATGATGCCAACCAGCAAGAAGATTATATTCCTTCAAACGATGGTGGCGGTGGCTCAAGCGGTGGTGGAGGAAGATTACCTGGAGGAGGTTGTTTAACCGCTTTCTTGCCTATCTTAATAAAATTAGTTTTCAAAAAACCAATAATAGGAATTCCACTTTTATTAATCGGCGCATTTGTATTTTTTAAATTTAGTGGAGGCGGTTTGCCTTCTATTTCCAACAGCAACGCAGCAACGAGTTTAGCTACAGGTGCTGAAATGAAACAAGAAGTGTACGACCAAGCACAAGTTGCTGCAGCGCTTTCAGAATACGAAAAAAATCCATTGCCTGAATATGTGAGTTTATTAAAATTTGCACCACCACGATTGGACCAAGGTGAGCAAGGTTCTTGTGTAGGTTGGGGAAGTTCGTATGCAGCACGTACTATTTTAGAGGCTGTGTCTACCGGACAAAATCCGGAAGAAATTGCGATGAGCCCTTCGTTTGTATATAATCAAATTGGCAATTCTGATTGTCAAGGTGCTTATATCATCAATGCGTGCAAAGTAATGGCAGAAAGTGGCGATATTCCTAAAAAATATTTTGAATATACTGACCAAAGTTGCTCACGCGAACCAAATCAACAAATATTACAAACTGCTCAGCAGTTTAAGATTCGTGGTTATGAAAGATTATCTGTAGATGGCGACGATTATACAACCGACTTTTTTGCTATTAAACAATATTTAGCAAAAGGTGCTCCTGTAATTTGCGGCATGATGGTTGGCGGTTCGTTTATGCAAGATATGATGGGACAAAAAGTATGGCATCCTAACCAATATGATTATGATATGGAAGGATTTGGCGGACATTGTATGTGTATTATTGGTTATGATGATAGATTGGAAGGCGGTGCGTTTCAAATTATGAATAGTTGGGGACCAAAATGGGGCGAAAACGGTGTTGCTTGGGTGCGCTACAAAGATTTTATGCATTTCAATAAAGAAGCTTATGCCTTGCAACCATTGCCAAAACGCGGAGAAATGGCTGCAAGAAAATTGGAATGTGCTATTGGATTGGTCAACAACCAAACCAAGCAATATATTCAATTAAAAAATGCAGGAAATGTATTTTCTACTATTTCGCCTATTGCCAAAGGAACAACTTTTAAGATAGAAGTTCAAAATTCAATTGAATGTTATATCTATATTTTCGGACAAGAAACAGATGGAAGCAGTTATGTGTTGTTTCCTTACACACCGAAACATACGGCATTTTGTGGTATAACCGGATATCGTTTGTTTCCTAAAAATCAATCCTTACAAGCAGACAATATTGGCAATAAAGATTATATGGCGATTGTGGTTACAAAAGAATCTATCGATTATAATCAAATTAATAAGGCAATAAATAATGCACAAGGCGATTATAAAACAAAAGTCAGCACAGCACTAAACGGAATTGCTTTAACCAATGTTCAATTTGGTTCAAATAATGGAAGAATTGTTTTCTCGGCAGAAAGTGAAAATAAAAATGCAGTAGCAAGCATTATTGAGATTGATAAAAATTAATTTATCAATCTAACACAATAATAAATGCTTGTTTTTATTGTAAGATAATATCAAAATCTACTAAGTCGATAAATACTTGAACGCGTTCTTCAATTTCTTCTTTAGAAATTTCTTTTAAACGTTGCGGACCAAATTTCTCTACACAAAAACTTGCCATCGCAGAGCCATAAATAACTGCGCGTTTCATATTCTCGAAAGATAAATCTTTAGTTTTGGCTAAATAACCCATAAATCCGCCTGCAAAAGTGTCGCCGGCACCGGTTGGGTCAAATACATCTTCTAAAGGCAAAGCCGGCGCAAAGAAAACTCTGTTGTCATGAAACAATAACGCACCATGTTCACCTTTTTTGATGATTAAAAATTTTGGACCCATTTCGCGTATTTTGTTTGCCGCTTTTACTAATGAATGTTCATTGGTTAATTGGCGTGCTTCTTCATCATTCACGATTAATAAATCCACCATTTTTAAGACCATTTTTAGAGGTTCTAATGCGATCTCCATCCAAAAATTCATGGTATCCATCGCTATTAATTTCGGTCTTGTCGTCATCTGACTAATAACCTTTGCTTGTAAAGTTGGATCCATATTTCCCAATATCAGAAACTCGGCATTTTTATATTTTTCAGGCAAAATCGGATCAAAAGCTGCTAACACATTGAGTTCAGTAACTAAGGTATCTCTACGGTTCAAATCCATGTGATATTTTCCACTCCAAAAGAAAGATTTTTCACCTTCTTTCACTTGCACCCCTTCGATATCTGTTCCAATTGATTTTAAATAAGCTAATTCATCTTGGTCAAAATCATCGCCAATAACACTCACCAATTGCATTTCATTGGTAAAATGTCCGGCAGATTGACATATATAATTTCCTGAACCTCCGGTTATTTTATCAGTTTTTCCAAAAGGCGTTTCAATAGCATCAAATGCAACAGTTCCAACAGTTAGTAAACTCATCTTTAAATTTTTTTTGCAAATATTGCATATTTTAATTTAATAGCCTACTTTTGCAGTCCAAAATATATATTCAATAGCATTGAAGTATGTTTTGAAAAAATTCTTCCTTAGCTCAGTTGGTTAGAGTCCCGTACCTACGGGATTAATCAGAGGGGCGAGGTGGATGCTGAAAGCGACAGCAAAAAAAATGCTAAAAATTCTTCCTTAGCTCAGTTGGTTAGAGTCCCGTACCTACGGGATTAATCAGAGGGACGAGGAGGATGCTGAAAGCGACAGCAAAAAAATGCTAAAAATTCTTCCTTAGCTCAGTTGATTAGAGTCCCGTACCTACGGGATTAATCAGAGGGGCGAGGTGGATGCTGAAAGCGACAGCAAAAAAATGCTAAAAATTCTTCCTTAGCTCAGTTGGTTAGAGTCCCGTACCTACGGGATTAATCAGAGGGACGAGGTGGATGCTGAAAGCGACAGCAAAAAAAATGCTAAAAATTCTTCCTTAGCTCAGTTGGTTAGAGCATCTGACTGTTAATCAGAGGGTCGCTGGTTCAAGTCCAGCAGGGAGAGCAACAAATTATCCCGCATCGTGCGGGATTTTTTTATGTATTACATTTACATTTTATATACTAAGGTTGCAGATAAGTATTATGTTGGATATTCCAAGAATCCATGGGAAAGAGTAAAGCAGCATAATATAAATACAGGCGATAAATTTACAGGCAAATACAAAGGCTGGGAATTGGTAGCAGTTTTTCAGGTATCGGAAAATGAAAGCGAGGCAGTTCGAATGGAAAAATTTATCAAGCAACAAAAAAGCAGGAAATTAATAGAAAAGCTTATTAATCCAAATTTTATTTTAGAAGGAAAATTTGCTCAGTTGGATAGAGTCCCGTATGTACGGGATTAATCAGAGGGTCGCTGGTTCAAGTCCAGCAGGGAGAGCAACAGATTATCCCGCATCATGCGGGATTTTTTTATCCGCCGCAACCAATTAATCGATTGGGATTTTTCTTGACTAATTCTTCCAATTCAGGCATTAAAGTTTCTGAAAAATCAAGCTCTATATTTTCTTGAAGTGTTTTTTCTTTTGCAGTCTTCTTTACTTTCTTCGCTGAAGAATGTTTGATTTTCTTTTCCGTTTTTTGTTTTTTCGCCGACATCATTCTTAAATTTAAACATTTATCTTTAATCCGTGATGAAAAATTATTTTCAAAAATATACGGGCTTCTTGCGCAACTTGCGCTTCGTTCATTTCCTATACAATTATTTTCATCGAAAAGGATTACAACACAATCAAACTATCTATACTTCTTATGGAATAAAAAAATCCATTTATTCGAGCATTTCTCATCAAGATTTTAAAGATAAAAAACAAGCAAAACCTTGGTTAGATGAATTTCCAAACGAACATGATATTATCAATCATCCTAAGTTTGTTGCCTTTCCGGAAGAAATAGGAAATCAACTTTTAACTTGGCATATCAACGGCTATATTATTTGGAAAAACTTTTTAGATGAAGAAACGGTTGATGCTATTAATGAAGAAATGAAATCTTTATTTTTAAAAGGAGAGATTGATTTCAACTATACCAACAAAAAAATATTCAATAGCTACAAACAATCTTATACGGTAAGAAAAGTAATTAAAGATAAACGCTTGTTGAATTTATTTTCGTTCATTTTAGATAGAGATGTTTTTCCATTTCAAACCATTAATTTTTTTCAAGGAAGTGAGCAAAAAGCGCACAGCGATTCCATTCACATGTCCACGTTTCCGCAAGGCAATATGCTTGCCGCTTGGTTTGCTTTAGAAGATATTGTACCCGAACAAGGACCAATTTCGTATTACAAAGGCTCACATCAACTTCAGTATTTTTATAATTCGGATTACAACAACACGTCTAATTTTTTTATGGTAGATGGAGAAGCCAACGAAAAATATGAAACCAAATTGGAGCAAATTATCCAAGCACAAAATTTGCAAAAAGAAATTTTCTTACCACAAAAAGGCGATGTGTTGATTTGGCATGCTAACTTAATTCATGGCGGAGAACCGCAAATAAACAAGCAACGCACACGCAAAAGTATGGTAGCACATTATTATGCAAATGATGTCATTGCTTATCATGAAATTAGCGAGCGACCTGCCATTTTTGATACAGAATTAGTGGGCGAAGTGGATAGTGATTTTTATAAAGGACAACAAGATTTATTTGATAATCCGTTTTAATTTTTATTTTCTGTTTTTTATAAATGAACGATAGAATAAATAGAAAAATCCAGGAATGATGATAAAGCCTAAACGAAATATAGAAGCGCCGGATAAGTTGGAACTAAATTTCAATAAAACTACAATAATAAAAGCAAGCACTAATAAAGTAAAAATTTTTGCATAAATAGTTTCATAAAACGTTTTCTTACGTTCAATTATTGGTGCTGTATCAAATTTTGATGTTATTGTTTCTTGCGTAGGACTCGAAGCAACGACAACATTTCTTCCTATATTAATTTCATTTACGACGGATAAAAAACAAGCTAAAAATTTATCATAACTATCTTTGCGTTCGCCAAATACATCTTGAATTTCCCAAGTATTTCCATCTTTAAAATAGATATTCAAAAATTGAAATTCGCCACGTTTGCCCATTTCTGTACCGTTCTTATAAGATTTAATATCATTCCATGTGTATTGTTGTACCGAAGGTGCGCCAAGAATAAAATTGTTTTTCTCTTTTCTTCTAGTTAATGTCTTTTCGTTTAGTTCAAATGTAGCTTCGCTTACAAATTGACTGATTATTAAAAAAAGTAGTCCAGCAAAAAGTACAGCACTAAGAATAGTTGGCAACTCTAAAGCAATAGCGATATATGTAAATACCATTCCAATTCCTACAGCAATAAATATAGTGGCAGCTAGGCCTTTGGGCATTATTTTACAAGAATGTTGTGCTTGGATTTTATTCATAGTTTACCATTTTTCGTCTTCGCTAATGTTTGATGGGAAATTGAATTTAAACATTTTTTTTGTAATAATTTTTTGTCGTTGTCGCTCAATAATTAAATCGGCAATAATTTCTGCGGCATTTTCTTCCGGATGTGTTTTTAATAGCTGACGAATTTTTTCTTCGTGAACATCAATTCTGTATAATAAATTCAAAAGATGTTCAAAGTCATCATTAATCCAAGCATTTATTTTTTGTATGATGAATTTTCTAAATGCTTCAAAGGAATTAAAGCTCATCTTTTTTTCTTCGATGAGCTGCAAAGTGTTTTCCTGAATTAATATTTCATCTACCATAAAATAATCATAAACAAATTACAAAAAAAATGATGAATTATAGAATTACTTTTTCAATTCCCATTCCAAACAAAGCAAAATCGAAACGTACAGGATCTTTGGTATCAATACTCTTTAAGTTACGTGTTAATTCGCAAACTGTCAACCAATCTCGTTGTTTTCTTTCTATCAAAATTAATTTTCGCGCATAATTTTCTACATGTACATCTATCGGCATCATTAAATCAGCCGGCTTTATTTTTTTCCAAATTCCAAAATCTACACCATGTTTATCTTTGCGTACCATCCAGCGCAAATACATATTTAATCGCTTACAAGTTGATTTCTTTTGAGGTGTAGAAATATGTTTTTTGGTTCGATGAGGCGCATCTTCCAAAGAAAAAAATGTGTTGTGAAAATGCATTAAACCTTGTTCTATATTTTTATTGAGGAATAAATTTTCTAACGAAGTATTTTTAGAATAATAAGATTTCAAGAAAGCAATAAAATACAACACATCTGTTGTATTAAACGTTCGATGAACAAAAGAAGAAAATGGTTTCAAGTCTTTTGCTTGATGATGTAAAATAAATTGATACGGTTGATTATCCATCAATGCGATCAACTTTTTACAACTGTTTATTATAGAAGTTCTATTGCCCCAAGCCAAAGTAGCCGCAAACAAACCGGCAATTTCTATGTCTTGTTTTTGAGAAAATAAATGTGGAATTTGTATCGGGTCGTTTTCAATAAAATTCGGTCGATTGTATTTATCGTGATAGAAATGAAGTAAATCAATAGTTTGTTCAGAAATCATAACAATTGATCGTTGTTGGTCGTCGAATTTTCTACCGATTGTTTTAAAATATAACGAACGTATTTTCCGGATTGCCATAAACCAACTAATGCTAATAAAGAAAGTAAAGGAAAGTTTCTTTGCATCAAGAAGAAATCATAAGCACCATGCAACAAAATTGGATATAGCAAACCTTTGTTGAGCAATTCATTTTTGTGTGTTAAATCAAATTTTGCCAATCCAACATAATAACCCATTATTACCGCAAATATAGCATGTGCCGGAACGGCAGTAATCATACGCATCAGCGCAACGTCCCAGCCACCTTCTGCCACATATAATAGATTTTCGAAAGAAGCAAAACCCATTCCTATCATCACCGCATACACAATGCCATCTAAAGGTTCATTAAATTCTTTTCGCTTAAATAAAATAAATCTCAAGAAGAAAAACTTGGCAAATTCTTCGCTTAGTGCTACCACCAAAAAGGTAAACAAAGCCGTGTTGATGATATTGTTAGATACTTGAAAAAAATTACTTCCGATAGCACTACCAATAGCTGCGGGAAATATGCTCAAAACACCAAAAAAGAAAGCCAAAAACAACAACCATTTTGGCTCTTTGTCGAACCTATCTTTATGAATAATATATCCACAAATAGCTAATGCCGGCGCAATGGCTAATAAAATAAGAGTAATCGACATAAGTGTTTTTTTATTTAGTGGTCAATTTAAATAAAAAAATCCAAGCATAAAATTTTGCTTAACCTAATGCATTGCGTAAATCATCTATCAAATCGTCCGCATCTTCAATGCCGATACTTAAACGAATTAAGGAATCTACAACGCCGGTTTTTTGACGTTCTTCTAATGGAATACTGGCGTGCGTCATGGTTGCCGGATGTCCGATTAAAGATTCTACGCCACCTAATGATTCAGCCAAAGAAAATAATTTGGTAGCGGAAAGCACTTTGTTGGCAGCACTCACGTTATCTTCTTTTAAAGAAAAAGAAATCATAGCTCCAAAAAGTTTCATTTGTTGTTTGGCAATTTGATGTCCATGATGTTCTTCAAAACCCGGATAATTTACTTTTGCTACTTTTGGATGTGCTTTTAAAAAATCGGCAATTTTTTCTGCATTTTCACAAGCGCGTTGCACGCGAATGTGCAAAGTTTTTATGCCGCGTAAAATCAAAAAACAATCTTGCGGACCAGGAACGGCACCACAAGCATTCTGTATAAAATAAAGTTGGTCGGCAATCGCTTTATCTTTGACGATAACCGCTCCGTGAATAACATCGCTATGACCGCCGAGATATTTAGTAGCAGAATGTACCACAATGTCTGCGCCCAAATCTAAAGGCGTTTGCAAATAGGGCGATGCAAAAGTATTATCTACACAAACTAAAATATTATGTTGTTTTGCCAACACACAAACGGAAGCAATATCAACGATATTCAACATTGGATTCGTTGGTGTTTCTATCCAAATTAATTTTGTTTTAGGTGTGATGGCGTTTTCGATGTTTGAGATGTTTGTCATATCCACGAACGAAAAATCTAAACCAAATTTTCCGAAAACTTTAGTGAAAATGCGATAAGTGCCGCCGTATAAATCGTTGCAAGAAATGATATGGTCGCCTTGATTAAATAATTTGGCAATAGCATCGGCAGCGGCTAATCCGCTGGAAAAGCAAACACCGAAATTTCCATTTTCTAAAGCGGCTAATTGTTTTTGTAAAACATCACGCGTTGGATTTTGTGTGCGTGCATATTCAAATCCTTTATGTACGCCTGGCGATTCTTGCACATAGGTTGAAGTTTGAAAAATGGGCGTCATAATAGCACCGGAAGAAGCATCAGGCTCAATGCCGGCATGAATAACTTTAGTAGCGAATTTCATAATCTATCAAAAATAAAAAAGTAAAAAAAATTGAAGTTTAAATATAGTGATTTGTCAAACGAAAGTAATGTTATATTATAGCTATATGTTGGTTTTTAGGATTAAAATGGTTACTTAAATACTGTAGAATTTGGTTTAGTATTTATTGTTTAGATTCATATTCATTGCTCTCCTTTCTTTTATTTTAAAAGAGATACTATTTACAAACCTTTTAATTTTCTTTTTGGATTTCGGCTGGTGTGAAAAATAGTGTAAATAACAGTATTGTTATCGCAGATTTTATAGACAATTAAAAATGGGAATTTAGAATTAAGCGTTTGTCGAAAATCTTTTCTAATAGCTCTGAAATGAAGATGTTATTTTATTGAAATAAGAATACTATGAAAATTTATCAGATACTGAATTATTTCATTCTAATAATCACCCAACGTTTCTTCCAACTGTGCCAATGCTTTTGCTAATTGCTCATCGTTTGGTGCGCTGCCGTGCCATTTGTGTGTGCCCATCATGTAATCAACGCCAAAGCCCATTTGTGTTCTCATTAAGATAGCAACAGGTTTGCCTTTTTTCGTTTTCAGTTGAGCTTCTGTCAATGTAAAAACAACATCTTCCATTACATTGCCTCTCATTTCTAAAACTTCAAAACCAAACGCTAAAAATTTTGCTTTTAAATCGCCTAAGTCGCATACTTGTTGTGTTGAGCCGTCAATTTGTGCATCGTTCCAATCTACAGTTACAATTAAATTATCTACCTTTTTAGCTGCCGCAAAAATAAGTGCTTCCCAAATTTGTCCTTCTTGTAACTCGCCATCACCGGTTAAACAAAAAACCGTTTTATCATCGCCGTTTAATTTTTTGGTTAATGCCGCACCAATCGCCACAGAAATACCTTGACCTAAAGAGCCACTTGCTATTCGAATTCCGGGCAATTTTTCGTGTGTAGTTGGATGTCCTTGCAAACGAGAATTGATATGACGAAATGTGCCTAATTCTTTTACATCAAAAAAACCACGACGCGCTAAAGTGCTATAAAAAACAGGCGAAATATGTCCATTAGACAAGAAAAATAAATCTTCGTTTTTGCCATCCATTTTAAAATCAGTATCAATTTTCATAATTTCAAAATAGAGTGCCGTAAATAAATCGGCGCAACCCAACGACCCGCCCGGATGACCTGATTTACATTGATGCACCATACGTACAATATCTCTACGAATTTGTGTGGCTGTTTTATTTAGTTCGGCTATTTGCATTTTTTTTGTTGTAAATTATGAATGATGTGTCGTAAGTTTTTTATTTAAAACTTCTACAAAAATAAGAAATTAAATAGTATAAAAATAAAGGAGATTGATGTTAGATTATTTCATTAATTACCTAACCTAAGAAACTCTACTCAACATTTTGTAAATTTGTATGAATTTAAGCTTATGCAAACTATTGCGCCATATCAACCAAAAAATAAAATACGCATTGTTACTGCTGCCTCTTTGTTCGACGGTCACGATGCGGCTATCAATATTATGCGCCGTATTATTCAAGCAAGCGGTGCGGAAGTTATTCATCTCGGACACAATCGTTCAGTGCAAGAAATTGTGAAGTGTGCCATAGAAGAAGATGTCAACGGCATTGCTTTTACTTCTTATCAAGGTGGACATGTAGAGTTTTTGAAATATATGTACGATTTATTACATGAAAAAAATTGCGGACATATAAAAATTGTTGGCGGTGGCGGTGGCACTATCTTGCCTTCAGAGATAGAAGAATTGCATAATTACGGCATCGATAAAATTTATTCGCCGGACGATGGTCGCGCTATGGGTTTGCAAGGTATGATTAATGATTTATTGCAAATCTGCGATTTCCCAACCGGAAAAAATGTTGTATTAGATGAGCAAAAATTAAAAGAAAAAAATACGCACCATATTGCACAATTAATTTCTGCAGCTGAAAATTTTCCGTCAGAATTTGAAAAAATAGAATCTCAAATCTCAAATCTCCATTCAGAAATTCCAATATTGGGAATTACCGGAACAGGTGGCGCAGGAAAATCAAGTTTAACCGACGAGTTGGTACGAAGATTTTTGTTAGATTTTCCGGACAAAACAATAGCGATTATTTCTGTTGATCCATCACGCAGAAAAACCGGCGGCGCTTTACTTGGTGATAGAATTCGGATGAATGCCATTAACAGCAGGCGTGTGTATATGCGTTCAATGGCAACACGCCAAACCAATGCATCTATATCCAAAAATATTACTGATGCCATTGCCATTCTAAAAGCTGCACAATATGATTTAATTATAATAGAGACTTCGGGCATTGGGCAAAGCGGCACAGAAATCGTTGATATTGCCAACACGTTTTTATATGTGATGACACCTGAATTTGGTGCTGCATCGCAGTTAGAAAAAATCGATATGTTGGATTTCGCTGATATTGTTGCCATCAATAAATTCGACAAGCGCGGCGCACAAGATGCATTGCGTGATGTAAAAAAACAATATCAACGCAATAGAAATTTATGGAATCAAAAGCCGGACGAAATGCCTGTTTATGGTAGCATTGCTTCGCAATTTAATGACCCGGGAACAAATGAATTATACAAAGCCGTCATTCAAAAAATAATTGAGCAATCAAAATTAGATTGGACATCTACCTTAAAACTTCGTCTTGGCGATTCAGAAAAAATATACATTATTCCACCCAATAGGGTTCGTTATTTATCTGAGATAACCACCAATAATAGAAATTATGATGCTTGGGTAAATGAACAAGGTGAAATTGCCAATCAACTATATGCTGTTGAAAAATTAAAGTCGATGGTTGATGGTCAATGGTCGATGGTAAAAGATACAATGGACGATGGACTTTCTACTATTGATAAAGATTTACATCTAAAACTACATCCGGATTGCCAACAAATATTAGCAAATTGGAAAGATAAAAAAGCCAACTATGAAAATGAATTTTATATTTATAAAGTAAGAGATAAAGAATTAAAAATCAAAACGCACACAGAATCTTTATCGCACTTACAAATTTCAAAAGTGTGTTTGCCAAAATATCAAGCATACGGCGATATTTTAAAATGGAGTTTACAAGAAAATGTTCCGGGTGAATTTCCTTTTACTGCAGGCGTTTTTCCTTTTAAAAGAGAAGGCGAAGACCCAACCAGAATGTTTGCCGGTGAAGGCGGACCGGAGCGCACCAACAAACGTTTCCATTATGTTTCTTTAGGCTTGCCGGCAAAGCGTTTATCTACAGCGTTTGATAGTGTAACATTATACGGCGAAGACCCAGCTGTTCGTCCAGATATATATGGCAAAATTGGAAATTCAGGTGTTTCGATTTGTACTTTAGATGATGCCAAGAAATTATATTCCGGTTTTGATTTATGTTCACCAAATACTTCTGTGTCTATGACGATTAATGGACCGGCAGCAACGATTTGTGCTTTCTTTATGAATGCCGCAATTGATCAAGAATGTGAAAAATACATCACACAAAATAATTTAGTAGATACAGTCAATAAAAAAATTGACAATATCTATCAAGCAAAAAAGGCAAAACGACCAACGTATAATGGCGATTTACCTGAAGGTAATGATGGTTTAGGTTTGCTTTTATTAGGTGTAACCGGCGACCAAGTTTTAGAAAAAGATGTGTATGAAAAAATAAAAGCACATGCATTAGCACAAGTACGCGGCACGGTACAAGCCGACATTTTAAAAGAAGATCAAGCACAAAATACCTGCATTTTTTCTACAGAGTTTTCATTAAAATTAATGGGTGATGTACAAGAATATTTTGTGCAACATCAAGTGCGCAATTTCTATTCGGTTTCTATTAGTGGATATCATATTGCAGAAGCCGGCGCTAATCCAATTTCGCAGTTGGCATTTACGCTTTCTAATGGATTTACGTTTGTTGAATATTATTTAGCGCGTGGAATGCAAGTAGATGACTTTGCACCCAATCTTTCCTTTTTCTTTAGCAATGGCATCGATCCGGAATATGCAGTAATAGGTAGAGTTGCCCGAAGAATTTGGGCAAAAGCAATGAAGTTGCTGTATAATGCAAATGATAGAAGTCAGAAATTAAAATATCATATACAAACATCAGGAAGAAGTTTGCACGCACAAGAAATTGACTTTAATGATATTCGTACAACACTTCAAGCATTATATGCTATTTATGATAATTGTAATTCCCTACACACCAATGCGTACGACGAAGCTATTACCACTCCGACAGAAGAAAGTGTACGGCGCGCGATGGCAATTCAATTAATTATCAACAAAGAATTAGGATTGGCAAAAAATGAAAACCCGATTCAAGGTTCTTTTATTATTGAAGAATTGACCGATTTAGTAGAAGAAGCAGTATATGTCGAGTTTGATAGAATTACAGAACGCGGTGGCGTGCTTGGTGCGATGGAAACGATGTATCAACGTAGTAAGATACAAGAAGAAAGTTTGTATTACGAAACTAAAAAACACAATGGCGAATTGCCATTAATAGGCGTAAATACATTTTTATCTTCTAAAGGCTCGCCCACTATTTTACCGCAAGAAGTAATACGAAGTACCAAGGAAGAAAAAGATATACAAATAGAAAATTTGTCAGCATTGCATGAACGTAATCAAACTAAAGCTCAACAAATGCTACAGCAATTACAAGAAGCTGCTTTGCACAATAAAAATTTATTTGAAGTGCTGATGGAAACCGTGAAATATTGTTCACTCGGTCAAATTACACACGCATTATTCGAGGTTGGTGGTCAGTATAGAAGGAATATGTAATTGTTTTAACTTTCATCGGCACTTGGTCCATATAATCCCGGCACCGGAATACCTAAAAGTCGGAAATAAACCGTTAATTGCGCTCGATGATGATATAAATGATTGAAAGCAAAACTGCGCAAAGTGGCAATTTTCGGTAGAGAAAAATAAATTGTTTCTCCGTTGCGCATCGTCCAAGTTTCCTTTTTTAATGCATCTACATCGGCATTACCAATAGTTTGCAAAGCAAGTGAGACAGCATCATCATGTTCTTTCAATAAAGATTCTATACTTTCAATTTTTTTGGGTTGATAAGGTGCTGTTGCAAAATCCAATCCATTTTGTTCAATCACCACCGGAATCCATTCTTCTAATTCCACAAGATGTGTGGCTAAATTTCCAATGCTCATCGATTTTTCGTGCGGTTTCCAAGATAAATTATCCATTGGAATACGTTCTAATATCTTGCGTGTGCCTGCACTTTCATGTGTAAATTCATTGCTTAAACTCTTGATGATATTGAATTCCATAACTATTTTTTTAAAAATTACTTAAAATTATCCTAGAAACGCAAAGGTAACATCTAATATAAAGTATTCTTTTTTAATTCTTTTATTTTTATGCGGACTGATATTTGTTATGTTAAAAGAAAGAGCTAAAAAGAAGATGAAAAAATTCTTGTTAACGTTATGTATTGCCGGTTTTTTTAGTTGTTTTACGTTTTGTCAAAACCAAAATGACAAACATAAACCAAAATTTATACAGCCTACTGTAAATCCTGCGCTATATCAAACCCAACATAAACTCAATTTAAAAGATACTTCTGTAACAAGAAAAATTGCAGAGTTAAGTGATTATTTTGATGAACGAGCAAAAAATAGCGGTTTCAGCGCTGCCGTATTAATCTCATTTAAAGGAACGCCTATTTTTGAACGCTATTATGGTTATAAAAACTATAAAACCAAAGAGCCAATTACATCAACATCAACATTTCAAATTGCCTCCACTTCAAAAACATTTACGTCCGGCGCAATTTTATTGTTGGCGCAACAAAAATTATTATCATTAGAAGATTCTATTGAAACCTATTTCCCAAATTTTCCATACAAAGGAATTACTATCAGAATGTTGCTCAATCATCGTTCAGGCTTGCCAAAATATTTGACATTTTCCGAACAATACTGGAAACGGAAAGATGGTTTTATGAATAATGAAGATGTGTTGAATATGTTGTATAAATACAAACCCAAAGCCATTTATCCACCAAATACACATTTCTTATATACCAATACCAATTTTGTGTTATTAGCCTTGATAGTGGAAAAGGTTTCCGGCATGCCTTTCTGTGATTTCATTCACCAAAATATTTTTGTTCCACTTGGAATGAATGACACATGGTATTTCGACCCGAAGAACGTTAGAACCTCTGCAACAAAAGGCTATACAGGCTCAAGTTGGGTGGAAGACGAAATTGTTCCTGCAGATGGAGTTATGGGTGATAAAGGAATCTATTCTACCGTTCGCGATTTATATAAATGGGACCAAGCATTGAATTCCGGAAATTTTATAAAACCGGCATTTTTGGGTTTGGCTTACACGCCACAAAGTTTTGAAAAAATTGGCAATAAGAACTATGGCTTAGGTTGGCGGATAGCCGACCAACCAGATGGCACTCGTTTAATTTATCATAACGGTTGGTGGCATAGTTACAATTCGGTGTTTTACAGAAAAATAAGCGACAACACCACTGTAATTATTTTAAGTAATCATTACAATTCAAGCATCTATAAAATACAGCCGGTTTGGGATATTTTATACGAAAATGGAGATGTAAAAAGTGCAGAAGATGAATAAGTTCACCCAAAATGAACGAGAATAAATATTAAATAAAAAGAAATCCCGGGCATAAGCACCGGGACTATTTTAAACCAACCAAATGAAAATGTTTTTTAACTTTTCAACTAAATAACTTAGTTGATAAATTAGATACAATTCTCGTGCCAAAATCTCATTTAGAAGGTTAAATATCTTTAGAAGTTTTAATTTTTAGCTCTAATTTCTCTTTTTCTGCTTTTGCTTGTTTTAGTTTCCACTCTTTCAATAATACAGTTTGCTTCACTTCTTCTAACGAATCGTATAAAATACCGATAATCAACTCATTTAATTCCTTGTTCTTTGGATGATTATCATCTAAGAAGGCTTCAAAAACACCATGAGTTACTTCTTTTATTCCGCGAGTATTGTTAGGGTCGATAATATCTTGCATCAATTTATCAATAGTGTTAAACGTGATGTCGGCAACTGCTCTATCTAAAGTTTCTTTGATAAAATTTCCAATTCCGGGAAGATAATTCAAGGTTTTTAATTCCTGATTTTCGTGAATGGCTTCTTTCAAGATTTTAAAAACATATTGTTGTAAATCATCGCGATATTGAGCATAAGAAATATTCATAGCATCGCCAATTCGGTCGGTTAAGTAGTTCACAATTTCATCTTCTTTTGGTTTTATAACATTATTGAAGATTTTATTGACCAATGGTGAGCCTTGTTGTATTTCTTCTTGACCCATTGTAATCATCTTCGCAATTACAAGATCAGCAATTTCTTCAACCACTACTTCGGATATAAAAGCAGATTTTTTGAAGACAAAAGTTTTAGTTAAATCAAAAACGCCTAAGCGTTGTAAACGATATACTAAACCAAACAAACGCACAATTCCAAAGAAATTGTATCCGTTGATGATAGGAATACACATAATGACATCGTACCAATGTACAAACGGATAAAACCACCACTTATCGTATTTTTTTCTGTATATACATCGTATCCATCGAAATAATAATTCTACGACATAAATAGCAACAAAGATTAAATCATAAAAAAATACATTGGGAAAGATAATTTGATTGTACCAATCGTGAAAACTTGGAGACAAATAATGTATAAATGAAGAGAAAAAATTGAATTGAAAAAGAAACCCGAAAAATAAATATAAAAGGTTGATTAATACAACGAATAACATCGTTAAATCCACCCAAAATAAATGAGAAGAATCTGCAGAACGCAATTTCTGCATATCTATCTTAAACATGCTACGCGCTTTATCTAACATAAAGTGAAGATATGGAAAATCAACTATAAATTTTTAGCAATGCGATAATGGCAACTGATGGATGAAAGATGGTAAATTATCTGTAATGCATCAACCCAATAATTAAAGCCACATAAAAGAATGCCAACGATAAGGCAACCAATTTTTTACTTCCTTTCTTAAATCCAACAATTCCCAACGGAATACCTAAAATAGCCAACATAATCTTTGGATCTAACCAATGCATTCCGGCATAAGCACCGGATTTAATATGAAAAATGAGCATCCAAAAACCAAAAACTAAGAAACCGACAGAAAAAAGGGTTTCTATCACAATAGTTTTTTTCTTGAAAGATAGAAATGCAGCTGAATTTCCTACCAAAAACAAAAAAGATTTTATGCTATAAGAAAGTAGAAATAAGACAGCAAACAAAAAATGGAGATGTACTAAATTTAGAATATTACTAAAGAACGAAACGCCATCTTCTGTTTGAAAAAAAGCTAAAAACATAACTATTGATTTGCACAAAGCTACAAATTTTCAAACTTATAGCTATTCATTCAGAAAAATAAATGAAAAGTCGTACTTTTGTAATTAAGCCATATAGCACGAAAACCGTAGAGGAGCCGATAATCGCAGAAATGGGAGGTTTAATAAAAAAAATTTGTCTAAGCACTTTGCTTATGTTTCAATGTTTGGTTTTTGTGTATGGACAAGACCCGAGTTTTGCGCAATTTTATCAATTTCGTACATATTTGAATCCGGCAGCAACCGGCTCAGAAAGAGGCTTAAATGTTGCCATGATTTATAAAAATCAATGGAATTACGTGCCCGGCGGTTTCAATACTTATGGCATATCAATGGATGTACAATCGGCACGTATTTCTTCCGGAATCGGCATTATGGCTTATCGTTCTGTGGAGGCAAAAACACTACAAACCAATTACTTCTCAGCTTCCTACGCATATATTGCACGGATTTCTAAAAACGTGAATTTACATATTGGCTTAAATGCAGCTTTTGTCAATAAATCATTAGATAGAAGTCGATTAATATTTACAGATGAACTCGACCCGGAAGTAGGCGTTGTTCCGGGTGGTTCCAGCACAAACGTAGTTTTGCGTAAAATAAATATGTTTGATTTAGATGCAGGCGTTTTGCTGCGTTTCCGATATGATATACATGACAGACCGGTTCATAATTCATTAGGATTTGCCGTGCATCATCTTACGCGCCCGGATGAATCTTTCCAAAATATATCTACCAAAGTACCAATGCGCTTTACGGTAAGTTATGGTGCTATTTTCCCTATTTCTAGAGGAAAAAATAAACGCAATATAGATTTTTATGTTTCTCCGGTTTTCAAATTTGATTTTCAAGAAAAGCTACGTGTCTATAATGCCGGAATGTTTGCGACGTTTAAACCTTTATACGCCGGAGTGATGTATCAATTTAATAAATACAGCAATCAAAGTTCGCAAGGTTTAATTTTTGTTGGTGGTATAGATTGGGATTTAGGGGTAGATAATTTTATGACGCTTAATGTTGGATATAGCTATCAATTAGATTTCACAGGAGTAACCTCTAAAAGCAGAGGACAACATGAAGTTTCCATGCGAATGAATTTTAATAATGTAGCCATAAAAATGGATAAGAAGAAAAAAGGAAAACGTATCAACTGTTACGAATTCCCAAGTAAGAATGCCGTAAAATTGTTTTAATTTTAATAGACATTATGAGAAAAAAAGGCGCCATAATTTTTGTTTTATTTTTATTTCTATTTGTAAATGAAATTAAAGCAATTTGTAGTTTCACGGTTGACAAAACCAGTGTTTGTGCCGGAGAAGTTGTAACAATTCAACTTTCACAACCTTATGCTACCTATCATAATATTATAGTTTATAAAGGTGTTTATCCTTTTGGTTCAGTTGCGTCTTCTCCTGTAGATTATAGTGTCTTATTGCCTTATGATGCTACAAAAGACAATATCATTAAAATTACATTTAGAGGTGG
The DNA here is from genome assembly GCA_020436225.1 of Bacteroidota bacterium. GTDB lineage: Bacteria > Bacteroidota > Bacteroidia > Chitinophagales > JADIYW01 > JADJSS01. The sequence continues at coordinate 3,471 of JAGQYE010000031.1, read as the reverse complement.
TGCAACGTCAAAACAATATAGAATATTATTAGCAGAAAGTTATTCCAACTTAGTACAGATACCAACAGTTCCATGTGATGGCGGAAAATTGATTACTGTAAATCCTTCTCCCGATCCTGAATTAAGCGAAACCAGCAATTTTGTGTTTTGTAATGCAAATACCAGCAAGACTGTAAATGTTAGTAACGTCTCAACAACAACAAGTATAAACACAAATTATCACATTAGTTGGGGAGACGGAAGCTCAGACTTTAATTCCTCTACTTTTAATTCTGTTTTACAACATACGTATGCACCGGGAAGTTATAAACTAACTTTTACTGTAACCGGAAATACTGCGGCTCCATGTAATGTTGCATCTAAAACATATAATGTTTTGGTCGGAAAAGCCCCAACTATTTCTATCTCTGCTTCTTCACCTACCGTTTGTATTCCGTCAAATTACGAATTGCCGATAAACCTTGCACAAACAACAGCTGTTAATTCTGCAAGTACCTTATACAAAGTGTTTGTAAACGGAGAATTAGATACGATTTACGACAATACAAACCTACCGGCTTTATTAAAATATACTTTTACGAAAGGAAGTTGTGGAACTATTTCTAAAGATTGTAACTCCGACGATAAATTCTCTATACGATTATTTGCGGTTAATGAATGCGATGTTACCGATGTGAGTCAATGTATTATGGTATTAGACAGCATTCGTCCGGTTATTGGTGGACCGGATACGGTTTGTGTGAATGAAACTGTTTTATATAAAAATACTGACCCATTTAGTAGAGATGACCAATGTAATGAACCGCCAAAGATTTGGACGATAACTCCTAATACAGGTTTTACTACCACTACACCACTAGGAACAAATACTTTTAACAATCTTACCGTAAAATTTACTCAAAAAGGAACATATCAAATTAAATTGAGTGTTACAGGTGCATGTAATTCCAAAGATACTTCTTACATCGTTCATGTAGTAGAACGAGTAAATGCACAAGCTTCTTTTTCGGCACCTTCGTGTATTCCTGCTTCTGGATATATTGATATTCCATTTGCTAATCAATCTACAGATACCAACGATATAAAAAGATACGAGTGGACAATAACACCATCTTTAGGTACTTCATTTGTTTCCGGCAATGCAAATTCTAAGGAGCCTACAGTTCGATTTTCTCGTTCCGGTTCTTATACCATTAGCTTAAAAATAAATGGAAACTGTAACCAAGATACATGGGATAGCGTTTTGATAGTAAAAGGGAAACCTTCTATAGATATTTTACCTATTCCTACAGCTTGTTATGTTCCTTACTCATTTAATCCGAAAGATTATTTTCAATATTCTAATGGAGGAGATAACAATGCTTCTTTTACTTGGACATTCAACGGTGCAATTCCTGCTTCTTCCAATTCAGAAAATCCCGGAAATATTCGATATGATGTACCCGGAAATTATACGATTCAATTAGCCATTTCTGCTCAATGTGGCGACTCTTCTTTGAATAATACCATTGAAGTTATGAATAATATTCGACCAAATGCCGGTGCTGATATTGGTGCTTGTGTGTTTGATCCACCTATGCAATTAACGGCAATTCCACCCGGCGGTGTTTGGCGTGGAGATGGTATAACCGATTCTATACAAGGCATTTTTTCTCCGTCAACTGTAACAATAGGAAGTTATCCCATCGCTTATGTATTAAATCCAACCAGCAATTGCCCTACTACAGATACTATTATTATTAAAGTTTCTGAAATTGTTGGGCTGACAGCCGGTCCCGACCAAACAATATGTAAAGGCTCGGGAACATTGCAATTAGTAGGCAATCCTAATTTCCCAAATGGAAGTTGGATAGGAACCGGAGTTGTGAATTCCATTTCCGGAATTTTAGATCCAACAGGTATTGTTCCCGGAAATTATCAAATTGGATATATTTATTCTGATCAAAACGGTGCATGTACGGATACCGCCTATAAAAAAGTAACTATTTTCGACAGTGTGCATGTTGCTATTCCAGCACCTGAATTATGCGAAAATCAATCCTTTGATTTTAGTCACATCGCTAGTAATATGACAAAAGCTACTTGGAATTTTGGTGATGGAACGCCACAAGAAATTATTGTTAATCCAACACATACTTACTTAAGTGCCGGAAATTATACAGTTACCTTAATTGCTGAAACAGCGGATAGATGTAAAGACACGATTTTAATTCCGATTACAGTAAGAAAAAACCCACCGCTGACTTTTATTGTACAACCTGATTCTTCTTGTACCGGAAACAACATTACTTTCACTTTTCCTGCCGGACACGACACAGCAACAAATTATATTTGGGATTTCGGAATCGGAACTATTCAAAGCAGTCAACCCGATGCTCAATTTTATTCGTTTCCACCACCATTATTAAACGACACCTTGTATTATGTTACCTTGCGTGCCGATTATTTTTGCGGACCATCTTTTTATACAGATACAGTAAAAGTAAAAGCAAAACCAAAAGCAGATTTTGGTATTCAGTCTATTGGTTGTTCTCCATTTACGCCTATTTTGGCTAATACTTCTTATGGTTCGCCAACTTCTTTTGTTTGGGATTTTGGCAATGGACAAACATCTACTTTGGCATCGCCAAATCCACCAACCTATACCAATACAACAAGAAGAGATTCTATCTTCACTATACGATTAAGAGTGTCCAATGCTTGTGGTGTAGATAGCATTCAAAAAAATATTTTGGTAAAAGCGAATGACGTTTACGCTAAATTCTTTACCAGTATTAACCAAGGTTGCGAACCACTTACAGTTGATTTCTTCAACATTTCATCGCCAGGAGCAGAAATTATTTGGGATTTTGGTGATGGCACATCTGCCTACGCTGACCAAGTAACACATTTGTATGATAGTGCCGGCATTTATCGCGTAAAATTATTGGCAATAGGTTCTTGCGGTAGAGATTCTTTCTTTTTAAATGTTAATGTTTTTGATAAACCCGATCCGGATTTTAATGTGCTATCTCCTTGTGTTGGGTTAAACACACAATTCGTCAATACTACGGCAAATGGCAATAGCTACGTTTGGCACTTTGGCGATGGCACTATGTCCACGCAAGTAAATCCTAAACATGTTTATAGCTCAATTGGTGTGTATGATGTCAAATTAATTGTTGCCAACAGTCGCCCATGTGTGGATTCTATAACCAAACAAATTCATGTGTCAGAAAAACCGGAAGCAGATTTTAGTGTAGTGAATCCAAAAAGTTGCCAGGAGATTCCAACTGTATTCTTAAATACATCAACTAATGCAACCAACTATTTGTGGTATTTAGGAAATGGTGAAACATCTACTATTGGCGGTTTGTCGTATGTATATCCGAATGCCGGAATTTATAATGTAACCTTGACCGCAACAAATGGCGATTGTCGAGATAGCGTAACAAAAGTAGCTGCCGTAGAGATTTATCCGAAACCGGTTGC
>JAGQYE010000005.1 GCA_020436225.1 Bacteroidota bacterium | reverse complement strand
GAGATAAAAAGTTAGTAAATGGATTGAAAAAGAAAAATCGTTCGCTAACTATTTCTACAAATGAATTATATGAGTTGTTAAATTAAATTCCAATGCTCAAAAAACTTATTCTCGTTGGTGCCGGTCCAGGCGATGCCGAATTAATATCTCTAAAAGGCATTAAAGCATTGCAACAAGCCGATGTAGTGATGTATGATGCATTGGTCAGCGAAGAGTTATTACAGCACGCACCGAATGCTATTCATATATTTTGCGGAAAACGTTCTGGAACTCATTATATGAAACAAGATGAAATTAACCAAAAAATTATCGAAAATACAGAAAAATATGGCATTGTTGTGCGCTTAAAAGGTGGCGATCCTTTTGTATTTGGTCGTGGACAAGAAGAAATTGAATATGCCGAAAAACATGGCATTACAACCGAAATTATTCCGGGAATTTCCAGCGCAACAGCATTAGCAACACTACAAAAAATTCCATTAACCAAACGCGGCATTACCGAAAGTGCTTGGATTACAACCGGCACCACTTCTTGCGGTAAACTTTCTGAAGATGTTGAGTTGGCAGCTCAATCTAATGCTACCGTGATTATTTTAATGGGCATTGGTAAACTGCAAGAAATCGTTGACATCTTTAACCAACACAAACCCAAAAATTTTCCGATTGCCATTATTCAAAACGGCACACTTCAAAACGAAAAAATAGTAAAAGGAAATTTATCGAATATTATAACATTAGCATCTCAAGAAAACATCACTTCGCCAGCAATTATTATTATTGGAAAAGTAGTTGAACTTAATGATTGAATTATATAAAAATCCGAGTTCAAAATGGTACAGATAAAGCTATAAAAGAAAAATGCGAGTTTTTTGTTACTCTAAAAGAACTTATAAACTAATGCCTGGTTGCTCAACACCTGTTGTCGTTCCTCCTTTACCATCTTTTGCTGTTACAATCATAGTTCTCGGAATATTAGCCGGTGTGGTTGATGAAATAAACGAATTTGTAGAAACATTTGTAGCAACCACCAATGGTGTACTATGTGCATCATCCAACACAGAAATATCATAAACAATGGCATCTCCATCTGCATCAGTTGATGCCTTCCAACTATAGGTTGCGGAAGTTCCACCAATACTTATATAAAAATTACTTGGCATAGTTGGAGCAGTATTCATGGTTTCTTTTGTGCAACTTGAAATAGAAAAAGAGAATGCCAATAAAATTATCAGATTTTTCATAATTGTTATTTTTCCAAAAGTATATAAAAATTTGAAATTGTGGTATAAAAAATAAGTATTGTGAATTTTCTGTGAACGCCTAATTTACTTACTTATTCAGCCATTTTAAAATGTAACTTTACATAGTATTTAATTATTCAAATTATCATTATGCAACCCACTATTCCAATTATTAATCGTGAACTGAGTTGGCTTTCTTTCAATGAGCGTGTGTTGCAAGAAGCAGAAAGTGATACCGTTCCAATTCTCGAGCGATTGAAATTTTTGGGAATTTATTCTAATAATTTAGATGAGTTTTTCCGTGTTCGCATCGCAACTCTTCGTCGTATGGTTGATTTTAAAAAACAAGCAAAAGAGGAATTGGGTTTTTCTCCTGAAAAAATTTTAGATGCTATACAATTAAAATTAAAGTCGCTACAAAAACGTTACTCAAAAGCTTATGAAAATATTCTTAAAGCATTAGAACAAGAAAATATTTTTATCATCAACGAAACACAATTAGATAAAAAACAAGGTGCTTATGTAAAAAAATATTTTCAAGAAAAAGTGCGCTTGGAAATTTTTCCTATCGTGTTAGATAAGATAAAAACGTTTCCGGTTTTACAAGATGCTTCGATTTATTTAGCAGTTCGATTTACACAAAAAAAATCAACAGAAAAACATTATGCATTAATTGAAGTGCCAACTAATTCTCTTTCCAGATTTGTGGTGTTGCCACCAAAAAATGATCAGCAATATATTTTATTTTTGGATGATGTCATTCGATATAATCTAAAATCTATTTTTCAAATTTACGACATCAACAAAATCGAAGCTTATACTATAAAATTTACGCGCGATGCCGAATTAGACGTGGATAACGACGTCTCGCTTACATTTATGGAATCGATTGAAAAGAGTTTGAAGAAACGTAAAACTGCCGAAGCATTGCGTTTTGTATATGACTCTAAAATGCCGAAAGATTTCCAACAATATCTAATTCAGAAAATGAAGTTAGATGATACTACACAAACTTTTGCCGGCACGCGTTATCACAATTTTAAAGATTTTATCCGGTTTCCTACGCTTGGAAAATCACATTTATTAAATCCAATTCAACAACATATTCCGCATCCTGAATTAGAAGGTACACGTTCTATCTTGAACAAGATGAAAACAAAAGACATTTTGTTGTATTATCCATATCACGCTTTCGATTATTTCTTGGATTTATTGCGCGAAGCCGCCATTGACCCAAATGTTTCACATATTCGAATTACGCTGTACAGAGTGGCGCGCAATTCGCATGTCATCAAATCGTTGATAACTGCTTTGCACAATGGAAAAGATGTAACGGTGTTAATAGAAATTCGGGCGCGCTTTGATGAAGAAGCAAATTTATATTGGGCTTCGGTTTTGCGCGATGCCGGCGCCAAAGTAATTCCTGGAATTTCCGGATTAAAAGTGCATTCTAAATTGTGTTTAATCACACGACGTGAAAAAGGCAATAAAGTGTATTATGCCGGTATTGGAACGGGAAATTTTCACGAGAAAACAGCTCGCATTTACACGGATGCTATGTTGCTTACCAGCAAACAAATCATTACAACCGAAGCTCGGCAACTTTTTGCATTTTTTGATAAGAATTATTCCGTTCCAAAATTCAATCAGTTGTTAGTCGCACCTTTTAATTTGAGAGCAAAAATTTATGCATTGATTCAACGAGAAATCAAACATGCAAAAACAGGAAAGAAGGCGGAAATTTTTATGAAGATGAATAGTTTGGTAGATGAAGCAATGATACAAAAATTATATGAAGCCAATCAAGCCGGCGTTTCTATTCGTTTAATTGTGCGCGGCATCAATTCGTTAGTGCCACAACTTTCCGGTTTCAGCGAAAATATACAAGCTATCAGCATCGTAGATAAATTTTTAGAACATTCCAGAATTTTTATTTTTCACAATAACGAAAAACCGGAAGTGTTTATTGGCTCTGCCGACTTAATGACGCGCAACCTTGACCACAGGATTGAAGTAATTACACCTATACTCGACGGTAAAATAAAAAAACAACTTACAAAAATTATGGAGTTGCAATGGAAAGACAATCAAAAAGCGAGAATCTTTAATATGACGCAAGACAATACTTTTCGTGTAGTTACCAAACAAGAATTACCTGCTCGAAGTCAAGATACAACATATCATCTTTTAGAAAATTACTATTCGAAAAAATGAAATGCGAATTATTAAAATTAAACAACTCAACTAAAATTTTTTTGTTATTTTAAAGAAATGAAATTTGCTGCAATAGATATTGGCTCTAACGCTGTTCGTTTAATTTTCACTAATGTTTACGAAACTGAAACCGGTGCACAATTTGTGAAAGATGCGATGTATCGCGTGGCATTGCGCTTGGGTGAAGAAGTTTTTTTAAATGGAAAAATTTCAAAAAAGAAAGATGCTGAAATGCTTTCTACAATGAAAGCATTTAAACATTTGATTGATATACATCAGCCGGTACAAATTATGGCCTGTGCAACCAGCGCCATGCGCGATGCAAAAAATGCAAAAGAAATCGTTCAGAAAATTTATAAAAAAACAGGTATTGATATCAAAATTATTTCCGGACAAAAAGAAGCAGAATTGATTTTATCAAACCATGTAGAGCGATTTTCTTTAGATGAAAATAAAAATTATTTATACATAGATGTTGGTGGTGGTTCTACCGAATTAATCTTAATCTCTGAAGGAAAATTAGTGGATAAATGGTCGTTTAATATTGGCACCTTGCGTATGACGTTAAATAAAGTAAAACCTAAACATTGGCAAGATTTAGATACTTGGATTGATCATTTTAAAGAAAAATATCAACCACTTTATGGAATTGGTTCCGGTGGAAATATTAATACTATTCAAAAACAATTCGTAAAGAGAAAAGGAAATGAAGTGCATTTAAATGACTTAAAAAATGCATATTCAACTTTGCAAAAAATGAGCATCGATGAGCGTATTTTAGAATATGGTTTTCGACCTGACAGAGCCGATGTAATTGTGCCGGCAACTCAAATTTTTATGCATATTATGGAACGCCTAAATATCGACATTATTTACGCACCAAAAGTAGGTTTAGGCGATGGCATGATTCATATTATGTATGAAAGAATGAAACGAAAACGCAAGTAATTTTACTTCTTCATTTTTACTTGTATCGCTTTATAAATCATTGGAAGTACGGAAATGAAAACGATGCCGAGAATAAATTTTTCCAAATTGTGTTCTACAAATGGAATCGTTCCTAAAAAATAACCGGCTAAAGTAACTGAGCCAACCCATAATACGCCGCCTAAAATATCATACGGTAAAAATACTTTATAATTCATTCTTCCAACACCGGAAACAAAAGGTGTAATGGTGCGCACAATTGGCATAAAACGCGCTATGATAATAGTTTTTGTTCCGTATTTTTCAAAATATGCATGCACTTGATCTAACCATTCTTTTTTTACGATTGGCTTTCCTCTAAATGTGAGTCCAAGCATTTTTGTACTAAAATATTTCCCTACAAAATAATTGACATTGTCACCTAAAATGGCTGCAAAAATTAATAATAGAATTAAGTAATAAATGTTGATGCCTGATTTTTGTGCGCATAATAATCCAGCTGTAAATAAGAGTGAATCGCCGGGTAAAAACGGCATAATTACTAATCCTGTTTCGACAAAAATTATAAGAAATAAAATGGCATAAATATATGGTCCGTATTGCTGAAACAGTTGAAGTAATACGTCTTTCGTGTGTGTCAATAATTCTAAAAGAAAATAAAATATATCCATTATGCTGTATTTTTATTCAGCACAAGATACATATTTAAAGTTTTGAAAAAAGATAAGAAATGGCTATTATTTATTTATCTTTTATTGTTTAATAAACTTCTTTTCAAAGAAAACACGTTTTATTGGATCGCTGATAGAAACCATGTATTGTCCTGCCGGAAATGTAGAAATATCTAAATCCATATTATTCTCTCCAGATGAAAAAGAATGATCTTGATAATACATCATTTTTCCGGCTACGTCATAAACCAAAACTTTGAATTGTTTAGACTGCTCTGCTGCTAAATTAAATTGAATAGAAATGGAATTTGTTGCCGGATTTGGATACATCTTTTCAATTCCTGTTGGCGCAATTGCGCTGGCTGATTCTTTCACAATTATGGAAACCATTTTACTATAAGTAAAACTTCCATCTTGGTCTATCATTTTTAACCGATATACATTTTCTCCGGAATAAGGTTGTTCATCTACAAAAGAATAATTTTTAATGCTATTACTATTTCCAGCAGCATTTACAGTACCAATCGTTTCAAAATTTATTCCGTTGATAGATCTTTGTATTTCAAAACGGCTGGTATTTTTTTCTGATGCAGTTGACCAATTTAATACGTTGTTTGGTGCTTCGTGATGTCCGGAAAATTCAATTAATTCTAACGGCAAAGTAATATCCGGACTTCCGCCCATAACTAAAGTTAAGTCGTCGATATTAAAACCTTCATCTCTATTATAATCATAATCTGCATCTGTGTTTACGCTACTAAAGCGAAATCGAAAGCGCACATTAGAATAACCCAAATAATCTTCTAAATTATAGATGGCTCGTTGCCATTCTTCATGAATACCGGTTAAAGATGGCGTTCCATCTATGGTACTTCCATCCCAATCATTAGGTTCTTCTATTGTTAAGTTTCCTCTTATAGATTGCCAGGCTGAGCCACCATTAGTTGATACTTGTACTTCCATTTTATCACAGAAATTTTCTGCACGATAACGAACCATAAAACTCAAATAAGCAGAACCGGCACCGGAAAGAGAAAAGCTGTTTTTCCATTGTGCTGTTAAAGTAGAAGTCGCACCATAATTTCCGGATGGTGATTCAGAAAAAGATTTACTTCCGGAAAATGCTAATGTATTTGTATACGCCCATCCGCTGGAAATTGTCCAATTTGATGTGGCGGTGCTTGCTTCCATATTATCTGATAAGACTGTTATTCCGTTGTATATTTTTACAATGGTATCAGAAAAGGTACAAGCTTCTGTTTCTACCTTCCAAATATATTTTATTACGTTTC
>JAGQYE010000030.1 GCA_020436225.1 Bacteroidota bacterium | reverse complement strand
TGCTGAAGAGAAATAAGCTTCTTGGTCAATAGTAAACGCATTTTCCGGCTCGGCTAAATTACTTTTTGTATCATTGAAATAATCAATTGCACGATGCGCCAACAACTCATACAATGTCGGGCGATAAAAAGTAGAGCGTTTTTGGTTGATTAAAATGGGCGTAAAGGCATCTAATTTGGTTTGTTGTAAAAGTGTTTTTTGTTCTAAAGAAGCAATATAATAGGCATTAATTTCTTTAAAAATTGTTTTTAAATCCCAAGTTCTAAAGTCGTCGCTTTGTTTGGTGTCGGTTTCTGTTCTATCGGAAAATTTCCATGTGTTTTCTTGATAATATTGATAATACAATTCGGCTAAGATGCTTTGTAATATGGCTTTCTCTGCACCGGTAGATGTATTAATTTCCGATTTTAACCCATTTACAATTTTTAATTCCGCATCTTCTTCAAGCGTCATCATATATTTGTATTTATGCAACAATGCTTTCACAATTTGCGTATTGTTGTTATCCTTTCTTGCTTTTTCTAAAAGAGTTTCTACAGCGGTTGCCGCATCTTTAGTTTTGCCTTCCTCTTCCATTTTTGTAATTCCTTTCCATTTTGATTCGTAGTCTGTTTGTGCCATAGTATATTGACTGATTAATAAGATGGTAAGCAAAAGCAATGTTATTTTTTGAAATTGATGTTTCATACTTATGATTTAATTTTCAAAATAAAAGACAAGCAGTTTGACTTCTATTTATTGATTGTATTCTAAATATCTTTTTATTCTTAAAGCTACGTTTTCTCTAATGTTTATATAAAATAAAGCATAATCGAAAATGTGATAATTTTTCAACATCATAGGTTGAATTCCGTTCACGTTTGGTTTTTGAATTTCTAAAATTCCATTGTTGTTTCGAGTACCAAAATTCGATTGAATAATTTTTCCTGTTTTGGGATTTAAAACGCCTTTATTTTCAATTCCGGAAACAAAAAGTTGGTCGGTTGTCCAACTCAACGGATTTACAGAAACAGCATTGTCATATTTTTGCACAACCGTTTTAATTTTCGAATTTTCTCCAAATGTTGAATACGAAATATAACCACCAAAAGTATCTGCTTGCTCCGACACTTTTAAATATCGAAATTGATTTTCTGAAGTTGGAAAACCAATAATATAAGCTTCTACCAATTTATTTTGCAGTGGTTTTCCGTCAAAAAAATCGCGCAATAAACGTTGTGCGTGCATACTTCCTTGCGAGTGACCGGCAATAATAATTGGTCTTCCGTTGTTGTAATGTTGTAAATAATATTCAAATGCCGATTTTATATCGCTATAAGCAGTATCAAATGCTTGTTTGGATTGTTCGGTATTTTTAGTAAAAAAATTATTGAGCACTGCTTGTCGATATCGAGGTGCATATATTTTACAACTTCCATTAAAAACGCTTGCTTGGTATTTAATAGATGTATTATCTGTTTTTTTGTTGACTGCTTTATCGTTTAAGCTGGCATTGCCTTTAAATCCGGTTACATCTGTTGTTGGATGGATAAAAAATACATCTACTTTGGCACTATCTTGTTGATTGAATAAACCTGAAGGTGTCCAATCGGCATTATCTTTCATAGTGGGCAATGCTGCCCAATTTTCTTGCTTAGAATAATCTGTAGCAAAAGCAACGTTGCAAATGAAAAATAAGTTGATGAGTATATAAACAAACTTCATTTTTATTTCTTGGTTGATAAAGTTATTATATAACGCAAATGCCGTGCCTTTTGTATAAAGTTGTTTGTTCTTTACATTTTTTAGGAAATTTTTTTATGCATTTCCACCTAAACGAAATCCGATAGATTTTCTCAATGTGTTTCCTTGAAAAACAAATTCTTTGACATCATCTAAAATAATCTTATTGATTTCAGCGGCTTTTCGGTTTGCAGCCGGAATATTTGCCATACGTAAATTCTGATTTTTTATCGCTTCGTCGATAGTTTGTCGAACGGTTCTTGCATTACCAAAAAATTTATCTCTGTTCTTGTAGAGCGCATCAAAATAAGTTGCTAAGTGTGCTTTTGCATCATCGTTTAATTGTAAGCCTTCGCGTTCTATATACAATTCTGCAATTTGCATCATTTCTTCCGGCGAATAATCTTCAAAATGCATTTTTTTATCGAAACGAGAACTTAAGCCCGGATTTGATGCCAGGAATTCATTCATGTTATCCGGATATCCTGCCACAAAAACCAAGAATTTACCGCGATTATCTTCCATTCTTTTTAAGATAGTGCTGATGGCTTCTTGTCCAAACTCATCCGAACCGCTTTTATTTGTTAGTGCATAAGCTTCGTCGATAAACAAAACGCCACCCATCGCTTCGTCAATTTTTGCGGCTGTTTTAATGGCAGTTTGCCCAATAAAACCTGCTACCAAGCCTTCTCTATCTGTTTCCACTGTGTGTCCACGTTCTAAAATACCTAATGCTTTAAATATTTTTCCGAGAATACGTGCAACAGTTGTTTTTCCTGTTCCGGGATTGCCTGTGAAAACGGAATGAAGAGAAAATTTATTCAATACATCTTTTCCAATTTCATTATAATATCTTATTAAACGAACCAACTCATCTATTTCAGATTTTACATTCTTCATTCCTATCAATTCGTTTAGTTCATCTAAAGCTAATTTTAATTCTGCTTCATTGATTTCTAATTTTAATTGTTTGCGTTTAGTATCAGCAAACACTTGAACAATATCTTCTTTGGTGATGGTGGAAAGTTGTTCTTTCGTTAATGCTTTTTGGTCGGGTGCTTTCATTAAGCGCAATGCCATTAGCATTTTTGATTTATTGATAACACCTTCTACAAAACGAGCATTTCCAAAATTTTTATCTCTGTTTCTAAACGCTTCCGTTAATTCTAATTTCAAGGTTTTTTTAGCTTCATCGTCAAGAATTAATTTCAATCGTTCGGCAATACTTAAACCAATTTCATAAAGTTCTTCCGGCAAATAATCGTCAAAAGTAAAATATTGAGAAAAGCGTGATTTTAATCCCGGATTTGATTCGATGAACGTATTCATTTCTTTAGGATAACCGGCAACAAAAATGGCAATATCGCCTGGTCCGTCGCTCATTTCTTTAATGAGAATTTCTATTACTTCTTTGCCGTAATCTCTACTGTCTTCGCCACTACGTGCCAAAGCATAAGCTTCGTCAATAAAAAGAATTCCACCTCTGGCTTCATCAATTTGTTTTTGAGTTTTAGGTGCTGTTTGTCCAATATATTCGCCTATCAAATCAACTCTATCCACTTCGAGTACATGACCTTTTGAAAGCAATCCTAATTTGTGATAGATTTTTCCAAGCAACCGCATAACTGTCGTCTTACCAGTTCCCGGATTTCCGATGGCTACGCTATGTAAAGAAAATCCGGAATTATCTTCTACACCTTGTTCTTTTCTGAGTTTATTAAAATTAATTAAGTTGATTTGGTCGCGAATATGTGTTTTTATGTTTTGCAAGCCGATTAACTTATCTAATTCTGCCAACAGTTCTTCTAAGGTTTTCTCTTCTTGTTGTTGGACTTCTTTATTTGTACCTGCAACAATTGGCGTTGAACCTTCTAATAACTCAACTTCACCTTCGATAAACGAATCGCCACAATCAAAAGCAGCAGCGGCAACTAAGGCATCCATAAATACTAATTCTATCGTATATCTATCATCTTTCCAAGAGCCACCTT
>JAGQYE010000029.1 GCA_020436225.1 Bacteroidota bacterium | reverse complement strand
TGCTGAAGAGAAATAAGCTTCTTGGTCAATAGTAAACGCATTTTCCGGCTCGGCTAAATTACTTTTTGTATCATTGAAATAATCAATTGCACGATGCGCCAACAACTCATACAATGTCGGGCGATAATCAGTAGAGCGTTTTTGATTGGTTAAAATTGGAGTATAAGCATCTAACTTTGTTTGCTGTAATAAAGTTTTCTGTTCTAAAGAAGAAATGTAATACGCATTGATTTCTTTGAATAGTGTTTTTAAATCCCAAGTTCTAAAGTCGTCGCTTTGTTTGGTGTCGGTTTCTGTTCTTTTAGAAAATTTCCAGGTGTTTTCTTGAAAATATTGATAATACAACTCAGCCAAGATACTTTGTAAAATCGCTTTTTCTGTTCCCTGTGCTTGTTGAATCTCATTTTTAATGCCATTAGCAATTTTCAGCTCGGCATCTTCTTCGAGCGTCATCATATATTTATATTTATGAAGAAGTGCCTTTACTGCTTGTGTGTTGTTCTTCTCTTTTCTTGCTGTTTGTAAAATGTTTTCTACTGCGGCAAGCGCATCTTTAGTTTTGGCTTCTTCTTCGAGTTTCGCCACCGATTCCCATTTCGATTCGTAATCTTTTTGTGCCATAGCATATTGACTTATAAATAAAATAGAGAGCAACAGTAACCCTATTTTTTGAAATTGATTTTTCATACTTATAATTTTATTTTCAAAAATAAAAGGCAAGTAACTTAACTTGACTTCTTTTTATTGATTGTATTCCAAATATTTTTTTATTCTCAAAGCTACGTTTTCTCTGATATTCATATAAAACAAGGCATAATCGAAAATGTGATAATTTTTCAACATCATTGGTTGAATTCCATTTATGTTTGGTTTTTGAATTTCTAAAATTCCATTGTTGTTTTTTGCTCCAAAATTAGATTGAATAATTTTTCCTGTTTTAGGATTTAAAACTCCTTTATTTTCAATTCCTGAAACAAAAAGTTGGTCGGTTGTCCAACTCAACGGATTTACAGAAACGGCTTTATCATATTTATGAATAACGGTTTTAATTTTTGAATCTTCTCCAAAAGTAGAATACGAAATATAACCACCAAAAGTGTCTGCTTGCTCCGACACTTTTAAATATCGAAATTGATTTTCTGCTATGGGAAAGCCAACAATATAAGCCTCCACCAATTTTTTCTGCAAAGGTTTGCCATCAAAAAAATCGCGCAAGAGATGTTGAGCATGCATACTTCCTTGCGAATGACCTGCAATAATAATTGGTCGTCCGTTGTTGTAATGTTGTAAATAATATTCAAACGCAGCTTTTATGTCGCTATAAGCTGTATCAAATGCTTGTTGTGCTTGCTCGTCATTGTTAGTAAAAAAATTATTGAGCACAGCTTGTCGATATCGAGGTGCATATACTTTACAACTTCCATTAAACACACTTGCTTGGTATTTAATCGAAGCATTATCTGTTTTTTTGTTGACTGCTTTATCATTTATATTGGCGTTGCCTTTAAATCCGGTTACATCTGTTGTTGGATGAATAAAAAACACATCAACTTTGGCACTATCTTGTTGATTGAATAAACCTGAAGGTGTCCAATCGGCATTATCATTCACAGTTGGCAATGCTGCCCAATTTTCTTGCTTAGAATAATCTGTAGCAAAAGAAAAATTGCAAATGAGAAACAAGTTAAATAGTATATAGACAAACTTCATTTTAATTTTTTGGTTGATAAAGTTATTATATAACGCAAATGCCGTGCCTATTGTATGAAGTTGTTTGCTCTTTACATTTTTTAGGAAAAAAATTTATGCATTTCCACCTAAACGAAATCCGATAGATTTCCTTATTGTGTTTCCTTGAAAAACAAATTCTGCAACATCTTCTAAAATAATCTTATGGATATCAGCTGCTTTTCGGTTTGCTGCCGGAATATTTGCCATGCGTAAATTCTGATTTTTTATCGCTTCGTCAATAGTTTGTCGAACGGTTCTTGCATTACCAAAAAATTTATCTCTGTTCTTGTAGAGC
>JAGQYE010000028.1 GCA_020436225.1 Bacteroidota bacterium | reverse complement strand
GTGATATTGCTTTTGGCTAATTGTTGATTTAATCCGTCTTGTGTAGTCGCAAATTGTACAGCTAAATTTTCCAAGACATTGGACGAACCGGAAACCGAAGAAAATCCGTAATTGCCAATTTTTGCTACCTTAATGCCGGCGCCTGCACAAACAAAACAAGCTAAAGTAGAAATATTAAACGTGTTTTTTCCATCGCCGCCTGTGCCAACAATATCTAAAGTTTTATCGGTATCTAAGTGGATTGGAATTGCTATATCCAACATCGCTTTTCTGAAACCATTAAATTCTTGTGCAGTTGGAACGCGCATATTATACACCGACAAAAAACAAGCAATTTGTATATCGTTGGCGTTGCCGGAAGATATAAATTGCATGGCTTCGTAAGCGGCATTTTCTGTTAGAGTATTTCCTTCAAATAAATAGTTTAATGTTGCTTTCATTTTCTCTTTTTAATCAACATTTGAATAACCAATTTTCAATTATTTTTTTGCCGTTTGGAGTCATCACACTTTCGGGATGAAATTGCACGCCACGCACATTATAAGTTTCGTGTTTAATAGCTTGCACAATATTGTCATCGTCTAAAGCGGTAACAATTAAAGGCGATTTGACGTTTTTAATTGCCCAAGAATGATAACGTCCGCTTGGAAAATTTTTATCCATTCCATCAAATAAAATATCATCTTCAATAATTGTAGTATTGCGTGCTTTGCCGTGAATTACTTTTCCTACATTATACAACTCCGCACCAAAAACTTGCCCAATTGCTTGATGTCCTAAACACACACCTAAAATAGTTTTGTTGGCTGCATATTGTTGAATTAAATCCATCATAATACCTGCTTCTTCCGGAATTCCCGGTCCGGGCGACAATAAAATTTTATCGTATTGATTGACATCTTCCAACGAAATTTTATCATTGCGAAATACATCACATTTTACATCAAACGATTCGATATAATGCACCAAGTTGTAGGTAAACGAATCGTAATTGTCAATTATTAAAATTCTGCTCATATTTTTATATTTAACCACATAGGCACTAAGAACACAAAGTTTATAGCGCCGATGCTGTTGTTATTGCTTTGTTTAATGCTGCTAATTTATTTTCTACTTCTTGCAATTCATTTTCAGGAACGGAATCGGCGACAATGCCTGCACCGGCTTGAAAAGTTAAGGTGTTGTCTTTACTTAAGAAACTGCGAATCATAATTGCGTGATTAAAATCGCCGTTAAATGCTAAATGTCCGATACAACCGCCGTAAATATTTCTGCTACTATTTTCAATCTTATCAATCAACTGCATGGCTTTGTATTTCGGTGCGCCACTTAATGTGCCTGCCGGAAATGTATCGCCGATGAATTTTATTTTATTGACGTTATCTGAAATTTCTGTCGATACTTTAGAAACTAAATGAATGACATGCGAATAATATTGCACTTCGCGATACACTTCAACTTTGGTATTTTTTCCATTTCGAGATAAATCATTTCTGGCTAAATCGACCAACATAATATGCTCGGCATTTTCTTTTGGATCGTTGGATAGTTTTTGTGCTAACTTAGCATCTTTAGCATCGTCTCCTGTTCGTCTAAATGTGCCGGCAATTGGATGAATGGTAACTTTATTATTTTTGATGATGAGCTGTGCTTCGGGCGAAGAACCCATTAAACGAAAATCTTCTAAATCAAAATAAAAACAATAGGGCGAAGGATTGATGGAACGCAAAGCGCGATATACATTAAAATCATCGCCGCAATATTTTTGTTGAAATTGGCGCGACAACACAATTTGAAAAACATCGCCACGATAACAAGCATCAATACCTTGTTTTACCATAGCAATATATTCTTCATCATTTAAGTTAGATGTTTTTTCGCTATCAGCCGAAAAACTATCTAACTGCAACGGTTTGTACTTGATGATACTTTCAATTTCATCTATAGAAATGGAATTATTAGGTGCATTTTCAATTTCATTTTTTATGATATATAGTTCGTGATTAAAATGATTGAATGCAATGATATATTGATAGCAAAAATATTGTGCAGCCGGAATGTTTAATTGATTATTTTTAAATTGAATATCTTCAAAAAACGGAATGACGTTATAAGTCATATAACCGAATAAACCATTTTGGATAAAGTTATATGTTAAATGTTGGACGTTAAAAGAATTTATAAATGATTGGATACAATCGGTTAATTTATTTTCTTGAAGATTGATTGTTGCAGAAGTTTGATCTGGATAGTTGGCGATAAAATTTTCATTTTCTACTTTAAAACCAGCAATTGGTTGAAAGCAGATATACGAGAAATTATGTTCATCGCCATGATAATCGGAACTTTCTAACAATATGCAGTTTTTAAATTTTGCCCGTAAGCGCAAGTAAATGCTAACCGGCGTCAACATATCTGAAAGTATTTTTTTATGTGTTGTTTTGAAATTGTATTTCATTTTCTCAACTTAATTATTCTATAAAAATTATAAAAAAAGCTCGCTTTTGACGGCGAGCTACTATATTGTTTTTGGACATAGAAAAAGTACACGCCTATCGCCGTTTACTGTTCCACCACCAAAATTTGTTTATTGTCATAGCGCAAATATATACATTGCAATTTAAAATGCAAATTTATTTTTTGTTTGTCTCTAAACCTATGCTTTATTTTTAGTTTATTTGATATTATTGAGTTACATTTAGCACTTAAAATGTGGTAATTTATTTTGCAAAAAAAAACTAAAGGCAAAAATGATGTAGAAAATTGAGTAAGTGGTCACATTCATTGAGAATTCGTTAAAATTAGAGCAATCCTTTGGTACTTGGCAAGCTGTTGCCTTCACGTTTTACTGCCATTTTTATCGATTTTGCGACGGCTTTAAAAATGGCTTCTATTTTATGATGTTCATTTTCTCCTTCTGCTTTAATATTCAAATTGCACTTTGCAGCGTCGGAAAAAGATTTCCAAAAGTGCATAAACATTTCGGTTGGCATTTCGCCAATTTTTTCGCGTTTAAAAGTGGCTTTCCATACGAGCCAAGGTCTGCCGGAAAAGTCAATTGCGGCTTGTGCTAACACATCGTCCATCGGTAATAAAAAACCATAACGTGCTATGCCTTTTTTATTTCCTAAAGCTTGTGCGAACGCTTCGCCTAATGCAATCGCTGTATCTTCAATCGTGTGATGTTCGTCGATGTGTAAATCGCCTTTTACGTTGATGTTGATATCGCAATTAGAATGTTTAGCCAACTGTTCTAACATGTGGTCAAAAAATCCTAAACCAGTTTTTATGTTTGCTTTTCCGTTTCCATCGAGATTGAGTTTTACTGCAATTTTTGTTTCGTTGGTATTGCGTTGAATTGATGCTTCACGTTTAGGTTTAATCAGAAATTCACTAATTGCTTTCCAATCTTTTGTTTTTAAAGCAAGTGTATCTTTTAATGCTTGTTGGTTTAATTTTTTGTCGTCAGTTTTATCGGCACTTCTACCAATTAAAATGCCTTTTGCACCGATGTTTTTGGCTAATTGAATGTCTGTCATTCGATCGCCGATAACGAAAGAATTAGCCAAATCATATTTTTTATTATTGAGATAAGCTGTCAATAATCCTATGTTAGGTTTGCGTGTTGGTGCGTTATCTTTGGCAAATGTTTTGTCGATAAAAATAGCTTCAAATTCGATACCTTCGTTTTTGAAAATATCCAACATTAAATTGTGCGTGGGCCAAAAAGTTTTTTCCGGAAAAGACTTGGTTCCAAGTCCGTCTTGGTTCGTAACCATTACCAATTTAAAGTCGGTTTCTTCAATAATTTTTTTTAAAGAAGAAATGACGTTGGGCAAGAATTTCAGTTTTTCAAAACTATCTACTTGAAAATTATCTTTTGGTTCATCTATCAATGTGCCGTCTCTATCTATAAAAAGAATTTTTTGCATTATATTTTTAATTTATTTGGATGTTGTCTTGTGTCAAAAAAGGCAATTAACTCAACTTGTTTTTTGTTTCATCTACTCTGTAAATCAACACTACATAACTTTTAATAGGCGCCATTCTAACATCAGGAAATAAGTAAGAATTAGGTGAAGAGTATGGATGAATTTTAAGTCGTTTTAGATTTTTATTAATTGCCATTTTCAATGAATTTATTTCTCTTGGTGTCCATGATTTCGAAATAAATTCTAAACAGTTTTCTAAAGTGTCAACAGATTTTGGAGTCCATTTTACTCTGTAAGCCATGAGCCAAATTTGTTTTTTATAGTAGTTGACGAAACAAAATTATCTTTCTTAGCTTGTTCCAAACCTTCTGTAACAATTTTCTTTTGATTATCGGAAAGTGTTTCCCACCAATCTTGTTGCTTATCTACGTCAATAATGGCCTGAATCATCCGCAATGTTCTATCATCAGCAATATCGATTTGTTTCTTGATATACTTTTTAATTTCTACTGTATTCATTAAAGTTGATTATGGTTAAAATTAAACATAATTTTTCAATACTTCAATAAAGCGTTCGTTCTCGGTTTTTGTACCAATAGAAACACGCAAACAACCTTGCAATAACGGTGCTGTATTTCTATTGCGTACAATAATTTTATGGGCAATTAAATATTGATACAATGCATTGGCATCAGCTACTTTGAATAAAATAAAATTGGCATCACTCGGATAGACTTTTTCTACGAAATCAATCTCTTGAAGTGCCGATAAAAAATAGCTTCTTCCTTCGTTTAATGTTCTGATAAATGCTTGTTTTTTGTCGATATTTTCTAAGGCTTCTAAGGTTAATAATTGCGAATATTGATTGACATTATATGGCAATTTTATCACATTCATATAATGAATAATCTCTTCGGATGCGAACAACATTCCAACGCGTGCATCAGCCATTCCGAATGCTTTAGAAAATGTTTTTATCACAGCTAAATTTGGAAATTTGTTGAGTAGCTGTGTCCAACTTTCTTCTTCAGAAAAATCTTGATAAGCTTCATCTATCAATACAATTCCTGAAAATTGTGCCAGGATTTTCTCAATATCTTTTGCTTGGATTGTATTACCTGTCGGGTTATTTGGTGTGCAAATAAAAATAATTTTTAATGATGTATTTACTTCAATTTCTTTTAGAATTTCAGCTACATTTAATTGAAAATTATCGAGTAATAATATCTCTTTAATATCAATATTTTGGGCATGTGCGGCGTGTTCATACATCGAAAAAACAGGAGGACAAATTAAAATGGAATCTTCTTTGGGTTCACAAAATGCACGAATCAAAACATCAATACATTCATCGCTGCCATTGCCAATAAAAATTTGATTGGCGTTTATTTTTTCTAACGTTGCCAATTTTATTTTTACTTTTTCTTGTAACGGATCTGGATAGCGATTGTGTAATGTACCACACACCGAGCCGATTGAATTTTCATTCGCATCTAAAAAAATGCCATCGTGTCCTGTATATTCTGAACGCGCCGAAGAATACGGTTTCATTTTTAAAATATGCGGTCGGATTAAATCAGCTATTCTTTTCTTCATAAAAATTCAAATCATTATTATTTATTAGGCATTCAGGCGAAGTGTAACTGCGTTTTTGTGTGCCATTAATTGTTCATTTTCTGCCATAATTTCGACAGTGTTCCCAATATTTTTTATTCCTTCTTTAGTTAATTTTTGAAACGTTATTTTTTTTACAAAACTATCTAAAGAAACACCACTGTAATTGCGTGCAAAACCATTAGTAGGCAAGGTATGATTAGTTCCACTCGCATAATCGCCGACACTTTCTGGTGAATAATGCCCGATAAAAACAGAGCCTGCATTTATTACCTTTTCGGCTAAAGTTTCAGCATCTTTGGTTTGAATGATTAAATGTTCAGGAGCATAAACATTACTAAATGCGATGGCATCTTCTAAATCTTTAACTAAAATTATCTTGCTGTTTTCTAATGCTCGCTTGGCAATTTCTTGACGTGGCAAAAGTTTCAATTGTTCGTCTAAAGCAAATTGCACTAAATTAAAATGGCGATCTTCTGTTGTTACCAATATTACTTGGCTATCTGTGCCATGTTCGGCTTGTGCCAATAAATCGGCTGCGATAAAATCAGGACGTGCTTCATCGTCTGCAATCACTAAAACTTCGCTTGGACCAGCCGGCATATCTATGGCTGTTCCGCATTTATTCACCAGTTGTTTTGCGGCAGTAACATATTGATTTCCGGGTCCAAAAATTTTATCCACTTTTGGAATAGTTGTTGTGCCGAATGCCATCGCTGCAATTGCCTGCGCGCCGCCAATCTTATAGATTTTCTTAATTCCGCATAAATTCGCTGCATATAAAATTGCCGGATGTAGTTGTCCGTTTTTATTTGAAGGCGAACATAAAATTATTTCATTACAACCAGCAATTTGTGCCGGAATTGCCAACATCAAAACAGTAGAAAATAATGGCGCTGTGCCGCCCGGAATATATAAACCAACTTTCTCAATGGCTACTGATTTTCGCCAGCATTGCACACCTTTAGTTGTTTCAATAATTTCCGGATCTTGTGCTTGTTTTTGATGAAAAATTGAAATATTGTTATAAGCAGTTTTTAATGCATTTTTCAAGTCATTAGCAATCAATTTTTCTGCTTCTTTAATTTCATTTTCAGAAACTAAAAAAGTATCTAATTCAACACCATCGAATTGTTTGGTATATTCTTTTATTGCAACATCGCCGTTTTCTTTTATGTTGGATAAAATCGGCAATACACGTTGCTCAATTGCTTCTAAAGATTGAGTTGGACGTTGCGTCAATTCTTCCCAAATTTCTCGTTGCGGATATTTAATAAATTGCATAAAATTTTTCATTTTTTGACGAATAAAAATTACTCCTCAACTTACATTTTAATAAATTAATTTTTCAATAGGCATTACTAAAATACCTTCGGCACCGGCATCTTTTAATTGTTGAATTTTCTCCCAAAAATCTTTTTCGGTTATCACGGAATGCACTGAACTCCAACCTTCTTTTGCCAATGCTTGAACTGTTGGCGAATTAATTCCCGGCAACAAAGAAATAATTTTTTCTAAACTCGCATTCGGCGCATTCAATAAAATATACTTGTTTTTTTGCGCGCGACGAACTGCTTCCATTCGAAAAACAAGTTGATTTAAAATTTCATTTTTTTCTGCTGATAATTGTTGGTTTTTAATCAACACAGCTTGCGATTGAAAAATAGTTTCCACTTCTTTCAAACCATTGCTTAATAAGGTTGAGCCTGTTGAAACAATATCGCAAATGGCATCTGCTAAACCTATGCTTGGTGCAATTTCTACAGAACCGCTGATAACATGAATGTCAGCTTGCACTTGATGTTGCTCTAAATAAGATTGAAGAATTTTGGGATAAGATGTTGCGATTGCTTTTCCTTCTAATTCTTTTAGATTATTGTATGTAATATTTCTTGGAACGGCTAATGATAATCGGCATTTCCCAAAACCTATCTGTGAAACTACGTCCACATTTTTTCCAGATTCTACCAATACATTTTCTCCAACAATGCCAATATCGGCGACGCCATCTTGTACATAATCCGGAATATCATCATCTCTTAAAAATAAAATTTCCATTGGAAAATCGTAAGCAGCCGTTACTAATTTTCCCGAACTTTTGGGAAACGAAATGCCACATTCATTAATTAAGTTGATAGAATCGTCGCTCAGACGGCCTTTTTTTTGTATAGCAAGTTTTAGCTTTTGCATAAAACGAATTTAGATGTTTAAAGATTAATAAAATGAGAAATAAAATTGATGAAAATAATAGATACACACTCCTACTTGGAGTGATGAGTAAAATGAGATGCTAAAAAAAATATTATTCTCATTCTATAAAAATATAGAATTACAAGAATTGAAGTTTATTTTTTAGTTTAAATTATGATTAATGAATTAACTTTGTATAAAATACTTGAATTTACAAGCATTTTCGTTTGCATTTCAATAAAAATTAAACTCCATTTACCATGAAAAAGTATTTAATTTTAAGCTTAGTGTTGCTATCAGTTTTAAATAGTTGTAATTCTACTTCTGACAAAGAAAATAATGCTTTCGAACAATATAAAAATTCATTTATTGATAGTCTTTGGAAATTGTATCCGGATTGGGCTACAAGTGTTGGCTATCACAACTACGATAGTTTAATGTATATTCCAAGTACTTCTCAACGAGAAAAAGAGAAAATATTTTTTAATAAGCAACTAAATCAGCTACAACAATTTGACTATTCTAAATTATCGGAAACAAATAAAATTGATTACAAAATAGTCGAAAACTTTTTTCAATATTCTATTTGGCAAATCGAGCAATATAAAAGTTGGGAATGGAATCCGGCAGATTACAATGTTGGTTCTACTTTTTACTACATCTTATCAGAAAATTATGCAACGCTAAGAGATAGAATTCAAAATTTTTATAAAAGATTAAAAGATGTTCCTACTTATTATGAAGCTGCCAAACAAAACATTAAAAATCCATCTGATGTACACTTAAAATTAGCCATAAGTCAAAACGAAGGTACTTTGTCCATTTTTGAAACGTCACTCAAAGACTCATTGAATACGTTGACTTTGAACGATTCTATGAAAAATGATTTTTTGAAGCGCAATGAAGATGCTATCAATGCTATAAAATCTTACATCCGGTTTTTACAAAACTTCAAAAACGAACATCCAAGAAGTTTTCGCTTAGGTGCAACATTATATGAAGACAAATTCAAATATGAAATCCAAAGTGCTTATACAGCAGATGAAATTTATCAGGCAGCCTTAAATCGAAAAAAATATTTGCATGAAGAAATGGGCAAATTAGCACGTCAACTTTGGAAAAAATATTTCCATGATGCCCAAATGCCTAATGACACTTTATTGCTTATTCGAAAAGTAATTGATACGATTTCTGTACAACACGTAAAGCCCGAAGATTTTAAATCAGAAATTGAGCGACAGCTACCTTTGCAAGCCGACTTTGTTCGCAAAAAAAATCTACTTTATATGGATCCGAATAAGCCACTCAAAGTCCGCAATGAACCCGGTTTTATGGCCGGCGTCGCCGGAGCTTCTATGAGTTCGCCCGGACCTTATGAAAAAAACGGAACATCTTATTACAATGTCGGTACATTAGATGGTTGGAGTGCTGAAAAAGCGGAAAGCTATCTTCGAGAATACAATAAATATGTTTTACAAATCCTAAATATACACGAAGCAATTCCGGGACATTATGTCCAATTGATGTTTAGCAACCAATCTCCTTCCATAATTAAATCTATTTTGGGAAATGGCGCTATGATAGAAGGTTGGGCAGTTTATGCTGAATATATGATGATGGAAAATGGATATGGAAATGGAGCCGACTCCGCAGAATTTTGGTTGATGTATTACAAATGGAATTTAAGAACAGTTTGCAATGCTATTTTAGATATCGGCGTTCATACTAAAAATATGAGCGAAGCAGAAGCCTTAGATTTATTAACTCGACAAGCCTTTCAACAACAAGCGGAAGCTGAAGGAAAATGGAATCGTGTACAAGTAACAAATGTGCAATTAACCAGCTATTTCACGGGTTTCTACGAAATCTTGCAACTGAGAGAAGCTTATCAAAAAGAGAAAAAAGAAAAATATAGCTTAAAAGAATTTAATGAAACATTCTTAAGTTTTGGAAGTGCACCGATAAAATACATCAGAGAAATGATGCTTGGAAAAGATTGAAAAATTATTTTGTTAAAAAACTTGCGCTTTATCTTTTTTTGGTTCAACTTGAAGTACAAAAGATTGCAATCTTTATTTTAGCTAAAGCAGACTTTATAGTTCTAAAGCGCCTAATGGGCGCTTTTATTTTTTTTCCTTAATCAATAATTATTTTTTCTTATTTTCATATCTCCAATGAAAAAAGTTACCTATATATGGCTTGCTTTGTGTTTAGCAATAACACAAAGTTGCCAAAAAGAAAATGCCTATCGAAAAATAGACCAATCTGCCGTTGATCAATTAAAGCTCAACCAACTTCAAATTTTAGGCAGCCACAACAGCTATCATAAACACATGAGCACAGCGCTGTATAATTTTTTAAATGGAATTAATTTCTTGCTACCTGCAAATTATAAAGTAACCGAATTAGATTATTATCACGAACCTTTACTCGACCAATTAGAAACTTATCATCTTCGCGGTTTTGAAATTGATATTTACGCTGACCCAAATGGTTCATATTATTACAATCGCGCCGGAAATAGTTTAATTCAACAACCTACAGCTTCCGGCATAAACGAGCTGAAACAACCCGGATTTAAAGTATTACATATTCCCGACATCGACTTCGAAACTCATTTTTATACTTTTAAAAGCAATCTCATTGCTCTAAAAAATTGGTCAGATGCACACCCAAATCATTTGCCCATTTTTCTACATATAGAAACTAAAGAAACCGGCATTGCTGATGCTGTTCCTTTATTGGGCATTCTTGGATTCAAATCTTGTATAAAATACACACCTGCTTTAGCTGATGCCATTGATGAAGAAATAAAAGCAGTGTTTGGAAATACTTTAGATAATATCATCACACCGGATGACGTTCGCGGCAATTATCCAACCTTAAAAGAAGCTGTTATGGCTGATAATTGGCCAACGATTGGTGCCAGCAGAGGAAAATTTATTTTTGTAATGGAAGGCGCCGGACGAGAAGAATATTTACAAAATCATCCTTCTTTACAAGGTAGAGCTATGTTTGTTTATAATGAAGAAAATGCTTCACCTGAATCGGCATTTTTAATTTATAATGATGCTATCGAATATGAAGATTCCATAAAAATCGCGGTACAAGAAAACTATATTGTTCGCACACGTGCAGATGGAACAAATAATCAAAATAGAACAGGCGATTACACACAACAAGAAGCTGCTTTTAGAAGTGGTGCTCAAATAATTTCAACTGATTATTATCGACCTGATCCTAGAAATGCCACTCAACCCAATGAGTTTAGCAGTTATAAATGTCAATTTCCGTTGGGAATTATTGCGCGCATCAATCCTATTTCTGCTGCCGACAAACAAGACATCGGCACATTTGCAGAATAGTTTTGAATAGCATTTTATTTTGTGGAAACAATAATCATTGTTTTCCGATTTTCAACGATTA
The DNA here is from genome assembly GCA_020436225.1 of Bacteroidota bacterium. Classification (GTDB taxonomy): domain Bacteria; phylum Bacteroidota; class Bacteroidia; order Chitinophagales; family JADIYW01; genus JADJSS01. Next base: position 31,005 of record JAGQYE010000028.1, on the reverse strand, counting down.
ATTTTGTAAAAAATACAAGCAAAAAAATGGCTTATCATTTCCCCAAACAAACTCAATTCTATGAAGGCAAAGTGCGTGATGTTTATTACATAGACAACAAGTATTTAGTGATGATAGTCAGCGATAGAATTTCAGCTTTTGATGTTGTTTTGCCACGTCCAATTCCGTATAAAGGTCAAGTTTTAAATCAAATTGCAGCCACGTTTATAAAAGCAACAGAAGATATTGTGCCCAATTGGATTATCAACGTTCCTGCACCGAATATTAGCATCGGCAAAATGTGTGAGCCATTTAAAGTAGAAATGGTCATTCGAGGATATTTAGCCGGTTCAGCTTGGCGCGCTTATAAATCAGGCATAAGAGAAATTTGTGGTGTGCAATTGCTGGAAGGTTTGAAAGAAAATCAAAAATTGGAAACGCCAATTATCACACCAACAACAAAAGCTTCGGTTGGACATGATGAAGAAATATCTAAAGCAGAAATTATTGCTCGAAATATTGTTTCCAATGAAGATTATGAGCAATTAGAAAAATACACGCATCAAATTTTTCAACGTGGAACAGAAATTGCCGAACAACAAGGTTTAATTTTAGTAGATACAAAATATGAATTTGGAAAAATTGGAAATGAAATTTATTTGATAGATGAAATTCATACGCCGGATTCTTCGCGCTATTTTTATGCTGATGTGTATGAAGAAAATTTCAAACAAAATTTACCGCAAAAGCAACTATCTAAAGAGTTTGTAAGAGAATGGTTGATGGAAAATAATTTCATGGGAAAAGTAGGACAAACAGTTCCTAATATGACAGACGAAATTGTGCAAATGATTTCTGATAGGTATATTGAATTATATGAAACTATTCTCGGAAAAAAATTCATCAAACAAGATAATATTGACGAAGAGCAAATTATTCTTCAAACCTTAGAACAACTCGACATCTAAACGAATTTTCATTCAAAAGTTCTATCTTTGCAGCATGATTCAGCGACCAAGACGAAACCGCAAAAGTGCTGCTATACGTGGCTTAGTAGAAGAAACTCATTTAACCGCACAACATTTAGTTCAACCACTTTTTTTAGTTGACGGAAAAAACAAAAAAAATGCTATTAAGTCGTTGCCTTCTATGCATCAATTAAGCACCGATTTGGCTTTGAAAGAAATTGAAAAGTGTTTGAATGTTGGTGTAAAGAGTTTTATTTTATTTCCGGCAGTCGAAGAAAAATTAAAAAACAAAAACGCAACTTATAGTTACTCGTCGAAAAATTTTTATTTAAAAGCGATAAAAACGTTCAAGCAAAATTTTCCGGAAGTCAACTTAATTAGCGATGTCGCAATGGATCCTTATTCATCAGATGGACATGATGGTTATATAGAAAACGGAAAAATTCTCAACGATAAAACTTTGCCTATTTTAGCGAAAATGGCCATTGCACAAGCCGAAGCAGGCATCGACATTATCGGACCAAGCGACATGATGGACGGACGTGTTGGTTATATTCGACAAGCATTAGATGAAAACGGATTTACGGATACATCTATCATGTCATACACGGCAAAATATGCCAGCGCATTTTATGGTCCATTTCGCGATGCCTTAGATTCTGCTCCAAAAGCTGGCGACAAAAAAACGTATCAAATGAATCCAGCAAATCAACGAGAAGCTCTTTTAGAAGCCGACTTAGATTTTGCTGAAGGTGCCGATTTTTTGATGGTTAAACCGGCAAGCATTTATTTAGATATTATTCATCTATTAAAACAACAATTTCCAATTCCGATTGCTGCTTATCACGTCAGTGGCGAATATGCTATGTTGCAAGCTGCCGCTAAAAATGGTTGGTTAGATTATATGGCATGTTTGGAAGAAACGCTATTAAGTATTAGACGTGCCGGTGCTGATATCATCATCACTTATGGAGCAAAAGACATGGCAATAGCATTCAAAAAAAGAAAAGGCTAATTGAGTTTTTCCTTCTTCAATTAAAGTGTTCCGGAAGGAAAAAGAAACATCAATATGGTTTGCAACACATAATATGCAACAATTCCTACCAATACAAATACGACCAACAAAGTTAAAAGTATAGGCAACACAATTGGCCAAGCACTACCTTGATGTTTGCCTTCATCAAAATGTTCGACAGCTAAAATCAGGTTACGACGATTGGCTTTATAAAAAACATCGAAAATATTTCCGAGAACAGGAATTGCACCAACAATTCCATCTATCGTAATATTTAAACACATCTTGGCAACCACTCTTCCGCTGGCGCCGTTTTTTCGCATTGCCAATAAAAGATAAGCAGAAATCACGAAGTCAATTAAGTCGCCTAAAACGGGAAACAAACCAATAATTGGGTCGATACCAAAACGAAAATTTGTGCCGGGAATTCTAAACTGACTATCCATCAATTTACTCCATTTCGCAATTTGTTTTAATTGCGCAGGGATTTGTTTTCCATCTATTTCGTGGATATCGGTCACTACTCGTTGATTTTAATCATTTGCAAGTCCATCAAATGTTCTTCTTCATAAGATATATTCAAGATACCTAATAAACCGCCTGAAGCTTCCGCTACTTCTTTCGCTAATCCTCTCCAAGATTTTAACAAAGTACGTGCATATAAATTGTCTATTTTTTGAAGGATTTCATTGAGTTTTGATAATTCTTCTACAAACAAATCTGTACGTGTTTCTGCTTGTAAGTTTTCATATTTTGCAATCAATTCATTTAATTGCACTTCAAAATTTTGAGCTACCAACGTATAATAATCGAACAATAATGGATCGCCTACATTATTTCTCAAATGCACAACATATTTTGCCTGTTCTTGTTCTTTTTCATCAAAGTCATTATCAGCACCACCAATTAAATATGAGATATAAGCCGGAGCTATTAATAATTGTTGAGTTTCTTCTTCAGTCAGTTGATTGAATTGTGCAATTTTCATTTTTATTACATTTTATGTGCAAACGTACATATTTTTTTTTAGACGAGAAAGAATAAGCATTTGAATGTAACGCTCTCTTAATCTATAAAAAATATTTAATTCTATTTAATAAGCACGCGCAAACAAAACACGTTCTTTACTTGGTTTTCCGGTTAAAATGCATTTTCCTTCTTCCTGCGGATTATCTAAAGGAATACAGCGAATTGTAGCCTTAGTTAATTCTTTTATTTTTTCTTCGGTTTCGGCGGTGCCATCCCAATGTGCTAAAATAAAGCCCGGTTTTTCGTCGAGTAATTTTTGGAAGGTTTCAAAATCATCCACTTTTGTGATATTGGAATCTCTAAATGTTTTTGCTTTGTCGAACATATTTTGTTGAATATTTTCTAACAATTGCTCAATTTTCTCCGGAAGATTTTCAATACTTATAGTAGATTTTTCTTTCGTATCTCTTCTGGCAATTTCAACATTTCCGTTGGCTAAATCTCTTGGTCCGATAACCACACGCAACGGAACACCTTTCAATTCATATTCGGCAAATTTGAAACCCGGACGTTTGGTTTCATCGCTATCCACCATAGCACGAATGCCCATTTTATTCAATTCATTTTTTAAGTTGATAGATGTTTCTATCATCTTTTTAGTTTCTTCTTCATTTTTAGATAAAAAAGGAATAATCACCACCTGATGAGGTGCAATGCGTGGCGGCAAAATTAAACCATCATCGTCGGCATGCGCCATAATTAATGCACCAATTAATCTTGTAGAAACACCCCAAGATGTTGCCCATACATATTCTTCTTCATTTTCTTTATTTTTGAAAGTAACATCAAATGCTTTCGCAAAATTTTGTCCGAGAAAATGCGAAGTTCCGGATTGCAACGCTTTGCCGTCTTGCATCATCGCTTCGATAGTATAAGTATTTTCTGCGCCGGCGAAGCGTTCACTTTCAGATTTCACGCCTTTGATAACCGGCAATGCCATATAATTCTCAGCAAAATCGGCATAAACATTAATCATTTGAATGGTTTCTTCAATGGCTTCTTGTTTGGTAGCATGTGCAGTATGTCCTTCTTGCCATAAAAATTCGGCAGTTCGTAAAAAAAGACGTGTGCGCATTTCCCAGCGAACTACGTTTGCCCATTGGTTGACTAAAATCGGTAAATCTCTATAAGATTGTATCCATTTTTTATACGTGTTCCATATAATAGCTTCTGAGGTTGGACGAACAACTAATTCTTCTTCTAATTTGGCTTCCGGATCGACCATTAATTTTCCGGGCTCGTCCGGGTTGTTTTTTAATCTATAATGCGTTACAACGGCACATTCTTTAGCAAAACCTTCTGCATTTTTTTCTTCTGCTTCAAACAAACTTTTCGGTACAAATAAAGGAAAATAAGCATTTACGTGTCCGGTTTCTTTAAATTTCTTATCCAACACATCGCGCATATTTTCCCATAAGGTAAACCCGTACGGTTTGATCACCATACAACCTCGAACAGCCGAATAATCAGCTAATCCACTTTTTAAAACTAAGTCGTTATACCATTCTGAATAATTTTCTGTTCTGCCGGTTATTTCTTTACTCATGCGCGCTTGTTTTGAATTATGTTAATTTTAACGATTTTGGTATGTTTTTTGAAACTAAATTAGTATAATTTTAGTTTATCAAATGTAAGGCATTTATTTTTGCCATAAAATTAAAAATAGCATTATGAAAATCAATAAAATCTCTCTTGTTCTTTTAGCATTTTTGTTTCCATTTGGTAATGCTATTGCATCTGATGACGTTTATGATGCACCGGTTCAACATAAGCTAAGAGTAAAATCAACGAATAATTATTCATCAACGTCTTCAACAAATGAAGAAGTAAGAAAAACAGTTCCATATTATGAAGACGGAAATTCAACATCTCCAAACAGCAATATAGACGAAAGACAATATAGCGATGATTTTAGTGGTGGAAGCAATAGTTATGTTGAACGAATAAGAAGATTCCATAATCCTTCTATACAATTTAGCTATGGCTGGAATAATTGGGATGATAATTTCTATCAACCTTGGAGTTCTTATAATAATTATTATGGATGGAACAATTATGCATATACACCAAGTTGGATGTACGATTATTCTAATTTCTATAATCCTTTTTGGAATTCTTCACCATATACAAGTTTTTATCCCGGATATAGTAGCTGGTATAATATGAGTTATTATTCTCCATCGTATAGTTGGGGTTATTCTCCATACGGCTACGGTTATGGTTGGTCGCCATATTGTGCGAATACTATTATCAACAATAATTACTATGGAAATTATGGACATCAATATGACTATCCTCAAAAGAATGTAATTTATACACCTAGAACAGGCACTTATTCTAATTCAACTATTACTACAGGAACAAGAGGTAAAGATTATCCTTCTAATACCAACAGTAATAATTGGAATGTGCAAGGAAACTCAAACAACAACTCATCTTATATAAAACAAAATAATACTCCTAAAAAGTGGACAAACGAAAATTCCAATTATAATAAAGGAAGTGAAAATAATGGTTGGAGTAATCCGTTTAAAAATGATAACAATAACGACAAACCAAGTAACAATAATCAATGGAATAACAGCAATTCCAACAATTCAAATAGTGGCATTAAAATAGGTTCACGTCCAAAATAATTTTTTATCTTACCAAAATGCAGAAACAAGTATTCATATTTAGCTTGCTCGCTATTCTTGTATCTACGCTACAAGCCCAAACCGACATCGATGCTTTGCGATTTGCAACTCCAAGTGTTCAAGGAACAGCAAGAGATATTGCCGTTGGCAATACGATGGGAACAATTGGTGCGGAAATTAGCGCTTTATCTACTAATCCTGCAGGAATAGCAAAATTTAGTTCTACCGAGTTCTCGTTTACGCCGGCATTATCCATCAATAAAACTACTTCTACCTATCTCAATAATTCAAGCAAAAAAAATAAAGTAAATTTCCAAATTAACAACTTGGGCATCATTGTTTCGAGTAGATATTCTAACACAACAGCGGTTGACAAATGGAATGGCATCAAATTCGGTTTTGCATTAAACAGATTAGCCAATTTTAATAACGAATATCATTTTGGAGGATTAAATACACAAAACAGTCTTTTAACGCATTATGGCGAATTATTAAAAGACAGAAATATTATACAATCTGAAGATGATGCTAAAACAAAATATCCTTTTGGTGCAAGCATTGCGTATTTATTAGGTTTAATTACTTCTGATTCTTTAGGCAATATTTATACTGCAACAGATAGCAGTTCTATCCAGCAGGATTTTATTATCAGCAGAAAAGGCGGCATTAATGAATTGGCTATTGGCGTCGGCAGTATGTATAAAGATAAAATTATGGTTGGTGCATCTATTGGTGTTCCTATTATAAATTTTACAGAACAAATTTATTTAGTAGAATCTGATGTGCTAAATAACATTGATGATTTAAACAATTATAGCAATCTCAATTATCTAAAAACACGTGGTGTTGGTTTTAATTTGAAAGTCGGCATTATTGGCATGCCGATAAGAAATTTGCGCTTGTCTTTAGCACTACAAACGCCAAGCGTTTTATTTATGAAAGATGCTTTTTCAACCAGTATGGAAGTTGACTATGCCAGTCAATCGGTTATCTTAACCGGCGATTCGCCTGATGGTGCTTCAAAATATAAATACATTCAACCTTGGAAAATGACAACAGGCATCGGCTATATCCATAAATATGGGTTTGTTTCGGTGGAATATGAATTGAGTGATGTCGCCAATTCAAAATTTAAATTTAATCTTAATGATGATGCCACTAAAGATTATCAGCAACAAGTCAATAATACGATAAAAGGAAAATACGGACTTACACATACTATAAAAGCCGGCATCGAATTTAAGTATGATCCTATTCGCATTAGAGCAGGTGTACAATATAGAACTTCGCCTTTTAAGAAATCGGCTGAACCTACGAATATCAGTACTTCTACCTTAACTTATTCAGCAGGTTTTGGTTACAGAGCCAAGAAATTTTTTGTTGATATTGCCTATTATCAAACTAACCAAAAAGAGTTGTTCGTGCCTTATTCTACCAATAACAACGACACACCGCAAGCAGTTTTATCTTCAAAAAAACCGGCAATTGCTTTAACAGTCGGCTATAAATTATAACTTTGCCGAACAAGGTATTCTCTTGCAAGAAGCAAAACTAAAATGGAAATTAGCACAAACGCTTGAATATAAGTGGTGGCAAAACTATCTGAAAAATAAAGATGTTTCGACATACTTAGATTGGAAACTGAATTATTGGAAAGATTTTTTGGTGGATATTTCTTCCATAATTGAAACGCCAAGCAACAAAACTATATTAGATGCCGGCTGCGGACCAGCTGGAATTTTTATGGCATTAGATGGAAATAAAGTTACGGCTATCGATCCTTTGTTAGATAAATATGCGACATTGGAACATTATCAACAAGAAAAATATCCATATACAACATTTATTCAATCATCTATAGAAGCATATAAAGAACAAGAAAAATTTGATATTATTTATTGTTTGAATGCAATTAATCATGTGAATGAAATTGAACTTTGTTATGACAATTTAATTGCTGCGTTGAAACCTAATGGTTATTTAATAATTTCTACCGATGCACATCGCCATCAATTTTTAAAGAAAATATTTCAGCTTATTCCCGGCGATGTGTTGCATCCAATTCAATTTGATATTGACGAATACAATCATTTTTTAACTAAAAGAGGTTTAACGATTTTATCTACACAATTAAAAAATACAACTACCATTTTTAATTATTATATTACAGTTGCAAAAAAAATAATATGAGTTTTACAGATTCAAGTTACGAAGCACATAGCAAATCTTATAGTAAAATAGATAAAGATACAGCGCAACAATGGACTGATGAATCAAGCGTTGATTATTGGAGACATAAAAGAATGTATGATACATTATTGCCAATTTTAAATACATATAAAAACAATAGCTGGCTTACAATTGGCGATGGAAAATATGGAACAGACGCTCATTTTGTACTAAAACATACGCCAAATGTTTTAGCTTCTGATATTGCAGAAGATTGTTTAAAATTGGCAAAAGAAAATGGTTTTATTCCGGATTATAAAATTGAAAATGCAGAAAAACTTTCTTTTGATGATAATACATTTGATTTCGCATTAGTGAAAGAAGCCTATCATCATTTTCCACGCCCGATGATTGCTTTGTATGAAATGTTGCGCGTATCTAAAATTGGCATTGTTTTAATTGAGCCCAATGATCCGAATTGCCAAACGCCACAACGTTTTAAATTCAATGAAAGTTTTTTTTGGCTTATAAATAGTATTAAAAATTCAATCAAAAAAATCTTTGGAAGAAAACCATATATTAATTATGGAGGATATGAAGAAGCCGGCAATTTTATTTACTCAATTTCTGAAAGAGAAGTAGAAAAAGTTGCTTTAGGGTTAAACTATGCACTTGTAGCTTTTAAAGGAATTAACGATGATTATTTTGTTGGTGTAGAAAAAGAAAAATTAGAAGATGAAGGTCCTTTATATCAGAAAGTAATTGCATCCATTAAAAAAGAAGATAAAAAAGTAAAGCGCGGTCAGCGAGTATTTGGCATCAATACAATTTATATCTTCAAAGAAATGCCAAATGAAAATTGTTTACGAGAAATGGAAAATGCGGGATTTAAAATCACAAAATTGCCCAGAAATCCTTATTTATAACTTACGCAACAACAACAAGAAAATAATCTTTCTTTCCTTTTTTCACAACTATATATTTTCCATTGAGCAAATATGTGCTATCAATAGAAGCATTTACATCAGTAATTTTATCTAAGTTGATGGCAATAGCATTTGAAGTAAGCATTTTTCGTGCCTCGCCTTTTGAAGCTAAAATGCTTGTTTCTTGTGCCAACAAATCCAAAATATTTATGCCGCCGGAAAGTTTATCTTTTGAGATATTGAAAGTTGGAACACCTTCAAAAATATCTTGAAGTTGCGCATCGCTTAGTTGCATCAAATTTTCTTTTGTAGCTTTGCCAAATAATATTTCCGATGCTTTTTGTGCTTGTTCTAAATCTTCTTGGCTATGTACTCGAATGGTAATTTCTTCTGCTAATGCTTTTTGCAAAATGCGCAAATGTTCATTGCCTTGATGTTGTAAGATTAAATCTTCAATTTCTTCTTTTCCTTTCATCGAGAAAACTTTAATCCAATTTTTCACATCTTCGTCAGCTGCATTTAACCAAAATTGATAAAATTTATACGGCGATGTTCTATTGGCATCTAACCAAATATTGCCACTTTCGCTTTTGCCAAATTTTGTTCCGTCTGTTTTTTTTATCAGTTGAGTAGTCAACGCAAACGCTTCGCCTTCGCCGTTTGTTTTTCTACGTATAAGTTCTGTTCCGGTTACGATATTTCCCCATTGGTCGCTGCCACCTAATTGCAATTTCACACCTTGCGTTTTCCATAAATGGTAAAAATCATAACCTTGAATAAGTTGGTAGCAAAACTCTGTAAACGACATGCCGTTTTCCAATCTGTTTTTTACCGAATCTTTGCTCATCATATAATTTACGGTGATATATCTTCCGGTATCTCGGATAAACTCTAAAAATGAAAATTCTTTAAACCAATCATAGTTATTTACAATTTCTGCTGAATTGGCGCCACAATCAAAATCCAAAAATTTTTCTAATTGTTTTTTCTGACAAGCTAAATTATGTTGTAATGTTTCTTCTGAAAGCATATTGCGTTCTACACTTTTCCCACTCGGGTCGCCCACCATGCCGGTTGCACCGCCAACTAAAGCAATGGGTTTATGTCCGCAACGTTGAAAATGTAATAAGGTCATTACTTGCACCATATTTCCAATTCCTAAAGAGTCGGCGGTTGGGTCAAAACCGATATAACCTTTTACAATTTCTTTGTTTAATAAGTCTTCTGTTCCGGGCATCATATCGTGCAACATTCCTCGCCATCGTAATTCTTCAACAAAATTCATCTATAATATATTTATCTGCAAAAATACAAATTGTAATAAGTAAAAATTCGGCTCTTGATGTGATTTTTACTTAAACTATTAAAAATGTATGTCTTCGCTGTAAAAAACATCAACGAATAGCTCATTATTGAGATAATTTGGATAAATTTACATTGGATAATACCGAATAAAAATATTATCAAAAACGAATCGTTAATTTTGCATGACAAATTTACCAAGAACTAAACTTTACTTATTAATTGTCTTGTGTTGTTGTTTATTATCAGCAATAGCAAAGCCACCAAAGTACAGCAATGATTTTATGTATATCGGTGTTGGTGCACACAACTTTGGCTTGGGAAATGCTGTAGTTGCTTCTACCAATGACATTACAGCCGGATATTGGAATCCTGCAGGCTTGGTTCGCATTCCAACCAATATGCAGTTTAGTTTTATGCACAACGAGTATTTTGCAGGATTAGCCAAATTTGATTATGCCGGCATTGCATTTCCATTAGATAGCAACAAACATGCAATCGGATTAAATTTTATGCGATTTGGCGTGGATGATATTCCATATACATTAGATTTAATAGAGCCGGATGGAACGGTAAACTACGATAATGTTCGAAATTTTTCGGTTGGCAATACAGCAATTTTACTTTCTTATGCTTATCAAATTATTCCGAATTTATCGGTTGGAGCAACCGCCAAAGTAGTACATAACAAAGCCGGAAGTTTTGCTAAATCTTGGGGCTTTGGAATTGACATTGGAGCCATGTATAAAATTAAAGATTGGCAAATAGGAATAACTGTAAAAGATATTACAACAACATTTAATGCTTGGTCTTATAATTTTACAGATAAAGAAAAACAAATTTTAGCCGACTCAAATAATGTAGTTCCAAAAAACTCAACAGAAATAACTTTACCAAGAATCCAATTTGGCGTTGCTTATTCAAAAACATTTAAAGATAAAATTGAATTAAAAGCAGAATTAGATTGGGAAATCACAACTGACGGCAAAAGAAATACGCTAATCTCAACGAATAAAGTAAGTATGGATCCACGCATTGGCGTTGAACTTGGATTATGGAAAATATTTTATATCCGAGCCGGAGTCAGCAATTTCCAAAAGATGTTGAACGCTGATGGCAAAAAAGTGTTTACTGTTCAGCCAAACTTAGGTGCCGGATTCCGTTATAAAGATTATGTTTTTGTAGATTATGCTTATACTGATGTTGGTAAAGCTTCAGAAAATCAATTTTCGCATGTAGTTTCGTTAAAAGTGGGCATAAATAAACGTAAACGAAAAGAGACCTCTCAACTGATTAATGCAACTGAGCCAAGTGCTACACCTGAGCCTGTTGAACAAAATCAAACTCCAACAGAAAACAAATAATAGATGAAGAAAATTCTACATATAATCTGTTTATTGGGAATATTCTCACTTGCTAATGCCCAACCTTATGGCAATGAATGGATAGATTATTCCAAAACGTATTATAAATTCAAAATTGGTAGTACAAGTTTATATAGAATTTCTTATTCTACATTAACTTCTCTTGGCATTCCCAGCAATCAACTCATCGGAACTAGTTTTAAATTAATTAGAAATGGAAATGAAGTTCCGTTGTATGTTACAACAAATGGACAATTTGGTGTAAATGATTATATAGAATTTTATGGAGAAAAAAACGATGGAAAATCGGATTCCGTTTTATATAAAGATCCACTCAATCAACCACATAATAAACTTAGTTTATTTAACGATACAGCAACTTTCTTTTTAACGTTCGATCCGTTTAGTATAAATAAACGTATAACAATGCAGAACAATGATATTAATTCTGTTCCTGCTCCAGAGCAATTTTGTTATTATACAATTTATTATACCGGTGGCGGATTATTCAGAGGATTACCTGTCTCGCCTTATTTTAGTGAGCTCTATAATTCTGATTTTGATATTGGTGAAGGACATACACTTGGCACCATTGCTCCGGGTGTTCAAACATTTGTCGGTTTCGTTACACCAAAAGTATATACAAATCCAAGTATAAATGCCTACTATACGGCAAAATATATTCTTCCTAGTGGTGGACAAAACATACATGTTACCTTTCATAGCTTCGACACATTAGATGTTTTATTTGGACCAAAAGTTCAAACATCTGTGTATACAGTGAACAGTACTAATTTTTCAGATAATGGTTCTGCTGCATTTGTTTTTGATGCACCAAGAAATTCAACGAGTTTAATTCCTAATTTATCAGAAGTGGAATTAAGTTATCCTCGAAAATTTGATTTCAGCAATCAAACGAAAATTAATTTTGGATTTAGAAAAAACAGTGAAGTCTATTTTGAAATTAAAAATTTCAACAATCAATCAACAGCACCGATTTTATACGATTTAAAAAACAATCAACGTTATATCGGCATCACAGATACGGCATTAAAATTCCATTTATATCCTACTGCATTAGATAAAGATAAACTTTATTTATCTGCTCAAACATCCAATGAAATTCCACAGGTTACTGTTTTAATTCCTACAACATTTACTAACTTTTTAAATGCCTCTCCTGGTCCCGGAAATTATTTAATCATTTCTAACAAGAAATTAAAAAATAGTGTTTCCGGAACTGATTATATAGAAGAATATCGAAAATACAGAAATTCTGCTGCTGGCGGTAGTTTCATTGCTCGTACCTTTTACATGGATGAACTCTATGACCAGTTTAGTTTTGGTATAACAGAAAATCCGTTAGCCATCAGAAATTTTGTAAATTTTGCTATAGACAATTTTTCAATCAAACCGGAATTAGTGTTTTTAATTGGTAAAGGATTTGATTATGTTCATTTGTACAACAACCAAACATTGAAAGATAAATGCATGGTTCCAACTTATGGCGAACCGGCATCTGACAATTTACTTACAGCAAGAAATAGCGTTTTAAATTATCCTCAATTAGGTGTTGGACGATTGTCTGTAGAAACTGGCGATGAAATAAAAATATACTTAGACAAAGTAGAAGATTACGAAGCAATATTAAATGACACTTTAAATGCTTCTTTGACACCTTACAATAAATCTTGGATGAAAAATGTGTTGCATCTTGGAGGTGGAAACAACAATTTTGAGCAACAACTTTTCCGTTCCTATTTAGATAATTTTAAAACCATTATTGAAGCGCCAAAATTTGGTGGTCGTGTAAGCAGTTTATTTAAAAATACTACCGATCCAATTCAAATTGCACAAAATATTTTCTTGGACTCATTAATAAATACAGGAGTTTCTTTAATTACATTCTTCGGGCATTCAGCTACTACAACTACCGATTTCAACTTAGAACCGGAAAGCATGGACAATTACCAAAAGTATCATTTAATGCTTTCTAATGGTTGCTTCGTAGGTAGCGTTTTTGAAGATAGAAATGATTTATTGAGTGAGCGATTTGTATTAACACCTAACAAAGGCGCTATCGGATATATTGCGCCTGTTACGTATGCTATTTCTTCAAATCTTAATTATTTCTCATCTGCTTTCTATCATTATTTTTCTGATTCTTTGTATAATGATAAAATCGGAAATATCTTAAAAAATTCATCAAAAGATGTTATTCTAAGTGGCGTTGATATCAATCCTTCTATTGGCGAACAAATGATTTTTCATGGTGATCCCGGATTGAGAATAAATACACATTTTAAACCCGATTATTATATCGATGCCGGAAGTGTTTCTTTTGAGCCACAAAATATAAACGCTGCAGCTGATTCGTTTTTATTAAAATTAATTGTAACTAATTTAGGCGCTGCCGTTTCCGATAATTATATTATCAACGTTGATAGAATTTTCCCTAATGGACAAATTCAAGTTACCAGCGTAAATGTTCCAAGCGCAAGAAACAGCGATACTGTTTTAATTTGGATTAAATCTGATAGAATAAACGGACCGGGTTTAAATACTTTTAAAATTAAAGTTGATTACGCCAATACTATTGATGAATATTCTGAACAAAATAATGAAGTTAGCATTACGAAAGTAATTTTAGCAGACGATATCATTCCTATTTATCCTTATGAATTTAGCATGGTCAACGATCCCAATTTTGAATTGGTTTTCTCTACTGCCGATGCATTTGCAACTCCCAAAACGTATATTTTTCAGATCGATACTACTGAGTTGTTTAATAGTCCAATCTTAACTCAAACAACAGTTACTGCACCAGGAGCCACCATAAAATGGAAACCGGCAATACCTTTAATTGAAAATGCAGTTTATTATTGGCGAGGAACTTTAGATACGACTCTCGGAGAAAATGCCAATTGGAAGAAAAGCTCATTTCTATATAACACTTCTTTATCAACAGGCTGGAATCAATCTCATTATTTCCAATATTTAAGAAATACATACAGCACATTAAGTTTAAAAGATGATAGATTCTTCCATTATCCAAATACTGTTAGAACTTTACAAATTAGAAATGGAATTATTTACGACCAATTGATTGAAGCATTTTGGGATGGTTACTTAATCGCCAGAAATGCTTGGGCTCGTCGCGGATTTATCTTTTTCGTTTACGATGCCAACACCGGACAAAATTGGCAAACCTATCAAATTGGAAGTTCTTGTCGTGGTCCTTTTAACGACATCACGTGCAACAGCTATCCAACAAATGTAATTGAATTTATAACGAATGACTTTACAAATGGAAAATCATACAGAAATGATGCTATAAATTTTATTAATTCTATTCCGTGTAATGCTTATGTAATGGGTTATAGTTTTTACAACGCCGGCTATTCTCAATGGCTTTCTGATAGTGTAAATGCCGGAGATGCCAATTTATTCCAAGCATTCGAAAATCTTGGTGTAACTAAGATTCGCCAGCAACAAGAAAATGCACCATTTGTTTTCTTCTTGCAAAAATGTAATCCATCATTTACGCCAATTCAAATCCAACGATTTATTCCTGATATTATAGACACTACTTTTACTTTTAGTGGAACTTGGAACAAAGGAAATATGGAAACACCAATCATTGGGCCTGCAAGTAGTTGGACAGATTTCCACATGGATTGGCATTCTTTAGCAAGCGATCCAAATGAAACTGACCAAGGAAAAGTAAACTTATACGGTTATAGTACAAATGGAACAAGAACTTTACTCCGAACAGATTTAGATAAAGGTGCAATTACGCCGGTTAGCATTGATGCGCAAGATTATCCTTTCTTACAAATGCAATGGCTAACAGAAGATGACTCTTTCGGAACTGCACCACAAATGGATTTTTGGCGATTGTATTATGCTAAAGCACCGGAAGCTGTTGTAAATCCAACTATACATTTTGCAAAGACACGCGATACTATCGTTTCCGGTGAAAACTTTAATATGTCTGTTGCAGTAGAAAACGTTACACCAATTGATATGGATAGTTTGTTGGTGAAATTTATCATCAAAGATGCATCGGGAAATATTACTTCATTTTATCAAAGATTTGCTCCTTTACCTGGAGATACAAGCATCAACATTGATTTTAATTACACTTTTTCAGGCTTTAATTTCTTTGGTTTGAATTATGTAACTGTTGAAGTAAATCCGGACAACGACCAAATAGAGCAATTCCATTTTAATAATTTTGCCGAGTTTACAGTTTATGTGGAACGAGATAAAGTCAATCCATTATTAGATGTAACATTTGACGGACGGCATATAACCGACGGAGAATTTGTTTCTGCAAATCCTGAAATTTTATTCCGATTAAAAGATGAAAATAAATATTTAGCCCTTAATGATACTTCCGGATTTTTAATTTATTTGTACTATCCAAACAATCCGAATCCGGAATTAATTTCAACCAGCAGGCCGGACATTACTTTCCTTCCGGCAGAAAATATCGACTTAGGAAAAAATAATGAAGCTCGTCTAATTTTCAAACCAACTTTAGCTGATGGCGAATACGAAATCCACGCGCAAGGAATTGACAGAAGCAACAACGATGCCGGAAAATATGACTACCGAATTAAGTTCCAAGTAGATTCTAAACCTTCGATTACGAATGTGTTGAACTATCCGAATCCATTTGCTTCGACAACACAATTTGTGTTTACGTTAACCGGTGCAACAATTCCTGACCAACTAATTATTCAAATATTTAGTGCGTCCGGAAAAGTGGTGAAAGAAATTACTAAAGCTGATTTAGGCAATTTGCATATTGGCGTAAATGTAACCGATTACAAATGGGACGGCACCGACAATTACGGCGACAGATTAGCCAACGGTGTTTATTTCTATCGCGTAATGACTAAAAATGTAGATGGAACTAAAACCGAAATTAAAGAAAGTTCTATCGACAAATACTTTAAGAAAGGATACGGAAAATTATATATTATCCGATAAGTTAATTTTCATTTTTATAGATGAATAACTTCGCCATAAGCGGCAGCAGCGGCTTCCATGATGGCTTCGCTCATAGTTGGATGTGGATGCACAGATTTCAAGATTTCTTTTCCGGTAGTTTCTAATTTTCGAGCGACAATAATCTCTGCAATCATCTCAGTTACATTTTCGCCAATAAAATGTGCACCTAAAATTTCGCCGTATTTTTTGTCGATGATTAATTTCACGAAACCATCTGCTTTTCCTGCAGCTTTGGCTTTCCCACTTGCAGAAAATGGAAATTTACCGACCAAAATTTCCGTTCCATTTTCTTTTGCTTTTTGTTCGGTAATACCAACACTTGCTATTTCCGGCGAACAATATGTACAACCCGGAATATTATTATAATCCAATGTTTGCGGTCGATGTCCGGCCATAAATTCTACTGCAATAATACCTTCAGCACTCGCAACATGCGCTAACGCTTGTCCTTTTACAATATCGCCGATTGCAAAAACACCTTCAACATTAGTTCGATAATAAGCATCAACTTTTACTTTTCCATTTTCTGTTTGAATTCCACACAACTCCAAGCCAATGTTTTCTATATTGGCAACAACTCCGGCAGCACTTAATACAATTTCTGTTTCAATTATTGTTTCGACTTTTGGCGTATTAATGAGTAACTGTACTTGATTTTGTTCATTTATTTTGGATGATAAAACACGCGAAGACGTTAAGATCTGCATACCTTTTTTGACATACAACTTCTCTAATGTTTTGCTTACTTCAACATCTTCTTGCTGTAAAATATTTTCAAGAAATTCAACGATAGTAACTTGGCAACCCATAGTATGATAGAAATAGGCGAACTCCATTCCTATCGCACCGGCACCAACAATAACCATCTTTTTAGGTAATTGAGGTAAAACTAATGCTTGTTTATAATCTATTATTTTTTTTCCGTCAATTGGTAACGACAATAAATGCTTGGCTCTACCGCCAGTTGCCAATAAAATATTTTTTGATTTTAGAATTTTAATTTCACCATCATTCAATGTTACTTCTACTCTTTTTCCCGGCAACACTTTTCCATAACCATAAATAACTTCTATCTTATTTTTCTTCATTAAAAATTGAACACCTTTGCTCATTCCATCAGCAACATTTCTACTTCGTTTTATAACTGCATTAAAATCAACTTGTGCATTTTTTATTGCAATGCCATAAGCATCTGCGTGTTGTAAGTATTCAAAAACTTGTGCCGATTTTAATAAGGCTTTTGTTGGTATGCAACCCCAATTTAAACAAACACCACCTAAACTTTCTTTCTCTATTATTGCCACATTCATACCTAATTGCGCTGCTCGTATTGCAGCCACATAGCCGCCCGGACCGGAACCTATAATAATTAAATCGAAATTGTTTGAAGTATCCATCCTAAATAATTTATTAATAATTGAATGCTTATCTTTACATATTATCTCATAACGAATTTACGGAATTATGGATGGAAAAGATACAATAAAAGCATTAGCAGAAAGATATTTCGAAGAAACAGTTGCTATAAGAAGGCATTTACATGCACATCCTGAATTGAGTTTTCAAGAAAAAGAAACGGCAGCATTTATTTCTACTAAATTAAAAGAATACGGCATCGAACACCAAACCAATATTGGCGGTTACGGCATTGTAGGTTTTATAAAAGGAAAAAATCCAAGCAAAAAAACAATCGCATTACGTGCTGACATTGACGCTTTACCAATTGAAGAAAAAAACGATTGTTCCTATACATCAAAAAATATTGGCGTTATGCATGCGTGCGGACACGATGTACACACGACTTCTTTATTATGCGCAGCTCGCATACTTCAAGAAATAAAAGAACATTTTGAAGGCACAATAAAATTAATTTTTCAACCGGCAGAAGAAAAATTACCAGGCGGTGCATCTATTATGATTAAAGAAGGCGTTTTAAAAAATCCGGATGTTACTCATATTATTGGCCAACATGTTTTACCACAACTACAAACCGGAAAAGTAGCATTTAAAAGTGGCATTGCGATGGCAAGTTGCGATGAATTATATATCACAGTAAAAGGAAAAGGCGGACATGGTGCTGTGCCTAATCTCGCCGTTGATCCTCTTTTAATTTCTGCTCATCTTATTATAGCATTGCAAAGTGTGGTAAGCAGAAATGCTAATCCACTTTTGCCAAGTGTGTTGACCATTGGAAAATGCATCGCCAATGGTGCTACCAATATTATTCCGGAAGAAGTAAAGTTGGAAGGTACGTTTAGAACCTTTGATGAAAAATGGAGAAGTGAAGCACATCAAAGAATAGTGCAAATATGTACTTCTATTGCTGCGAGCTTTGGCGGAAGTTGCGAGGTAAACATCGACAAAGGTTATCCTTTTTTAAAAAATGATGAAACGATTACGAATAATGCTTTTGCATTAGCGCAAGCCTATTTAGGAAAAGAAAATGTAGAAGAAATGCCGGCGCGCATGACGGCTGAGGACTTCTCGTATTATTCGCAAGTAGTGCCGGCTTGTTTTTATAGATTAGGAACAGGAAACATAGAAAAAGGCATAACTTCTTCTATCCATACGCCAACATTTGACGTGGATGAAAATTGTTTAAAAATTGGTGCCGGCTTAATGGCATGGATTGCCATTAATTCTTTAGCATAAAAAAGGTGCGCATAAATGCGCACCTTTCTATTTAAAATGAAATTTGAATTTATTTTTTCGCTTTAAAATCTAATACTAAATTTACTTCAGGTGAAATAAATTTATCTTTCAAAGATTTATCATTTCCATAGCTCATCTTCCACAAAGTTCTGTCAATATTAAAATTGGCTTTTGCAATTATGTCTGTTTCTGTAACATCAATTTTTGCTGGAAATGTAATGTTGTTGGTAGTATCTTTTAAAGTAAGATTTCCACTTACCAAGAAATTTGCACCTTCTACTATCGACTTATCCGTTCCATTAGAAGTATAATCTACTACTTTGGTAATTTCAAATTTTGCAGTTGGATGTTTTTGAACATCAAAGAAATCAGGGCTTAATAGATGACCTTTTAATTTTGTTTGAATCATTTCTGCTTGTTCGTCTAAGCTTAAAGAAGTGATATCAATAACAAATGAACCTGCACTTACTTTTCCATCTGTAACAGTAAGGTTACCTTCTTTGATTTTAAATTTTCCGGGATGATTTTTACCAACGCCGTTACCAATAAAACCAATAGCGGAAGTTGTGTCCACACTATAAATACTTCCTGTAGCAGAAGCTACCTCTTGTTCTGCGGAAGTAGTTGTTTTGTCTCCTTTTGGAGTTGTATTACATGCTACAAAAACCAGCATAGCTAATACCATTGTAATCCATTGTTTTTTCATGATAGTATATTTTAATTAGTTGTAAAGATAACTATTGTATATACAAATGTTGTTGGATTTTTGTTAATTTTTTATTTTCATACATTAAGAAATCATATAAAAAAGGAAAAGTGCCCAAAACAGGACTCGAACCTGCACAACCTTACGGTTACTACCACCTCAAAGTAGCTTGTCTACCAATTTCAACATTTGGGCAATAAGAAAAGTATGCAACAAAGATAGTTTATTCTTATAAAATAAAAAGGTAGAAATTCAAAAATGCCCGATATAAAATCGAGCATTTTTGGTAAAAGAACAAAGTGTCATTTAGAAAGCATAAACTGCTGCTAACGTTAATGTATTTTGGAATTTTGAACCATTGCCTTTTCTATCTAAGAATACATTACTAGAGCCATAATCAAATCTATACTCAGGAATAAGTTTCAACCCGCCAACAATTGTAACCGGTGTAGTTAATGTAAAATCGAAGAAATGTTTTGCAGGTCCTGCAACGCAAGGCGCTACACCATCAGGATTATAGAAATAACCTACTCTCGTACCAATGCTGGCAATAGAATTGATATCATATTGTCCGTACAAATAAGCTGTAAAATATTTATTTCGTGTAGGCTTGTCTGATTTTAACTCTTTATATCTGTACTGATGATAAGCAACGTTTACGCCTAATTTTCCTTTTTTCTCTTTACCTAAACGAATAGAACCGGTTAAATCATATGAATGTTTGTAGTTTTTATAGGCTTGAGCAACTGTTGAATCATTAATGTTATATAATGTTGGTTCGTTTCCGCCGATGAAGTTCAAATAAACGCCACCATTATCTGAAGTATATCCAACTTGCGCACCAACATATTTATTTCTGTCATTGTCTGATTTATGATCATTATCATCAAAAAATCCAGCCATAATATTCCATTTCTTAATCATAAAATTGGCTTTGAATCCTGTATGGTAAAAAGGGCCATTTTGGAAAGCCAATGAAGTAGAATAATTAAAATTATTTTGTGGCTCTATCAATTCATAACCAAAAAAAGTGCTGAAATTTCCGAGTGTAAATTCAACCCAATCAGCCGGTGCATACGTAACATATAATTGTTTTATGGCTAAAATAGTGTTGGAATATAAAGTATTATTGGCAGTTTCTGCACGTGGTCCAAATCCGATATCTGCAACAAAGCCTACTTTTTTAATTTTCTTTTTCATCATTAAGTTAATCATGCCTAACTCAAATGAATTTGCTTTGTTAGCAAACGCACGATTTAAAACAGCATTTGTTTGTTTGGCATTAAAATTAGTTTGAACAAAAACATCAACAGAGCCACTTAAATCAAACGGAATTTTAGATTTGATTTTCTCTAATTTTTCATCATATTTCTGTTGGAATGTCAATTTTGGAGCAGATGGATCTACCGTTGAATCAACCTTATTAAGTCCTAATTGCGCTTTCAAGAGTTCAACATTCTCTTCCAAAGCTTTAATTCGATCTGCATCTGTTTGGGCAAAAACAGAAGAAACCGTTAAAAACAAAGCTCCCAAAAAAAGTAGGTGTAATTTCGTCATAGTATAAATTTTAAAAGTGAATAATTTAATTATTGCAAGAATAAAACAATTATTTCAACAGTTTTACAATCTATTTTTAATAAATTATTACATAATTTTAAGTAAATTAAGTATAACGCAAAATATTATTCACATTTTTTAATTTATAATTTATTTGAATTTTGTCTGATTCTGTCACTTGTTTTTAAATTGTTAACGATGATTTTAATCTTTAAAATTTTCTTAAACGTATTTACTGTATAGAGGAAAATCTTTTTTACTAATATTATAAATTGGACTGAGTAGCTATTATTCAGAATAAATCTGTTTCAATATTAATTACGATTTAGATTATGGACATTACTAATGAATGTAAAGGATTATATCAACCGCAACTTGAACACGATGCATGTGGAATTGGATTTGTTGCGCATCTAAAAGGTGAAAAATCACACCGAACTATAAAAGATGCACTAACTATGTTAGAAAACATGGAACACAGAGGTGCATGCGGTTGTGAAGAAAACACCGGTGATGGAGCAGGAATTCTTCTGCAAATTCCTCATCAATTTTATAAAAAAGAAGTTGCAAAGTTAAATATTGATTTGCCTGAAGCCGGAAAGTACGGCACAGGCTTCATATTCTTTCCTCAAGATGATTCAAATCGAAAAAAATGTAAAGATTTTATTGCTCAAACAGCAGAAAAATTAAATTTTAAAATACTCGGTTACAGAAGTATCAACACCAATAATTCTACTGTTGGACCTTCTGCGGTTCGCACTGAACCTGTCATTGAACAATTATTTATTCAACCGTTGTTCGATTACAAAACAGATATCGAATTAGAACGCAAATTGTATGTACTTCGTGCACATACCGTTCGTGAAATAAATTATATTCTTGGTGGAAAAGATCATTTCTATTACACCAACCTTTCTTGCCAAACAGTTATTTATAAAGGTCAACTTACCACTTATCAAGTTCGACAATATTATCCTGAATTGGAAGACGAAAGTGTTGAATCTGCTTTAGCTATTGTACATTCTCGTTTTTCTACCAATACTTTCCCTCGTTGGCGATTGGCTCAACCATTTCGATATATCGCACACAACGGCGAAATCAACACTTTACAAGGCAACTTGAATTGGATGCGCACACGTGAGCATTTATTAGAATGTGATGTATTTACTAAAGAAGAAATCGACATGTTTATGCCGATTTGTTACCGCGACCAATCTGACTCGGCTTCATTAGACAACGTTATCGAATTGCTGTATTTAGCAGGTCGTTCTTTACCTCATGCAATCATGATGTTGATTCCTGAAGCATGGCAAGACAACGACCAAATGGAAGATTGGAAACGTGCTTTCTATGAATATCACGATTGCTTGATGGAACCATGGGACGGACCGGCATCGATTTGTTTTACTGATGGGAAAATTATCGGAGCAACTTTAGATAGAAATGGCTTGCGACCTTCCAGATTTGTTGTATATAACGATGGAAGAGTTGTAATGTCTTCTGAAGCTGGCGCTTTACCAACTGAAGAAGAAAAAGTCATTCAAAAAGGACGTTTACAACCGGGAAAAATGTTCATCATCAATATGGAAGAAGGGAGAATTATTTCCGATGATGAATTGAAAAAGAAAATTTGTTCTGAACATCCTTATCGTGAATGGTTGAACAAACACAAAATTACTTTCTCCAACTTACCAAAGTCTAATATTAAAGAAGAAAAATTAAGTAAAAGAGAATTATTAGAACAACAATTAGCTTTTGGTTATACTTCAGAAGATATTAAAACTATCATTACACCAATGGCTGAAAGTGGTAGCGAGCCGGTAGGTTCTATGGGAACAGACACGCCCTTAGCTGTCTTATCTAACCAATCTCAAAATTTATCGAATTATTTCAAGCAATTATTTGCGCAAGTTACGAATCCGCCAATCGACCCAATTCGAGAAAGAATGGTGATGAGTACTTTTGCAACTTTAGGTGGCGCCAGCAGTATCTTGACAACTACAGAAAATCATTGCAAACAAATTTCAATTCGTCAACCTATTTTATCTAATGATGATATTGCCAAACTAAGGTTTATCAATCATCCTGATTTTAAAGTTATTACCATACAAGCATTATTTAATGCCAATGGGAAAAAAGGTGCTTTAGAACGTGGTATTGATAGAATTTGTAAAGAAGCTGAAGAAGCAGTTGCGAACGGAAATAATATCATTATTATTTCTGACAAAGGTGTCAATAACGACTTCGCTCCTATTCCATCGCTGTTAGCAACCGGTGCAATTCATCACCATTTAGTGCGCACAAAAACACGTATCGATTGCTCAATCATTGTAGAAAGTGGCAACATTCGTGAAGTACATCAAATGGCAACTCATATTGGATATGGAGCAACAGCCGTAAATCCATATTTGGCATTCCAAACCATCTATGATTTAAACATCGAAAAATTAAAACACTTAAATAAATCCGACGAGAAATTAGCAGACAATTATACCAAAGCAGCCAGCAAAGGTTTATTAAAAGTATTTTCGAAAATGGGAATTTCCACGCACCAATCTTATCATGGTGCGCAGATTTTTGAGATTGTCGGATTAAGCAATAAAGTTGTCGATAAATGCTTCAGTGGTTCCATTTCTCGCTTGGATGGAATAGGTTTTGATGAAATTGCTAATGAAGTAATGACCAGACATGCGTTAGCATTTCCTGAATCACAAAATGCGAAACAACGTTTAAGTGTTGGAGGAAATTATCAGTGGAAACGTCGTGGAGAAGTACACATGTTCAATCCGGATACGATTCATCTTTTACAACATTCTACCAGAAAAAATGATTATTCGATTTATAAACAATACGCAGAGAAAATAAATAATCAAGCAGAAAATGCAATTACTTTACGCGGCTTATTAGAATTGGATAAATCAACTGCAACACCAATAAACATTGATGAAGTAGAACCTGTAGAAAATATTTTAAAACGATTTGCAACCGGTGCGATGTCATTTGGTTCAATTTCACATGAAGCACATTCTACTTTAGCAATTGCTATGAATCGAATTGGTGGAAAATCAAATAGTGGCGAAGGAGGTGAAGATGAAATTCGTTTCGAACCTAAAGAAAACGGTGATTGGGAACGTTCGGCTATTAAGCAAGTTGCTTCTGGTCGTTTTGGCGTTACATCGTATTATTTAGCCAACGCTGATGAACTTCAAATAAAATTAGCTCAAGGAGCAAAACCTGGCGAAGGCGGTCAGCTTCCCGGACATAAAGTAGATGAGTGGATTGGTCGTGTTCGTCATTCAACTCCGGGTGTTGGTTTAATCTCGCCTCCACCACATCACGATATTTATTCTATTGAAGATTTAGCTCAATTAATTTTCGACTTAAAAAATGCAAATCCAAAAGCAAGAATAAATACAAAGTTAGTGGCAGAAGCCGGCGTTGGTACTATTGCTGCAGGCGTTGCTAAAGCAAAATCTGATGTTATCTTAATTTCAGGATATGATGGCGGAACAGGTGCCTCACCAATTTCATCAATAAAACATGCAGGTTTACCTTGGGAATTGGGCTTAGCAGAAGCACATCAAACATTGGTAAAAAATAATTTACGAAGCAGAGTTGTATTACAAACGGATGGCATGTTGCGTACCGGAAAAGATATTGCAGTAGCAACCTTATTAGGCTCAGAAGAATGGGGAATTGCAACAGCAGCTTTAGTTGTTGAAGGCTGTATCATGATGCGTAAATGTCATTTGAATACTTGCCCTGTTGGCATTGCAACTCAAAATCCTATACTTCGAGCACGATTCACAGGCGACCCGCAACACATCATCAATTTCTTTACTTTCATCGCTCAAGATTTAAGAGAAATAATGGCTCAATTAGGTTTTAGAACTATAAATGAAATGGTGGGTCAAACTCAATTCTTAAAACGCAGAGATAATATCGATCATTGGAAATACAAACATTTAAACTTAAATCCAATCATCTATAAAGAAGAAGCTGGAGAAGATGTTGGTTTGTACAAACAAATGCGTCAAGCTCATCCAACCGATGATGCACTGCTCGATAAAAAACTGATTGAAGCAGCAAAAAATTCTTTAGAAAAACAAGAAAAAACAACTGCTCAATTTGATATCATCAACACTGACAGAACAGTTGGTGCTTTGTTGAGTTATGAAATTTCTTCTAAATACAAAAAAGATGGTTTGCCGGAAGACACTATAAATATTCAATTTAAAGGAAGTGCCGGACAAAGTTTTGGTGCATTTGCAGCACCCGGAATTAAATTTGAATTAGAAGGCGAAGCGAATGACTATTTTGCAAAAGGACTATCTGGTGGAAAAATTATCGTTTATCCAAACAAAAAAGCAACATTTAATCCAAGCGAAAATATCATTATTGGCAACGTGGCATTTTATGGTGCAACCAGCGGAACAGCTTATATAAATGGAATGGCAGGCGAACGTTTCTGTGTAAGAAATTCAGGCGCTAACACAGTTGTAGAAGGCGTTGGCGACCACGGTTGCGAATATATGACCGGTGGATTAGCCATCGTGTTAGGAAAAACCGGAAGAAATTTCGCTGCCGGGATGAGTGGTGGAATCGCCTATGTTTATGACGTTGACAAAACTTTCCCTAAAAACTTAAATAAAGAAATGGTAGAATTGGAAAGTTTAAATGATGAAGATATAGATGTATTAAAACATCATATCGAACAACACTACAATTATACGCAAAGTAATGTTGCCAAAAATATTTTAGATAATTGGGAAATTACATCAACTTATTTTGTTAAAGTAATGCCAACTGATTATAAAAGAGTGTTGGAAGCAAAAAAAATGACAACAGAAAACATCAACGCTTAATCATTTTAATTAAAAGTTGAAGAAAAATACAAGCATAAAATGGGAAAAATAACAGGATTTTTAGAATATACCAGAGAATTGCCAAAAAGTAGAGCAGTTGAAGAACGTGTAAACGATTATAAAGAAATCTATCAACCATTTGAAAGTGAGAAGACGAATAATCAAGCAGCACGCTGTATGGATTGCGGTATTCCATTTTGTCATAATGGTTGTCCTTTAGGAAATATTATTCCGGAATTTAATGACGCTGTATATAAGAAAGATTGGGAATTGGCTGCTGAAATATTATTATCTACTAATAATTTTCCTGAATTTACAGGAAGAATTTGTCCGGCTCCTTGCGAAACTGCTTGTGTATTAGGCATCAACCAACCGCCTGTTGCTATTGAGCATATCGAAAAATCGATTATCGAAAAAGCTTTTGAATTAAATTTAATTCAACCCAAAGCACCAAAAGATAGAACAGGCAAAAAAGCTGCCATTGTGGGCTCCGGTCCTGCAGGTTTAGCTGCTGCAGCACAACTCAATAAAGCCGGACATCTTGTTACCGTTTTTGAACGTGCTGATAAAATTGGTGGATTGGTTCGGTATGGTATTCCTGATTTTAAATTAGAGAAAACAGTCATCGACAGAAGATTGAAAGTAATGGAAGAAGAAGGCATTATTTTTAAAACCAATACCAACGTTGGTGTTGACATAAAAGCAGATGAATTGCTTGCAAACTTCGATGCAGTAATACTTTCAGGTGGTTCTACCGTTCCGAGAGATTTGCCTATTACAGGAAGAAACCTAAAAGGTATTTATCCGGCGATGGAGTTCTTATCTCAACAAAATAAACGCGTATCCAATATAGACACAGAAGTTGACCATAGAGGAGAAAAATATTTGAATGGAGATATTTGGGCAACCGACAAAAACGTAATTGTTATCGGTGGTGGAGATACAGGCTCTGATTGCGTGGGAACATCTAACCGACACAAAGCAAAATCTATTACTCAAATAGAATTACTAACTAAACCACCTTTAGAAAGAGCCGAAAGCACACCTTGGCCACATTGGCCTATGATGTTGCGTACATCCAGCTCACACGAGGAAGGTTGCGAAAGAAAATGGGCAATTTTATCCAAAGAATTTGTTGGCAATGAAAAAGGCGAATTAACAGGATTAAAGATTGTTGACATAAATTGGAAGACAGAAAACGGAAAATCAGAAATTGTAGAAATTGAAGGTACAGAGCGCATTTTACCTTGCGAGTTGGCACTTTTAGCAATGGGCTTTGTGCATCCACAACACGAAGGATTATTAAATGATTTGAAAGTAGATTTAGACGCGAGAGGCAATATCAATGCAAAAAATTACAAAACCAACATCGACAAAGTATTTACCGCCGGCGATATGCGCAGAGGACAAAGCTTGGTCGTTTGGGCAATCTCAGAAGGTAGAGAATGCGCCCGTGAAGTTGACCTATATTTAATGGGTGAAAGCAACTTAGAAGCAAAAGACAAAGGTATTTTGCAGGTGAATTAACATTTCTGAAACGCTTTTTCCTAATTAAAGTAGTAACTTGCAATCTCAAAAATTTAGCTGCTATTTTTGCGCTTGCTGTTTGCATATAGTAGCATATCCCGACCTAACAGTCGGGATTTTTTATGCCAACCAAACTAGTAATATTGATTTATATCAAAATATAAAAGAACTTTAAAATGTAAGTTGACATTTTAAGGATAATTTCTTAATATTGTTATAACATAATTACCCTACCATGAAATCTTTACTTTGTACAAGTGTACTTTGTGTATGCTTTCTCATTTCAAGTTTCGCTCAAGATATTAGTTTTAAACAGCTATTGCAATTGCGTACAAAAACAAGTAATGAAGTAGAGCAACAACTTTCCTCATTAGATTTTATTCCTTATGATGCCGATGACATTGGAAATGGAAGAACAATCTCCACATTCCAAAATGCCATTTTAAATAATTCAACCATACAATGGATAGATTTAGTTACGCAAGGAAATGCTACATGGAATAATCGTTTATCTTTCCAAACTCAAAATATCGAAAAGGTAAAAAATTATTTAAGTGAGCTGAAAAGTTTAGGTTATTATTTCACGATTAAAAAAGTCGTAGATAAACAAATATATGAAGTATATACAAATGGAATAAATACAATTGAGCTTATTACTTCTCAAAACCGAAGTGCATATCAATATGATGGCAAAATGTATTTTAACTTTGCTATATATGGTACAAGTGAATACAATTATGCTTTTGCAGCAGAAAATGCTAAATATGCTGTTCCATCTATAAAAAGTGACGAATTATATGCTAATTTAGTCGACCTTCCTATCGCTTCAAAATAAGAATTGGCGAATTAAATATAACTACTTTCATACACGTAGAAACTGCAATAAATTCTAATATTTTTATTAGAACGTTAACAAATAAAATGCAAACATAAATTCAATAAATTAGTATTAATTTAGTTGCATATTCTCCTACACATGAAAAAATTTTATTTCTATTTATTGTGCTTTGTATTTCTATTTAATGCTTGTAAAAAAGATAACACGCAAGCAGAAAACAATAAGATTCCTGCGGATCCAAGCATTATACAAGACCAATATGGCAGACAATTGATTTTACGAGGTTTAAATACTTCTAATAGTGCAAAGGCTGATACTTTAAGAAGCCCGTGGATTGTAGAAAGTGATGTAGCTCGTGAAAATAACGACTTCGGATTCGACTTCGTTAGATATTTGATTTTTTGGGATGCTATCGAACCACAAAAAGATGTTTTTGATGACACTTATTTAGACAGAGTAGAACAACGCGTAAATTGGTACACTTCTCGTGGCATGTATGTAATGCTCGATATGCATCAAGATTTATATTCCATTATTTTTGGTGGCGACGGAGCACCTGAATGGGCTTGTAGAACCAATGGTGCTGCTCCAATAAATTTGCCTGGCGGAACACCCTGGTGGTTAAAAAATATAGATCCTGCAGTTATCAATAGTTGGATAAATTTTTGGTCTTACTCCAATCATAAAGATTTACAAGACCATTATATTTTAGCTTGGAAATTTGTAATGGAAAGATTTAAAAACAACCCTTATGTTATCGGTTATGATTTAATGAACGAACCTTGGGGTGGCGATTTAATAAAAGTATTTATTACAGGAGAATTTGAAAGTGTACAATTAACAAATTTCTACAAGAAATTAATTCCTGCATTGCGAACTGTTGAACCAAATAAATATTTATTTTTTGAGCCAACACCTGCACCTGTTACATTTGGTGCACCGTCCAAACTATCAAAAATTACAGACAGTAAAGCTACTTCTCAATTAGTTTATGCTCCGCATTGTTATCCTTTTGATACGCACGAAGGAAATGGCTACACGTCCACAGCAAAACAACAATTAAAAGATTGGGAGCGCGAACGCAAAAAGGAATTGAAACTTCATAATAATATTCCTTTGTTAGTAGGAGAATTCGGACTTTCACCAGATCAATCCGGTTTTGGCGATTATTTGGTTGACTTTACAACAATGGCTGACAGTAATCAATGGCATTGGTCTTATTGGAGCAACGACCTTGGTGGATGGAGTCCACTGGATCCGAATAGAGTTACAACACCAATTCTTCCTTATTTAGTTAGAACTTATCCAAAAGCAACAGCCGGTAAAATTAAATCCTTCAAACTGGATAACAGCACAAAAGAGTTTGTCATGACATTTATTTCTGATAATAGAACAAACATGCCAACAGAAATTTTTGTTCCAAATGTACTTTATCCAAACGGATGGGAATTAGAAGTTAGTGGAACAACCAACTATACTCAACATTTTGATAACGCCATACAAACTTTAAGTTTCTCAACACCTGAAAACCAAAAAGAAATAACAATTAAAATAAGACAGAAATAGAACCTGAGATTTAGTTCAACAAAAAAATTGATTCTCAAAAATAATAGAAAAAATACACTACGTTTTCCTATATTATTTATTTTTGCACATATTTTAGACTAAAACTATGGTAATTCAATTTTTTAATTCAATTTTTACAAATTGGAATGAAGCTCTTCGGCAGAAGAATTTCAGGATTCAATTTTTGGTCACCACACTTTCCTATTTTTTTCTATTCAAATATTGTAGGTTAATAATGACTGCATTAGAAAATAGAAAAGGCACACAAATTTTTGATAGACTTTTAGCATTATTACCATCTGTTGATTCATCATTAACTATTTTTTTACTAACCTATTCCATATTAATAATTTTCATCTTTACAAATATTACTAAGCCTGAAAATTTCTTAAAGGCTATGCAAGCTTATTGCTTGTTGATGATTATGCGAACCATCACCATCTATTTAGTGCCTTTAGAACCACCAATTGGAATAGTTATTTTAAAAGATCCGGTTTCCAATTATTTTATGAGCGGACACAGTGGAAGTTATATTGTGAAAGATTTATTTTTCTCAGGACACGTTTCTTCCGCTTTCTTATTTTTCATTTATTCTGAAAACAAAAAAATAAAAGCTTTAATACTTGCTTTAGCAATTTCAGTTGCCACCTTAATTTTATTCCAACACGTACATTATCTTTTAGATGTTGTAGCAGCTCCGTTCTTCTCCTACTTAGCCTATACTTTAGTTCGTTTAGCTAATAAAGAAGTTCAGTTTCCTGTGTAAGTCCCCCCAAAAACTCAACAGTTTAAAAAGTTATAACTTTAAACTGGAAAAATGAAAAAGTCAAAATTTAGTGAGAGTCAAATTACCCAAGCGTTGAAGTCGCATGAGATGGGTAAAAAAG
>JAGQYE010000027.1 GCA_020436225.1 Bacteroidota bacterium | reverse complement strand
TGCGCCCACAAGCAAAGTCCTAACTTTTTCCGTTAGGACTTTTTTTTTACATATTGCTTAAAAGATTAATTGCGCAATTATTTTTTTTACAAAAAATTATCTGAAATAAGAAAAAGTTCGAATTGTTACTCTTATGCTGAAATTCGACAATTAAAATCTTGCTTGTATGTCGGATAATTTTCCTTTTGGAATCGCAGCAATTAATTGTTTAGTATATTCTCGTTGTGGATTGTTGTAAATATCATCAGCAATGCCCATTTCTTCTATCTTACCTTTATTCATCACGACCATTCTATCGCTCATAAATTTCACAACTGATAAATCGTGCGAAATAAAAATGTAAGTAAACTTAAATTCTTCACGTAGTTGTATCAATAAATTCAATACTTGAGCTTGTACGGAAACATCTAATGCCGAAACAGATTCATCGCAAATTATAAATTTAGGATTTAAAGCTAATGCACGTGCTATACATATACGTTGACGTTGACCGCCTGAAAATTCGTGTGGATAGCGTTGAAAATGCTCAGCTTTCATGTTCACTTTTTCCAATAATTCAATTACTTTATCTTTCCTTTCAGCATCATTGCCATATTTTTTATGTACCAACATCGGCTCCAAAATAGCATTACCGATAGTCATTCTCGGATTTAAAGATGAATATGGATCTTGGAAAATAATTTGCATGTGCTCACGCAAATTTTTCAATTCTCTTTGTTCTAAATTATAAATATCTTTTCCATCAAAAATTGCCTTTCCGCCTGTCGGCTCAATCAAACGCAATATAGTTCTACCCAAAGTAGTTTTCCCGCAACCACTCTCGCCTACTAATCCTAAGGTTTCGCCTTCATAAACATCAAAAGAAACATCATCAACAGCTTTTACATATTCTAATGGTTTACCAAAAATATTAGTCTTTGAAGGAAACCAAGTTTTTATATTTTGCAATTGCAATATTGGTGAATTTTGTTGCAAATTTTCGAAGCGTTTTTTGGTTTGTTCCGGACTAACGACAAACGCATCTACTAATGCTTGCATGTCGGTTGCTTTCTCAGTTATTTCTCCATTTTTTTCATCCATAAAATCGGCGATAACCGGCAATTTACTCAAGCGTTTTTCTAATGGCGGACGACAAGCCAAAAGTCCTTTGGTATATGGATGTTTAGGATTTGAAAAGATTTCCAACACCGTTCCTTGTTCTACAATCTTACCTTTATACATCACTAAAACTCTGTCGGCAATTTCCGCAATTACACCTAAGTCATGTGTAATGAAAATAGTAGACATTCCGGTTTGTTTACTTAATTCATTGATTAAATCCAGAATAGTTTTTTGAACGGTAACATCCAACGCTGTAGTTGGTTCGTCAGCAATTAAAATTTTAGGTTGACAGCTCATTGCCATGGCAATCATCACACGTTGTTTTTGTCCACCTGAAAGTTGATGCGGATAGGCATTTAATGCTCGTTTTGGATCCGGCAATTTTACTTGAGCAAAAAGTTCTAAAGTTTTTTCTTCTGCTTCTTTTTTAGAAATTTTTCGATGCAACATTAAGGCTTCAACAACTTGATTTCCACATGTAAAAACAGGATTCAAAGAAGTCATCGGTTCTTGAAAAATCATAGATATTTCATTGCCACGATATTCACGCATTTTATCTTCTTCTACTTGAACCAAATCAATCGGTGTTTTTCCGTCTGCATAATAATTAATTTTTCCTCCGGTTATTTTTCCGGGTGGATTTGGAATCAAACGCATTACTGAAAGTGAAGTAACAGACTTTCCGGAACCGGATTCGCCTACGATACCAATTACTTCGCCCTTATTAACTTGAAATGAAACATCATTAACGGCTTTAACAATTCCATTTTCCGTTTTAAATTCTGTAACTAAATTTTGTACATCTAAAAGTAATTCTGCCATATATTTTCTTCTAAATATTAATTTGAATTCATGTGTTTAAAGATATCGAATTGCATCTTCTGTAAGTAAAGATACTCCTTTTAATCTTAAAAGTATTTGAGCAACTGTTAACACATCTTTTTGACAATAAGTTTTTATCCTTTCCAAGCCTTTATCTTGCCAATATACTTTCCCTACATCTTTTCCGGAAATATCGTCTTTTGGTGAAGGAATTCCCAGACAATGAGCTAATAATTTTAATGAAATATAATTTTTGTAATCGCCGAATTTCCACCAATCCATTGAATCGAGCAAACCAGCTTCCCAAGGTTTTTTAGTTTGCAATGATTCGAAATAAGCAGGCAGTTTTTGCTGGTTAATTAAGATTCTTCTACATATATAAGGTACATCAAACTCGCGAATATTATGTCCGCACAATGCCAAATTTCTTTTTTGTTTGAGTTGTTGTTGTATGAACGCAGAAAAATTTGACAGAATTGTTTTTTCATCATCACCATAAAAAGATTGAACATTAAATTCTTGAAACATTCCTGAAGAAGACATATAACCGGTTGAGATGCAAATTATTTTCCCAAATTCAGCTAATATACCGGCATTGTTAAAATAAAAATCGGAAACATCATCAGCTTCACCTCTATATTTTCCGCGTTTTTCTTCCCATAATTCTTTCTGATAAATATCTAATTCTTGAAAACTTGACGAATTCGGAACTGTTTCAATATCTATAAAAAGAACATCATTTAGGTTTACATTATCTAACATCTATACTTCATATTTAAATGGTTGATTACTATTTAATTCACAATATATAACGATTTACACAGATAGAATAACTATTTTTTTATATTTTTGTATAACGTAAACAAAATAATATGAGTGAAGAAAACAACAACCAATCAAACAGCAAGTTACACGCAATGTATATTGTGTTAATTGCACTTTTAATTGGCGGCTTGGTTTATACCAACCTAAGATTAAAAAAATCGAAAGAAACCATCGTAGTAACTGAAAAGCAACGCGATGATGTAACCGCATTAAAAGATGAACTCGACAAAAAGTACACTGAATCTATGCAGGAAATTGAAAACTACAGAGCTGAAAATGCCGGCTTAGATAGTTTATTGAATGTAAAAGAACAGGAATTGAGTTCTAAAAAAGCTAAAATCAATGCATTACTTTCTGAGGTTTCTCAACTAAAATCAGGCGATGCTAACAAAGCAAAATTATTAGCTGAAGCACAAGCTCTGATTAAACAAATGGAAGATGACAAAGTAAAAATGCAAAGTTCTATTGACTCCCTTTTAGCCGTAAACCAACAATTGTCATTAGAGCGAGACAGCATTACAGGTGAATTAAACACTACCATTCAACAAAAACAAGTTGCGGACGAAGAAAATCAAAAGATGAAAGATCGTATCGACAAAGCTTCTATACTTTCTACATCTAACATGGAATGCACACCAATCCGCATTACTAAAAAAGGTAAAGAAGATGAAGTGAGCAAGGCTAAAGATGCCGAAAAATTGAGAGTTTGCTTTGATTTATTACAAAACAAAATTGCTCCAAGTGGCAAAACAGATTTAGCTGTTCGTATTATTTCACCGGATGGTTCAACCATACAAATGGCAAGTTTAGGAAGTGGTACACTGAACGAAGCTACTACCGGAAACGAGATTCCATATACCTACAACATCTCTCCTGATTACCAAAACGATACTAAAACTGTTTGTTCTTATTGGGCTCAAACATTTAAGTTTGCTTCAGGAAAATATTCTGTAGAAGTATATCAAAACGGTTTCTTAATTGGACAATCAACATTCACAATGAAATAAAATGCAATTCGCTTTGTTTTATCATAAACAAAACTTAAAGCATTTCAAATAATTAAAAGAGTAAATTCGGGTAGCCAAAATGGCTACCCATTTTTTTATTATGAAATCTCCATTTTTCAAAGGTGTTTTATTCGTCTTCTTCGGTGCAATTTGCTTTTCTACTAAAGGAATTTTTGCCAAGTTAGCCTATCAATACAATGTAAATGGATTACAAGTTTTAATGCTGCGTATGTTGTTTGCCTTACCGTTTTATGTACTTATATTATGGAATGAATATAGACGACGCAAACCAACTTCTATTAGTAAAAATGATTGGACAAACGTAATAATATTAGGATTGGTTGGCTACTATTTAGCAGCTTTATTTGATTTTATTGGACTGCAATATGTTAGTGCAACATTGGAACGAAATGTCATTTTCATCTATCCAACGTTTGTGTTGATTTTATCAAAACTATTCTACAATAGAAAGATAAATAAAATACAAATTACTGCTGTATTACTTTGTTACATTGGAATCATCATCGCTTTTTATTCGGACAAGGCTTATTATAAATCCGACAGCTTAACTAAAGGCACTATATTTATTTTACTAAGTGCACTCACATATGCTTTTTATTTAGTAAAAAGTGATAATCTCATAAAAAATATTGGAACAATACGCTTTACTTGTATATCCATGATTGTTTCCTGTTTGGCTGTTATTCTTCATTATTTACTGATTTATGGAGTTGATATTATTAATTTCCCAACGCCTGTTTATTTTATTGGTTTTACTATTGCAGTTTTAAGTACAGTTTTGCCTTCCTTCTTGATGACAAAAGGAATCTCGTATATCGGTTCTTCGAATATGGCAATCATTGCCAGCATTGGTCCTATTGCTACTATTATTCTATCCTATTATATTTTAAACGAAGCATTTACTTTGATGCATTTAATAGGAACAACATTTGTATTAATAGGTATTTTGATAATTAGTATTCTATCAAATGGGAAAAATAAAAGAGTGGAATCCTAATCTCATTTCTTATCCAACTTAAATACTTTATCTGCTTTAATTCCTTACTTTTGTTTCAAATAATTTAAGATGTTTCAACCAGATTTATTCAAAGGAAAAATCGTATTAGTAACCGGCGGCGGAAGTGGAATTGGTTATACCATAGCCCAAAAATATTTGGAATTAGGTGCAACTGTTTTCATCGCTTCGCGAAATGCAGAGAAATTAGAAAAAGCTGTAAACGAGCTTAAAAAAATTGGCGACGTTCGAAGCACCATTGCTGACATTAGAGAAACTGAACAAATAGAAAATTTAGCCAATAAAATAAAAGAAGAAGTTGGCAGATTAGATATTTTAGTAAATAACGCAGGCGGACAATTTCCATCGGCAGCAGAAAATATTTCGTATAATGGTTTTCGAGCTGTCATCAACAATAATTTAATTGGAACATTTTATGTTACTCAGATAATGGCAAAAACATTTTTCATTCCACAAAAAGATGGAAATATCGTGAATATCATTGCCAATATTTATCGAGGATTTCCGGGCATGGTACACACCGGAGCAGCACGTGCCGGCGTGGATAATTTAACAAAAACATTAGCTATCGAGTGGGTTCGTTTTAATATTCGCGTCAACGCAGTAGCTCCAGGAATTATTAGCTCTTCCGGCATGGATACATATCCAAAAGAAATTATTAAAGGAATTGAGAGTAGTATTCCAAATCATAGAATGGGCACAACAGAAGAAGTTGCGTATCCAGTCGTGTTTTTATCTTCGCCGATGGCTTCCTATATTTCAGGAGAAACTTTATACGTGGATGCCGGCAACCGACTTTGGGGCGACCAATGGAAAATGTGGAGTGAATCGTTGACATAGATGTGAGATGTGAGATGTGAGATTTGAGAAGAAGTGCTATTGACCGTCGACCATTAACCTTCAACTAATTACAAAATCAAACAATGCAACTTAAAGGAACATATTCAGAAATATGGCAGATATCTTATCCAATTATTTTGGGAAGTTTGGCGCATTCTATTAATCAATTAATAGATACGGCCTACTTAGGACATTCCTCAAGAGTTGCCTTGGAAGCTATTACACTTGCCGGCATTTATTATTTCGTTTTTGTTTTTATTGCAGGTGGTTTGGCGCGCGGTGCACAAGTCATAATTGCTCGTCATAGTGGCGAAAATAATCTAAAAAAAATTGGAACTGCTTTAGACCATTTAGTAATTATAGCTGGAATTTTATCAATCTTTCTAATGTTTTTTTTCGGATATGCTTCAAAATATGTATTGCCGTTAGTCATCAAATCTCCTGAAATCCAAGCAGCTGCATTAGACTATATTTATATGATGAATTATGCAGTTTTACCTGTTGTATTAGGCTTCTGTTTTAATGGATTTTATACCGGAATTGGAGAAACCAAAATCATTACTGTTGCAACAATTTGTATGGCAATAACCAACATAATACTTGGTTATATTTTAATTTTTGGAAAATTCGGATTTCCTGCAATGGGCATAAAAGGCGCCGGAATTTCAACAGCCATTGCAGATACAGTGATGTTTCTGGTTTATGCTTTCCATTCCTATTTTTTCCATTATATAAAAAAATATGCAGCTTTTAAATTTAAAACAATACAAGTAGAAACCATTTGGTCTATCATTAAACTTTCTACTCCAATCATATTACAAAACTTAATCGGCATTGGTTCATGGTGGTTTTTCTTCTTATGCGTTGAAAAAATTGGAGGACAAGAATTAGCAGTTTCCGGCATTTTAAAGAGTTTGTTTATTTTTATCGGCATTCCGGTTTGGAGTTTTGCCAGCACCAGCAATACAATAGTCAGTAATATTATTGGTCAAAATAAAATAGAAGAAGTGGTTCCTGCATTAAAAAAGATAATTGCTTTTTCTGTCGGAATTTCATTCTGCATCAACTTAATTATTGTGTTGTTTCCTCATCAAGTGTTGTCGGTTTTTACTAATGATCCAAAATTAATACAAGATGCAATTGCACCATTTTATACGTTAATGATTGCATTAATCTTTTTCTCATCTGCCATGATTATGAATTTTGGAATAACCGGTACAGGAGCTACTTTTATTCCAACCGTTTTTGAAATTTGTTGTTGTATCGGCTACGTTTTGTATTGTTATATTTTTGTTTATACTAAAAAAAGTGCACTATATATTTCGTGGGGTTGCGAAGTAGTTTATTGGACTACTTTATTTGTTTTTACTTCTATTTATTGGTATAGCGGTTTATGGCGAAAGTATATTAAAAATGTGGATACTGAAGAAAACAATAATTAAAAACCAAAAAATAATAGAATAAACTTTTCTTGTTTTCAATCGCACATCGTAACTTGTATTCCATAATTCATGGATATGTCTGACACGCAAAAAGATTGGTTTGAGCTTTGGTTTGATTCACCATTATATCATATTTTATATAAAAACAGAAATCAAGAAGAAGCAAATAATTTTATAGATAATTTAGTAAGTTATCTAAATATTCAACAAGCTAGCATCTTAGATTTAGCTTGTGGAAAAGGACGACATGCACATTATTTAGCTGATAAAGGAAATGAAGTTGTAGGCATCGATTTATCCGAAAGAAGTATCAAACATGCCAATGCAACATATCAACTTCCTAACTTAGAATTTTATGTTCATGATATGCGATCACCTTTTCGCATCAACTATTTCGATTATGTTTTTAATTTTTTCACTAGTATTGGATACTTCAATCATCTACCTGAAAATGAAAAAGTTTTTGAAGCCATGCATAATGGATTAAAAGAAAACGGACATATTCTCATCGACTTTATGAATGCAGAAAAAGTTATACATAATCTTGTTCCAAGAGAAAATAAAACAATAGATGGTTATAATTTTTATATTCGGAAAGAAGTCGCCAACGGAAAAATAATCAAACATATTCAAATAGAAAAAGAAGAAAAAATTTGGATGTATAAAGAAGAGGTTCAAGCATTAATGCAACATCATTTTCATACATTTTTAAATAATACAGGATTTTCTTTGGTAAAAGAATTTGGCGATTATCAATTAAATCCATTTCAAGCAAAACTATCAGACAGATATATTGTGTTAGCTAAGAAAAATTAATATGAGTAAAGTAATTGTAATTATTGGTGCAGGCAAAGGTATTTCGCTTGCTGTAGCAGAAAAATTTGGCAAAGAAGGTTTCTCGGTTGTGCTTATCTCAAGAAGAGAAGAAAAATTGGAAGAACTCCAAAAAATATTGACACAAAAAAACATCCCAACTCAAATTTATGTTGGTGATGCTGGCGACAGTGATTCTATTAAAGATGCTTTTGATAGAATTTGGGAGCAACACGAACATATTGACGTTGTACATTACAATGTTGCCAAACGTAAAAAAGTAAATATTGCAGAAGAAACAGCCGACGGACTTACGCGCGATTTTAAAATCAATGTAGCATCTGTAATGACTGCCGTGAATTTGGTATTGCCTGATATGGAAAAGAAAGGCGAAGGTGCCATTTTAATTTCCGGCGGTGGTTATGCTTTAGTGCCTAATCCTGATTTAGGTTCACTTTCTATCGGAAAAGCAGGAATTCGAAATTTAGCGCATTCTTTACATCTTGCCTTAAAGCCAAGAAATATTTTTGTTGGAACGCTCACAATTTGCAATCACATTGAGAAAGAAAATGAAAAATATAACTTCCAAAATGTAGCTGAGCAATTCTGGAAATTATATTCCGACAAAAAAGATTTCGAAATTCAATTCTAATTTCATTCAAAGAAAATAAAATAAAAAAGTCTGCATTCGCAGACTTTTTTTGTATGAAAAAACAGAGGTGATCTATTTAATTCTAAAGAATTAAACCTATATTATTGATTATAACTTTATGAACGTAGCTTTTAGTTCTTTACTATTCTTCTCAACGCACTTCCGTTTGCAGAATAGAATTGAACCATGTACACGCCGGCATCCAAATTGTCAGTATTAACTTTCAATTCGTTGCTGCCTTTCACTAAGTCGTATGTTTCTTGCTTAGCCATATTGCCGGTCATGTTAAAATACTTAACTTGAACTTTAGTTGGCGACTGAGTTTGAACATTCACTTGCATATTGTCATTATCTTGGATTAATTCACTAAAAGTGATTTTGTCCGGAGATTGTGCAAATGAAGAAATACTACTTGGCGAGAATTGAACATTTCCAGCGAATAATTCACTTTGTGCAGAAGCTGTACCGAAATAAGCAACAGTAACAGCACATAAAAGCAATGACTTTAAAAGGAACTGTTTCATAATGTAGGGTTTAAAAGGGTTATTAATTTCTTTTATTAAGAACTACAGAAAATAAATAGATTAAAAAAGGATTGTTGGGTGTCTATTTATGTTTCTAATAATAATTAATAAAGGGTTTACCATACAATATTAATACATAATTAACATTTTGTCAAGTCTAAATTTCATTTTTTTTCGTCAAATAGAATAAATTGACTAAAATCAACAAAGACAATGGTATAATATTTGAATGAAAACAGAAAAAATGTCCTTTTATGAAATCTACGATTACACTTATCCTTACAATTCTTATTTACAACCTAAACTTTGCAATAGACACAAAAACCATTACTGATTGGAGTTCAGTAGGCAACTCCTTTCCTATTCCTACAACAGCAACGACGCTTCAACTTAATGCATTTAATGCAAAAGCCAATGATAAAAATTTTGATAATTCTATAGCGTTACAAAATGCCATTAAGTCGCTGAATGGTAAATTTGGTATTATAGAAATCCCTGTAGGCACTTATTATTTCAAAAAATCAATTTCGATTCCTTCCAATATTTACATAAAAGGGCAAGGAAGCAATAAAACCATTCTTGAATTTAATTTAGGTGGCAATGGCGATTTATTTTCTATTCAAGGAAAACTTTCTAACATTCAATCTTCAATTTTATCTTCAATAAAAAAAGATGATACTAAATTTAAAGTAAGCAATGTTGCCGATTTTAAACAAGGCGATTTTATCCTTGTAAAACAAACAGCCAATAATTTACTCGCATCTAATTGGGCTTATAATTATTTTTTTCAAATAGCCAAAATTGAAAAAATAAATGGAAATGAAATTACGATTGATAATCCTTTACACTTGGATTTTCCTTTGGGAAATAAGCCTCTAATCCAAAAAATTATGCCAGTTGAGAATGTTGGTATTGCCTCTTTAAAAATAAAAAGAGATGATGCAACAACACAACAAACATCTAACCTATTTTTTAATTATGCTGTTAATTGTTGGGTAACTGATGTTGAATCTGAAAATTGTAATTACGCACACATCAACTTACAAAGCTCAGCCTATATTTCTGTTTCCGGAAATTATTTGCACGATGCTCTTAACTATGGAAGTGGCGGCAAAGCGTATGGCGTAGTGATGCAGTTTGGCGCAAGTGATAATTTTGCTTATTCAAATATTGCTCAGCATTTGCGTCATTCATTTTTGTTACAGGCAACAGCGAATGGAAATGTGATTGCCTATAATTATTCATATAATCCATATTGGACAGAAAATTGGTTACCCTCAAGTTCCGCCGGCGATATTGTGTTGCATGGAAATTATCCTTATGCCAATTTAATAGAAGGCAATATCATCCAAAATTTAGTGATAGATAATTCGCATGGAGAAAACGGACCATATAATACTTTTTTTAGAAACAGAATTGAAAACTATGGCATTGTAATGAATGGCAATTCCGGCAACAATATGAACTTTATTGCCAATGAAATCACAGGCTCCGGATTATTAAAAGGTATGTTTATGCTGAGTGGTAATCAAGTTGAAATAGGAAATACCATAAAAGGAAAAATTCAAAGTGGAACAGTTTCTGAAAATTCGCTCATCAATAAAAATTATTCTGCTAAAATTGGAGTTCCTTATAAAGTAAATTCTTGGAATAATGAGGCTTATTTGCGCAATCAAAAACAAATAAAAACTTTTGCATTTAATTTTTCACAAGAAAAAAATACTTCATCTGAAAACATCAATCAAACATCAAAGTCAAAAACAAAAACGAAATGCTGTAAATTAAAATCTACAAGAAAAAAGAAAAAAAGTAAATTATAGTTTACTATTTCTATTTCTCAATAAATGGTCAGCTAATACTAATGCAGCCATCGCTTCTACAATAGGAACAGCACGTGGCAACACACAAGGATCATGTCTGCCTCTTCCGGTAACTTCGGTTTCATTTCCGTGTTTATCTACAGATGATTGTGCTTGCATAATTGTTGCAATAGGTTTAAAAGCTACATTAAAATAAATATCCATACCATTGCTGATGCCACCTTGTATGCCACCCGAATAATTGGTTTTTGTTTTTATTTGATTTTGTTCATCAGTATAAAAAATATCATTATGCTCGCTTCCGCGCAAAGTAGTACCGGCAAAACCGCTTCCATATTCAAAACCTTTTGCTGCATTTATGCTCAACATCGCTTTACCTAAATCGGCATGAAATTTATCAAAAACAGGCTCGCCCAAACCAACCGGAACACCTTTAATTACGCAGCTTACCAAACCGCCAATTGTGTCGCCATCTTTTTTTATTTCTTTGATTAATTCAATCATTTTATCCGCAGTTTCAGCGTCCGGACAACGAACAATATTATCTTCTGTTTTTGATAAATCTACTGTTGAATAATCTTTTTCCAACTTGATAACACCAACTTGCGACACATACGCATTGATTTGAATATTAAAGTGCGCAAGCAATTGTTTGGCTATAGCTGCCGCTGCTACACGTGCTGCCGTTTCTCGTGCAGAGCTTCTTCCGCCACCTCGATAATCTCTAACGCCATATTTTGTTTCGTAAGTAAAATCTGCGTGCGAAGGACGAAAGCTATCTTTGATGTGCGCATAATCTTTCGACTTTTGATCTTCATTTCTGATGATAAGAGCAATTGGAGTTCCTTGCGTTTTACCTTCAAATATGCCGGATAAAATTTCAAACTCGTCGGCTTCTTTACGTTGTGTAACTATGTTAGATTGTCCTGGTTTGCGCCTATCTAATTCTTGTTGAATAAATGCTGTATCTATTTCCAAACCAGCCGGACAACCATCAATAATAACACCAAGTGCAACACCATGACTTTCGCCAAAAGTGGTAATCTTAAAAATTTCTCCAAACGAATTTCCTGCCATATAAACAAAGATAAGAAAAATGCATATTACAACTCTAACAGAATCAATAATTGATTATAAAATAACAAGCAAAAAACAAACATAAAACATATTGCTTTTAGTAACTTGCAAAAAATTATTGCATGAAAAAAACAAGCATTTTTATCTTTTTGATATTCATTCTTACTTCCACATTTTCTAAAAAAACAGAGAAAGAAATAAGCATAAATGACAGACC
Source organism: Bacteroidota bacterium (assembly GCA_020436225.1). GTDB lineage: Bacteria > Bacteroidota > Bacteroidia > Chitinophagales > JADIYW01 > JADJSS01. Next base: position 36,299 of record JAGQYE010000027.1, on the reverse strand, counting down.
GAAATTAGTGGTTGGTATTGTGATTGACCAAATGCGTTGGGATTATCTATATAGATTTTACGACAGATATACTGATGGTGGATTTAAGCGATTAATGCGCGAAGGATTTAGTTGTGAAAATACTTTAATTCCTTATTATCCGACAGTAACTGCTGCCGGACATGCCAGCATTTTTACGGGAAGTGTGCCTGCCATAAATGGAATTGTGGGAAACGATTGGTACGATTACGACCAACAACGTTCTGTGTATTGCACGGAAGATACAAGCGTTCAATCTGTTGGTGTAGATTCTAAAAAAGGAGAAATGAGTCCTAAAAATTTATTGGTAACCACCATTGGCGACGAACTAAAATTGGCAACTAATTTCCGAAGTAAAGTAATCGGAATTTCCATGAAAGATAGAGGTGCAATTTTACCAGCCGGACATAGTGCTGATGCTTCTTATTGGTATGATAAGAAAACAGGCAATTTTATTACGTCAACTTATTATATGAAAAAATTACCACAATGGGTTGTTGATTTTGATGCTCCAAAACGCGTAATGGATTATTACAAAAAAGATTGGAATACACTATATCCAATTGAAACTTATGTTCAAAGCGACAGCGACATAAATACTTATGAATATGAAGAATTCAATGGCCAAAAAGGTTTTCCTTATGATTTAAAACACTATATCAAAGAAAATAATTATGATATTTTTTTTAGCACACCTTATGGAAATTCTTTGACTTTTGAATTTGCAAAAACTGCCGTTCAACAAGAGCAATTAGGCCTCGATTCTATTACAGATATGCTGACTGTTTCCATTTCTTCCACTGATTATATTGGACATTCTTTTGGACCAAATTCCATAGAAGCAGAAGATACATATCTCCGATTAGATAAAGATTTAGCTTCCTTCTTACATTATTTAGATGAAAAAGTTGGTGCAAATAATTACACACTTTTCTTGACAGCTGATCACGGAGCAGCACATGTTCCCGGCTTTTTAGAAAAACATAAATTGCCCAATGGAAATGTTTCAAGCTCTGATGCAAAGAAAGCGCTCAATGTATTTTTAAAAGAAAAATTTGGCTATGACAGTTTAATTATTGCTTGTTTTAAAAGTCAATATTATTTGAATTTTAATGCCATCGAACAACATAATTTAGATAGAGATGAGATTGTAAAAGTTGCTATTCAATTTTTGAAAAAAATAGATAACATCGACAGAGTTGTGGATTATACCAAAATACAAGAAGCAACTATTCCGGCACCGGTAAGAGAACAATTTACGAATGGATATAATTCACATCGTTGTGGAGATATCTTGGCTATATTAAAACCCGGCTATTTAGATACTAAATATAAAACAGGCACTCAACATAGTGTCTGGAATCCGTATGATGCGCATATTCCATTGCTATTTTATGGTTATGGCATTAATAAAGGCAAAACATATACAAAAACCTATATGACGGATATCGCACCAACCATTACCAGCCTTTTACATATTCAAATGCCGAGTGGTTGTATTGGAAATACGATTAACAAAGCCATAATAAAATAACACATATTCCGTTTTTCTTATTATATTTAATAGTAAAAAAAATCATAAATAATGAAAAATAAATATGCACTTTTAACAATGCTTAGTTTAGCATTTATTTTTATTGCATCGTGCAGTAAAGAGAATGATAAAAAAACAGAATCAGAAACTTGTGTTGCGGTACAGCCAAGTGGAAATTTATCTTATAATAGTTCTACCAATACTTACACATTTGACGCTGATGATGGAATGAATATTATACTTAATAATTTTGATTCCATAACGATTACAAAAGACGATATACCCAAATTAAATATAAAATTTTGGGAACAAATATATGATAGTATCTCTAATAAAAAATCACTTTGTGCCAATCATGAAAATCTTAATGGAAAACACATTAAAGACAGACTTTCAACCGTTCGTTCTATACTATTGCCTGACGATACTAAACTAACTTTCTATTCTGCTGTCGATAGTTTTTATTATAGCCCACTCATCGCCTTATCCATTTATCACAATAACGAATGTCATCGATTTAATTTAAATTGTAATAAATTAGTTTATAGCATGGATACTTCATCAGCAATTACACGAAGTCTAGATTCACTTGAAGTAGATGGCGAAACAGCAGCATTAGAATTTTATGGCGATAGCATTTTATTTGTAAATATCTACAACGAATATTCTTTAAATAATAAAATTTATAATCGAGTTTTATTAGCTTCTACTAATAAAATGAATATCAATAATGTTAGAGATTATTATGATGACACAAGACTTGTGCATACATTTACCAAACCGATATTAAATCCTAAAAAAGATGAATAATCTTTAGTTCCTTCAAAATGTATTGCATTTTCTTTGACAGAAAATATACCTTTGTAATATGACTTTTGAAGAACGCTCAAGAATGTCGGAAACACATATTTTTAAAGCTGTGTTTCCCAACACTACCAACCACTACGATACTTTATTTGGAGGAACAGCTATGCAACTTATGGATGAAGTTGCTTTTATTACAGCAACTCGTTTTACTCGCTTAAAAATGGTAACAGTTACTACAGATAAAGTAGAATTTAATGTTCCGATTCCAAGTGGAACTATCATTGAATTAATTGGAAAAGTAACGCATTTAGGCAATACCAGCGTCGACATTAATGTTGATATTTTCATCGAATTAATGAACTCCGATAAGCGAGAATTAGCCATCAACGGAAAATTTAAGTTTGTTGCAGTTGGCGAAGATAAAATGCCAATAAAAATTGACATTAGTAAGTATTGAGATTTGATGATTTGATGATTTGACGATAGTCGATAGTCGTCAAACTAATAACTAATAACCAATAACTAATAACAAACAACTAATATGAAACAAATATTAATTGCCACCTTCTTTTTAATACTGATAAATCCAATTTTAGCAGATGAAAATGGGATGCATTTCGAGCATGAATTAACTTGGCAACAAATCAAAGAAAAAGCAAAAAAAGAAAATAAATACATCTTCTTAGATGCTTATGCAAGTTGGTGTGGTCCTTGCAAATGGATGTCGAAAGAAGTATTTCCGCAAGCAACAGTTGGAGATGCTATCAACCCAAATTATGTTTGCGCAAAATTTGATATGGAAAAAGGTGAAGGCATTACATTGGCAAAAGAATTCAATGTAAAAAGTTATCCAACGTATTTATTTTTTAATCCAAATGGCGAATTAGTACATCGAAGTTTAGGCTCGATGCCTGCAAAAGATTTTATTGAACTTTGCAACAATTCATTAAAACCCGAAATGCAATTTATTGTGCTCAAAAAGAAATACGAATCCAGAAATCGCGATACAGCATTTTTGCGTCAATATATAGCTGCTGCCAATTTAGCACAAGATAAAACTGCACAAGATGCATTAAAAGAATTTTTGGCTATTGTTGATTATGAACTTTCGCCTGCAAATGCGCTGTTGGTGTACAATACAACAAATTATATCCAAGATACAGGTTATACTATTATTCAAGAAAATAAACCTTATTTTGAAAAACTCGTTGGCACCAAAAGTCTAAATTCATTTATAGAAGATTTAGTTTGGACGGAAGCAAAAAAAGCAGGAAAAGGTGGAAAAAACAAACCTGCATTTAAAGCAGTTATCCAACAATATTTGCCTGAAAAAACTGACAAACTTTGCGCATTATATGATTTAACTTTACTTAGTAGAGCGAATGACTGGAAAGCATATTTCCCTAAAGCCATTGCATTTGCGGAAACTTTCTGTAAACAAGATGACGAATTATTGAATTATGTCGCCGGAAAAATTTTCGAAAATTACGAAGACAAATCTGCATTAAATAAAGCATTAAACTTTGCGTTGCTTGCTGTAGAAATCAACAACAACGCCGACAATAACGATACAGTTGCTCATATTTATCAGAAGCTAAACAAGAAAACGGATGCGTTGACTTATGCGAAAGTTGCGTTAGAAAAAACAAAAGCAAATGGCGATGATACACATTCTTTAGAAGAATTCATTCAAACATTGCAATAATTTTATTGCTTGTTTTGGTCGCCTAAATAAATAATTTTTACGGTTTCGCTTTTACTCATATCCGAATTGAGGATAAAGGTTTTTGAATGTTGTTTGTCTTCAACCATAATGGCTGCCGTATTTGGCGGAATTTTTCCTAAATTTTCGGCAAACAATAATAATTCGTTGTTTTGTTTTTTCAATACAACCGGAATAATTTGTTTTTCACCACTCAATTCAAAATTAGTTAAAATCCACTCATCATTTAATTTTAAAGAGATGATGTCGCCATCTACTTTATTGTTGTCCCAAACTTGAAGATTAATTGTTTGGTTTTTTACAGTAATACTTTTTGTTGATACTACTTTACGTTTATTCAAATCATCGGTGCGTTTCTTTTTAGACGACACCAAGTCTTTAGTTTGATTTTCTTGTGAAAGCAAAGTGGTATCTTTCAATTTTGAACGTAATACAACGGAAGTAAAACACTCAAATCCGGGCACAAAATTGCCGTCTCCATCTATGTTGGTAAACTCTTCTATCTTATGATAAATCGGGTCGCGATACAAATCTAATTCTATTGTATCATTTGGTTCATTTCTCAATAAAAAATAACCACTAAAGCAATCTTCTATATGTAAATACGGATAAGGAAATTCACTTACTTTCTGTAATTTATCAATGAATAATTTGTTATTATCCAATCTTGTTTGCAATATAAATTCACCTGAATAATCTTTACTAAACAAGTGCAAACTCATTTCATATTTATTGCCTTTTTTGTTTTCAATAGTAGCTTTTATATAATAATCTCTATCATCAACATGACCAATAATATTGCCGCGCCAATCTCCTACTAAATTATCATTTGCTTTGCTCATAAATGAGCAAAAACAAAGCAGCATAAAAGCAAAAATCGGTTTCATTGTTTTTGTAATTGTTGATATATCTTAATACATTCCATCGCTTCTTTTACATCGTGTACGCGCAATATCGAAGCACCTTGTTGCAAAGCAATCGTATTTACTATGCTTGTTGCATTCAACGAAGTACTTGGTTCAATACCTAAAAACTTGTACAACATGCTTTTCCTCGACATTCCGGCTAAAATCGGCTTATCTAATGTAGTATAAAAATTCAAATTTTTCAATAATTCATAATTCTGCTCTATCGTTTTCGAAAAACCAAATCCAACATCTATAACTACATCTTTTATGCCAATTTCTTCAATATAACGAATTTTCTGCACAAAAAAGTCATAAATATCAGTCAACATATTATTATACGTAGTGGCTTGATGCATCGTTTGAAATGATCCTTGTGTGTGCATGATGATTAACGGACAAGCATATTTCTTCGCAACATCAGCAATTTTTATATCATGATTCGTTCCTGTAATATCATTAATAATCGAAACGCCATTTGAAATGGCAACTTCAGCAACCTTGCAATGTATGGTGTCGATACTCAATAAAATTTCAGGAAAGTTTTGGTGTATTAAGTTGATAATTTTTTCAACTCGTTTTAATTCTTCCTCCACTGAAATCAAATCTGCATTTGGTCGGCTTGATGCACCGCCAATATCAATAATATTTGCGCCTTCGTTGATGTATTTTTCTACTTGATGCAAGATTTCTTTTTCAGATGAATAAACGCCACCGTCGTAAAAAGAATCCGGCGTTATGTTTAAAATCGCCATGACAATAGGAGCATCAAACGACACTAATTTCCCTTTGCAATTCCAACTAAACTTTTGCATAAATCAACAAATAACTATCATTTAGCTTAAAACAAGAGCGAATTTATGTATTTTTGCGCTTTGGTAATTGGAATAAACTACTTTATTTAAAAGATTTATCAAATCAAAAGAAAACATTGGAAAAAGAAAGCTCTATTTTGATGAACAACACGACTTTACAACAATATGAATCGGCATTTGTTAAGTGCAAAGATGTGTTTTTAAAGAAAACAAAAGATTATGGCACTTCTTGGAGAATTTTGCGCTCAAGATCCATCACCGATCAAATTTACATCAAAGCAAAACGCATAAGAACGATAGATGAAACCGGAGAAAATAAAGTTGGCGACAGCATCGAATCAGAATTTATTGCGTGTGTGAATTATGGCATTATTGGCATTATTCAACTCAACTTAGAAAATAAAAAAGAGTTTGCTGTTGAATTGAAATACGAAGAAGCCGAAGTATTATTTGATGAACAATACAATATTATCAAGAAATTATTCTTGGCAAAAAATCACGATTACGGCGAAGCTTGGCGCGATATGCGCATTAGTTCTTATACCGATTTAATTTTATCAAAATTGCATCGCATAAAACAAATAGAAGAAAACAAAGGTCAAACAATTATTTCGGAAGGAATTGATGCCAACTATATGGACATTGTCAACTATGCCATTTTTGCATTGATAAAACTCAGCGAATAATTAAACTCAAATTTTATCTCATTAATTACTATTCAATATGGATTTAATTACACTTATAGGAATGTTTGTTGCCATTGCTGCAGTGCTTACGCTTGTAGGAAAAATGGTATTCAGCCAAAATAATTTACCGATAAATTTCATTCGATATTTTGTTGGCGTTTGGTTTATATTTTCAGGCGTGGTCAAAGCCATCGACCCAAGCGGAACAGCTATTAAAATGGAAGAATATTTTGAAATCTTTGAAAAATCAACACCATTACTTTCTTTCTTATGGCAATTTTCTGCCGAGCATTCTTTATTGATTTCTTTCTTGATGATAATTTTAGAAATCTATCTCGGCATTGCATTGATTTTAGGCGTTTGGAAAAAATCGACACTTTGGTTGTTAGTTTTAATTATTTTATTCTTCACATTCTTAACAGGATATTCAGCAAAAACAGGAAAAGTAACCGACTGTGGTTGCTTCGGCGATTTTCTAAAATTGGCACCTATCCAATCTTTTTATAAAGATATTTTCTTGACAGTTTTAATTTTCATTATCGTCTTTAATCAGAAAGTAATTAAAGAACTTTTCAAAAAAACATTGGGAAAAATCTTATTAGGTATATTGACACTTCTCGCCATTGCATTTGCTTATCGAAATATTTATTTCGAACCAATCGTCGATTTTCGTCCGTATAAATTAGGCGTTTCTATTCCGGAAGGATTAAAGTTACCGGCAAATGCTAAGCCATATAAATATGAAAATATTTATACGTATAAAAACAAGAAAACAGGCAAACTAAAAACGTTTCCGCCAAATCAATTTCCGGATGCCGCTGATTATGAAAATTGGGAATATGTAGAGCGAAAAGATATTATGATTCAAAAAGGCGATGATCCGAAATTGAAAGATTTTGCTATCAAAGATGCCAATGGAAATGATGTTTCTGCTGATATGTTTGCTGTTGACCAATACATTTTCTTCATCATTATTCCTGAATTAAAAAATGTAAATGTAGATGGTTACAATAAAGTAATTAAAATTGTGGATGCAGCTGCAAACGATGGCAAATTAGTCTTTATCTTAACAGGAAGTGTATTAGATGATATGAAGAAATTTGCCGAGCAACATCAAAAAGAATATGCTTTCGAAGTTTATAATACCGATGCAACACCACTCAAAACTATTATGCGTTCCAATCCTGGCATTATGATTTTGAAAAAAGGTGTAATCGTTGCTAAATTACATTATAATGACTTGACAAATTATGCAGATTTGAAAAAAAGTTGGCTGAAATAAGTATCTTACACAACACTTATGTCAAAATTTATTCTGAGTAAAATTTTCTATGGCATTCTAATTTTAATTGGAGTGGCATTTGTCGTATTCGGTTTGTTTAATATTCTTCCGGTTGACCCGGCACGTCTTACACTCGGTCAGCGCGCCGATGTTGCTTCTGTAGAAGCCATAAATAAAGAATTAGGATTAGATAAACCCAAACATGTTCAATTTGCTTTGTATCTAAATGACCTCTCGCCTATTGCTGTTCACGAAAACAGCGAAAAAGCAAAAGAAAAATATCACTATATAAAATTGTTTAACGTCGGCAAATCAAATGCTTTAGTTATAAAACCACCGTTTTTACGGCGTTCTTATCAAACCAAAGAAAATGTATCCGACATTCTGAAACGCGCTTTGCCACAAACCATAATCCTGGCATTTGCTGCCATGTTTATTGCGAGTATAGTCGGCATTTTTCTCGGCGTTATCGCAGCTGTAAAACAACATTCTTGGTTCGATAATATTGCAATGTCACTTTCCGTTTTGGGTATTTCGGTGCCGTCCTATTTTTCGGCAATTGTGTTGGGTTATTTCTTTGGCATTGTTTTGCATCAATATACAGGCTTAGACCAAACCGGCGGATTAACTATCATCGACGATTATGGCAACGAAGTGTTGATGCTGAAGAATTTAATTTTGCCTGCATTTGCGCTGGGTTCTCGTCCGATAGGAATCATTTTTCAGCTTACGCGAAGTGCCATGTTAGACGTGCTTTCTCAAGATTTTATTCGCACAGCAAAAGCAAAAGGATTAAGCAATTTAAAAGTCTTATTCAAACACGCATTACGCAATGCTCTCAATCCGGTTGTAACGGCAATTTCCGGTTGGTTCGCTTCACTTTTAGCGGGTTCATTTTTTGTTGAAGTTATTTTCGATATCAAAGGATTAGGTTACACTGCCGTTGATGCACTTCAAAAATTTGATTTTCCTGTTGCAATGGGAAGCGTTTTGTTTACAGCATTTGTGTTTATTATAATGAATATTTTAGTTGACATATTATATGCTGTCTTAGATCCAAGAATTAGAATTGGGCGATAATTATTTTTCATAAACTACATTTTTGTTTTTCTTATGTTGATTTTTTTGGTTGGATTTATGGGTTGCGGAAAATCATATCTCGGGCGCCATTTAGCACCATTAATGCAATATGATTATATAGATATGGATAAATATATCGAAGAAAATGAAGGGTTAAGTGTAAAGGAAATTTTTGAGCAAAAAGGCGAAGATTATTTCCGAAAAACCGAACACTATTTTTTAGAAACACTTGATGCCAATAAAAATATCGTAATTAGTACAGGCGGTGGTGTTCCATGTTTCTTCAATAATATGGAAATCATCAATCAAAAAGGACTTAGTATTTTTATAAATCCAGATAAAGAAGTTACTATAAGCAGATTAATTAAAGGAAAACATAAACGCCCATTATTAGCATCTTTATCTCAAGAAGAAATTGAAGATTACTACGACAAAAAATTGGCAGAACGTTTACCTTTTTACAAACAAGCCAAAATTCAAGTAGGAAAAATTACTGCAGAAGAATTATTGCCCATTATAGAAAACTATAAAACAAGCATATTTTATAAAGCATAAAATCTTCTATTAATTACGATGTTATCGAGACAACTGTAAATAAAATCAACAAAATAATTAAGAAGAGCATAACAAAATACTTATGCAAATCAATTTCAACTTTCTTATTTGCCATAAAAAGGAGTTTACACTAATTTAACATTATCTTCTTTCGAATATCTAATCAATTATCAACATATTTGCATAACGAGGAAAATTATTCGTTTTAACCAGTTTCAATCTTATTTTATCATGTCAGAAATAAACAAATACAGCAAAACCATAACCCAAGATCCAACACAACCGGCCGCACAAGCTATGTTGCACGCCATTGGCTTAAAAGATGAAGATTTTAAAAAAGCACAAGTCGGCATTGTTTCAACTGGATGGGACGGCAATCCTTGTAATATGCACTTGAACGGTTTAGCTGCCAACTTAAATAAATTAGTCAAACAACAAGATTTAATAGCACTTAACTTCTATACTATTGGAGTGAGTGATGGAATTTCTATGGGAACTTCAGGCATGCGATATTCTTTAGTTTCACGCGAAGTTATTGCCGACTCTATCGAAACTAATGCCAGTGCACAATTCTACGACGGCATCATTTCTATTGCCGGCTGCGATAAAAATATGCCTGGCGTTATTATGGGCATGGCACGTTTAAACCGACCATCTTTAATGGTTTATGGTGGAACGATTGCAGCAGGAATTTATAAAAACGAAAAATTAGATGTGGTTTCTGCATTCGAAGCGTTGGGCAAAAAATTTGCCGGCACAATCAGCAACGAAGATTACAAAGGCGTAATTGAACATGCTTGCCCTGGCGCAGGCGCTTGTGGAGGTATGTACACCGCCAATACTATGGCATCTGCAATTGAAACTTTAGGGATGAGTTTGCCTTATTCTGCAAGCAATCCTGCTATAAGTCAAGATAAAAAAAATGAACTCAATCAAGCAGCCATTGCCATAAAAAATCTATTAGAAAAAGATATCAAACCAAGCGATATCATGACATTCAAAGCATTTGAAAATGCAATAAGAATGGTAATCGTTCTCGGTGGAAGTACCAACGCCGTAATGCATTTAATTGCTATGGCAAAAACAATTGGAGTAAAGTTAACGATTAATGATTTCGTTCGACTTGGAAATGAAACACCTATGTTGGCAGATTTCAGACCGAGTGGAAAATATGTTATGGAAGATTTGCATAAAATCGGTGGCGTTCCTGCGGTAACAAAATATCTATTAAAAGTTGGTTTATTGCACGGTGATTGCTTAACTGTTACAGGCAAAACTTTAGCAGAAAATGTTGCCGACTTACCGGATTTAACGGAAGACCAAGATTTATTGCACACAATAGATAATCCAATCAAGAAAACGAGCCACATCAGAATTTTATATGGCAATTTGGCGAGTGAAGGTGCAGTTGCAAAAATAACCGGAAAAGAAGGCGAACGTTTTGAAGGTACTGCAAAATGTTTTGATACCGAACAAGAAGCAATTGATGCGATGCAAGCCAAAAAAATTGTTGCCGGCGATGTTGTCATTATTCGTTATATCGGACCACGAGGTGCACCGGGAATGCCGGAAATGCTTAAGCCGACTTCTGTATTAATGGGCGAAGGTTTAGGAAAAGATGTTGCCTTGATTACAGATGGCAGATTTAGTGGTGGTTCGCACGGTTTTGTTGTAGGTCATGTTACTCCGGAAGCTCAAAATGGTGGAAATATTGCCTTGGTAAAAGACGGTGATAATATCTTGATTGATGCAGTAAATAATACCATTGATATGTTGATTAGTGATGAAGAATTAGCGACGAGAAAACAAGCATGGAAAGCGCCGGAATTAAAAGCAAAATCGGGCATCTTATACAAATATGCAAAATCAGTTTCATCTGCCAGCAATGGTTGTGTAACAGATGACATTTAATTTTGTGATAAGAAATGGGCATTTAGTTCAGTTGGTTTAGAGCACTACCTCGACAAGGTAGAAGTCATTGGTTCGAATCCAATAATGCCCACCAACTCTTTCAACCCAAATTCCAATTTAAAGTAGTAATTTAGTTGAACTACATTATTGGAATTATGCACAAGAAAAATATTGCTCTACTAACGTCCGGCGGCGATGCGCCGGGAATGAATGCTTGCATTCGAGCTATTGTTCGTACCGCTATTCAAAATGATTTTCAGGTTTTTGGTATTTTAAACGGTTACGAAGGCTTAATTGATAATCATTTTAAAAAATTAGAATCTCGTTCTGTCGGCAATATAATTCATCGTGGTGGTACAATATTAAAATCATCACGAAGTCAACGTTTCACAACTAAAGAAGGCAGAAAACAAGCTTATCAAAATTTAAAAGAAAATGATATAGAAATTTTAATCGTGCTTGGTGGCGATGGCACATTTAAAGGAGCAACAGCATTTACAACCGAATATCATGATATTTCTATTATTGGAATTCCGTGTACTATTGATAATGATTTGTTTGGAACTGATTTTACCATCGGATTTAACTCAGCTGTTCAAACTGCAGTTGAATTGATTGACAAAATACGAGATACAGCGAATGCATTAGGACGCTTATTTTTTGTTGAAGTAATGGGAAGAGACGTCGGCGCCATTGCCTTAACCGCCGGCTTAGCCGCAGGAGCCGAAGATATTCTAATTCCTGAAATCAAGACAGATTTGAATGAACTTTCGCAGAAACTGAAACAATGTAAGCATAAAGAATCTTTTATCGTAGTTGTAGCTGAAGGTGATGATGCAGGCGGAGTTTTGGAAATTGCTGCATCATTTAAAAAAATGCATCCTGAATATGATGTAAAAACGTTGGTATTGGGACATCTTTTGCGTGGCGGAAATCCAACAGCGACGGATAGAATTTTGGCATCGCGATTAGGTGTTGCCTCTGTTGATGCTATTTTAAATGGTGAAAAAAATGGCATGATTGGAATTAAAAACGATAAAATCTCGATTACTGCTCTCAAACAATGTCAAAAACATTTTCTCACCATCAATAAAGAATGGAATCATTTACTGAAATTATTATCCTTTTAACAAAGAAAAGCTTAAAAAATTCGACAATTTTCAATCCAACAAAACAACTGTTTACTTTAATCTGTTAAGAAATTACTATATATCAAATCCATACTATCTCTAACTTTTTATAAATACTAATAATTAGTAGATTTGTAAGAAGCATAGTTAATTGAATCGAATACTAAAATGTCAGCAGAAAATAAATCAATTTCAGGCGCAGAAGCAGTCATAAAATGTCTTGTTGAAGAAGGAATAGATGTCATTTATGGTTATCCTGGCGGTGCAATTATGCCAATTTATGATGCACTATGGCATTATAAAGATAAAATTAATCACGTTTTAACACGTCATGAACAAGGTGCTACACATGCGGCAGAAGGTTGGGCTCGCATTAAAGGGAAAGCTTCTGTCTGTTTTGCCACTTCCGGTCCCGGAGCAACCAACTTAGTTACCGGAATAGCTGATGCAGCAATGGACAGTACACCAATGGTTTGTATAACCGGACAAGTGCCTATGCATTTACTTGGCACTGATGCGTTCCAAGAAACCGATGTTGTTGGTATTACAATGCCGATTACTAAATGGAATTATCAAATTACCAAAGCGTCAGAAATACCTGAAATTATTGCAAAAGCATTTTTTGTTGCCAATACAGGAAAACCCGGTCCTGTTTTAATCGACATCACCAAAAATGCTCAGTTCGAAATGATGGATTGGTCGGGATATCATCCTTGTTCAAACATCAGAGGTTATCAGCCGAAACAAGTTCCTCAACAAGAATTACTTGAAAAAGCGGCTTCTATTATTAATTCATCAAAAAAGCCGCTAATCATTGCAGGTCAAGGTGTTATCATCTCCAAAGCAAAAGAAGCCTTAGAACAATTTTCTTCAAAAAGTGGGATTCCGGTTTGCACCACGATGCAAGGACTTGGTGCCATTAATCCGGAACACGAAAACTATGTTGGCATTCCGGGCATGCACGGCAATTATTCTGTCAACAAAAAAATGAATGAATGTGATGTGATGATTGGCATCGGCATGCGCTTCGATGATAGAGTAACCGGAAACGTAAGTACTTTTGCCAAACAAGCACAAATTATTCATATAGAAATTGACCCGATAGAAATTGATAAAGTTGTCAAAACTGCTGTCGGCATCTGTGCCGATGCAAATGAAGCTTTAAACGCATTACTTCCGTTAATAAATGAAAATAAGCATACAGCTTGGATAGATACTTTTAAAGAATTAGATAAACAAGAAGACGAAAAAGTAATTCAACCTGCTATTCATCAAGCAACAGGTGGCATAAAAATGGGCGAAATTATGCATTTGATTGATGAAAAAACAAAAGGCGATGCCATTATCGTTCCGGATGTTGGTCAGCATCAAATGTATGCTATGCGCTATTATCATTATAGAAAACCAAATTCTTGGGTTTCCAGTGGTGGCTTAGGAACAATGGGCTTTGCTTTACCGGCTGCAATCGGTGCGCAAATGGCTGCACCGGACAGAACTGTTGTAGCCATCATCGGTGATGGATGTTTCCAAATGACCATACAAGAATTAGGCACCATTTGGCAAAATAATCTCAACATAAAAATAGTCATCTTTAATAATAACTATTTAGGAATGGTGCGCCAATGGCAACAACTCTTTTTCGATAATAGATATTCTCAAGTTGAGTTAAAAAATCCTGATTTTGTAGCTATTTCCAAAGGCTTTAGAATAGAAGCTGCTAAAGTTGAAAAGAGAGAAGAATTAAGTGCAGCCTTAGATAAAATGTTTGCGCATAACGGACCTTATGTTTTAGAAGTTGTCGTAGAGAAAGAAGAAAATTTATTTCCAATGGTGCCAAGCGGAAAAGCTTGCAGCGATGTAATCTTAGAACCTTAAACGATATGAAAACACATAAAATACAATTTACATCTTACAATCAACCTGTTTTAATTGGTAGGTTTATGTTGATTTTCTCTCGAAGAAGAATTGAAGTAACTGATTTCTCTTTCAAAAAAATAAATGAAGAAGACGGAGAATTTACCATAACATTCAACGCTGAACAATGGGCAGCAGAGAATATTTTAAAACAAATCAATAAACAAATAGACATTTTTGAAGCTCAATTAAATTAAAAAATCAAACCTAAATTTTTATCAATATGGCAGTAATGAACTTTGGTGGAATTGAAGAAAACGTTGTAACACGTGAAGAATTTCCATTGGCAAAAGCAAAAGAAGTATTAAAAGACGATGTAATTGCAGTAATCGGTTACGGTGTGCAAGGACCTGGTCAAGCATTAAATTTAAGAGATAACGGATTTAATGTAATTGTAGGACAAAGACGTCCGTCAAAATCTTGGGATAAAGCGTTAAATGATGGTTTTGTAGAAGGCGAAACTTTGTTTGAACCTGAAGAAGCTTTAGCAAAAGGCACTATCATTATGTATTTATTGTCAGATGCTGCTCAAATTGAAATGTGGCCAACCGTGAAAAAACATTTGACTGCCGGAAAAGCATTGTACTTTTCTCACGGATTTGGAATTACCTATAAAGAAAGAACAGGTATTGTGCCGCCTGCTGATGTAGATGTAATTTTAACAGCACCTAAAGGTTCCGGT
The DNA here is from genome assembly GCA_020436225.1 of Bacteroidota bacterium. Taxonomy (GTDB): domain Bacteria; phylum Bacteroidota; class Bacteroidia; order Chitinophagales; family JADIYW01; genus JADJSS01. The sequence continues at coordinate 21,257 of JAGQYE010000027.1, read as the reverse complement.
ACTTCTTTAAGAAGATTATTCTTAGAAGGAAAAGGCTTAAACTCATCTTATGCTATTTTCCAAGATGCAACAGGAAAAGCAAATGACAGAACTATAGCATTAGGCATTGGAATTGGCTCTGGCTATTTGTTTGAAACTACTTTCCAAAAAGAAGTATATTCTGATTTAACAGGTGAAAGAGGCGTTTTAATGGGTGCTCTTGCTGGTATTATGGAAGCACAGTATAAAGTATTACGCGAACATGGCCACTCACCTTCTGAAGCCTTTAACGAAACCGTTGAAGAATTGACAGAATCATTAATCAAATTAGTGTCTGAAAACGGAATGGATTGGATGTATGCCAACTGCTCCACAACTGCACAACGTGGTGCTTTAGATTGGAAAGGGCCTTTCCGTGAAGCAGTATTGCCTGTATTTAAAGATTTATATGCAAAAGTTGCTGCTGGCGAAGAAGCTCAACGCTCTATCGACACGAACTCACAACCGGATTATCGCGAGAAATTAAATGCTGAATTAGCAGAAATGCGTGATTCTGAAATGTGGCAAACAGGAAAAGTAGTGCGAAGCTTACGCCCGGGAAAATAAACACAAATTATTTCCAATTATAACAAAAAAAACTGCCAATGTCGGCAGTTTTTTTTTATTTATCTCCAATAATTATTAGCGGCTGCTATAGTTTGAAAGTTGACGGCAATAACATGACTGGCTGCGGTAAGTGCATCCGGATCGTTGGCATATTGCGGACGCAGTTTATGTAAAACTTCCGTGTCCGGTTGCGTATATTTTACACCTCTTCTGCTCAATGTAATTGCTAATTCAAAACCTTGTTGTGGTGTTTCTGTAATCAAAGATGTTAACCAAGTGTCCATGATATTTATGTTTATGAGTTATAAAAGATTTAAAAGTATTCTAAAAAATTCGTGTCTTTTCCGGAAACGATACGTTTGTATCTATTGTGTAATAAATGACCAATAGTATCTTCCCAAGATAATTTCATTGGATGCCTGTTTATGCTTTCAATGCCGGCAACTTCTACTGCCGTGCCTGTAAAGAAAGCGCCGTCTGCTTCTATAACATCTTCTACACCAAATTGTTTTTCTATGACTTCAATGCCCATTTGTTTAGCTATATCAATGATAACTGCGCGTGTAATGCTTGGAAAAATATTCGTTAATGGTGGCGCAATCAATTTTCCATTTTTCTCCATAAAAAAAGAAGCACCAGGACCTGTAGCAATATAACCTTCTACATCTAACAACAAAGCATCGTCGTAGCCGTTTTGTTGAGCTTCGCGCGTTGCCAAAATAGAGTTCATATAGTTGCCGGTTACTTTTGTATCAACAGGCATTGTACGTGGATGCGGACGACGCCAAGACGACACCAACACTTTTAAATGATTGCTTTGATAATAGCGATTCCATTTCCAACAAGTCATCAAAATATTAGGTTTATCGGCATCTACAGCTCGCAACGTCATATTTTTATCCATAAAAACCAATGGACGAATGTAGGCTTCGCGAAGCTCATTTCTCTCCAACAATTCATAAGCATAATTAATCATTTCTTGCACCGAAAACGGCATGTTGATGTTGATTTTTTCTGCCGATTTTTGCAACCTATCAAAATGGCGTTTAATTTTAAAAATTTGCGGCGATTGATGCGCATTATATGCACGCAAGCCATCAAAAACGCCATAGCCATAATGTAGAGTTTGGTTAAAAGGACTTATCTTAAAATCTTTTACCTTTTTAAATTCACCATTAAAGAATAAAACAGACTTATCGTTGTGGTATAACATGCTGAAATTTAAAAAATATATTTTACAAAAGAAAATTAAACAAGCAGAATATCCACGCAATCAAACACAGAATTTCACATAGAAATATACTTATATCAAAAAACGATGCTGAAACATTTCTTATTTTTGCTGTATGATAACGACAGGAATTTCAAGCATTACGCTAATTATAATTGCATTTATTTTATTCGATTTTATTTTAGAAACGATTTTGGATATTCTGAATGCCAAAACTTGGAATTTGCCAATTCCGAAAGAGTTAGCCGGCATTTATGATGAAGAAAAATACGCCAAAGCACGCCAATATCATCAAGCACGCGAGCGACTCAGTACAATTACAACCGTTTTCAGTACGCTACTTTTGCTTGCTTTTTTATTGTTGAAAGGTTTTGCTTATGTGCATCTCGAAGTAGCACAAATCAGCCACTCGCCTATTGTGCAAGCTTTGCTTTTCTTTGGCGGTTTCGCGCTCGTTTCTGATATTATCGGAATGCCGTTTGAATGGTATGGCATTTTTAAAATTGAAGAGAAATTCGGTTTCAATAAAATGACTTGGAAAACCTATATCGCCGACAAAATAAAAGGTTATTTATTAGGCGCCATTATCGGTGGCATTTTGTTGAGTCTGTTTGTTTGGTTTTATACAGTTGCCGGCAATAAATTTTGGTTGTATGCTTGGATTTTGTTTACAGTTTTCACTTTGTTTTTCACGATGTTTTATACCACTTGGATAGTGCCAATTTTTAATAAATTAGTGCCTTTACAAGAAGGAACTTTGCGCGAGAAAATCGAAGCATTTGCTCAAAAAGTCAACTTTCCGCTCACTAATATTTTTGTGATTGATGGTTCAAAACGAAGCACCAAAGCCAATGCCTATTTTAGTGGTCTGGGAAGCAAGAAAACGATTGTATTATTTGATACATTAATTCAAGAACAAACTGAAGAAGAATTGGTCAGCGTATTGGCGCACGAAGTTGGGCATTATAAAATGAAACACATCCAAAAAGGCATGTTAATCGGCATTGCACAAATGGGCATTATTTTGTTTATACTTCAACTCTTTATCAATAAACCGGAATTATCGCAAGCATTAGGTTTGCAAACCGATGTGCCTGTTTTTCATTTAGGCTTAATTGCTTTTAGTTTGCTTTATAGTCCGATTTCTTTGTTGACCGGAATTTTTATGAATATTTTCTCGCGCAAGAATGAATTTGAAGCCGACACGTATGCGCAACAAAACACAGGCACCGGCGAGCATTTAATCTCAGCATTGAAAAAACTTTCTGCCAATAATTTATCGAATTTGAATCCGAATAAATGGTATGTATTTTTCCATTATTCTCATCCGCCATTATTAGAACGCGTTAAAAATTTGATGAATAAATAAGAAAAATCATTAAACAAAATACAACTAATTGATTTACAATAAAATAATTAAATTATAAAAGTTATTGTGGATAAGATGTGGACTTAATAAAAAATCAACATAAACACTGTGAAAAACAAGAAAATTTGACTATCTTTGCAACTCCAAAAAATAATATCATGAATGCAATAGTTGAAATTGGCGGTCATCAATATAAAGTAAACGAGAATCAAGAAATATTTGTGTTGAAGTTGGAAGGCAATTCCGGCGACCAAGTTACGTTTGATAAAGTATTGTTAGTTTCCAGCGATGCCGGCACGAAAGTAGGCACGCCAACTGTTAGTGGTGCGTCTGTTTCCGGTACTATTGTAGAACAAACAAAAGGCGACAAAGTAATCGTTTTCAAGAAAAAACGTAGAAAAGGTTACAAAGTAAAAAATGGTTTTAGACAATCATTTACAAAAGTAAAAATTGATAAAATAGCATAATTTTCAAACTCTATAAATTAAAGTAAAATGGCTCACAAGAAAGGTGTCGGTAGTTCCAAGAACGGTAGAGAATCACATAGCAAACGTTTAGGCGTTAAATTATACGGCGGTCAAGCTGCCATCGCAGGTAATATTATTATTCGTCAACGCGGAACAAAATTCCATCCGGGCGAAGGTGTTGGCTTAGGAAAAGACCACACTATTTTTGCCTTAACTGACGGAAAAATAAGCTTTACAAAAGGTTATAAAGACAGAACGTTTGTGCATGTAATTGCATAAAATTCTTTCTAATAGAATATAAAACTGCATCTTTTCGATGCAGTTTTTTTTTGTAATTCTATTTTACAATTCAATCTTTCGTAATAACATAGTAAACCTGACCGGTTTCTTTATCCATGTATCGTTTTACACTGGTGTATTCTTGATAATCTTTATCTTCAGAAGAAATAGTGTGTAATTCAGACTTATCTTTGTTGCACGACACAACAAAAAACAAAAATAAAAGAGCTAATATGTTTCTAAGAGTGTATATTTTCTTCATAACTCTTAGTTTTATATCTTCAATTTAATAAATAATACGGCATTTGTCAAGTTACCTTTGTATAAAACAGTAGAATGAAAATAGAAATTTGGTGGACAGGCAAAACCTTTCAAGATTTTGTTGCAAAAGGTTATCTAGAATTTTTGAAACGCATTCAGAAATTTAATGCTGTTGATATTGTCGAATTTCCAGATGTGAAGAACCAGCAACAAGCAGAAATCATTAAAAAATTAGAAGCAGAAAAAATTTTAAATAAACTCAAACAAGATGACTATTTAATTCTGTTAGATGAAAAAGGAAAAAGTTTTACTTCGACTGAATTTGCTGCTTTCATTCAGAAAAAAGAAAATCAGTCGATAAAGAAAATTGTATTTCTTATTGGTGGTGCTTATGGTTTTGATGAGAAAATTTATGCTCGTGCTAATGATAAAATTTCACTTTCTTCGATGACTTTTTCGCATCAATTAATTCGACTTATTTTTATGGAACAACTTTATCGAGTTTATACGATTATACATCATTTTCCATATCACAATGAATAAAGGTTATTGAGAGAATTACAGCAAGTCAATTATTTTTTGCATTTCCAAATCATTCATACATTTAAAATGTTTTTTCGGACAAGCATCTAATCCATGTTTATGGCAAGGTCGGCAAGATAACGAAGTATTTTCTATCATTGTCCAATTAACACTCGAAGTATAAGGCGTAAAACCCAAGCGTTTGTCGGTGCCACCAAACACCACAATAATTCTTTTGTTGAACGCAGCAGCAATATGCATCATTCCGGTATCAGGCGTTATAATGTATTTTGCTTTTTTTATGATTGATGCGGATTGTTGCAAATTGAATTTTCCGCAAGCATTATAAATTTTAAATTCATCAATCTTTGCCAATTGATTACTTTTTTCGCTATCGTTTTTATCGCCAATTAAAATAATCGGAATCGAAATCTTTCGACATAATTCTTCTAATTTTTTTAATGGAATTTGCTTGGTAAAATGCTTCGCTCCTACTACAATTACAGCAAAACCTGCACAATGCGTAAAAGGCAATTTATCGTAACTAATTTCATTTTTTGGTGAGATAAAAAAATCTAAACCTTTGCCATCATTCAAAACATTTAATTTTTTCGCCGCAGAAAAATATCGATCGACTATATGATTGTTGAGCCAATTTATTTTAAACTGAACCAACATAAATCGCTTGAATCGCTGCTTATTGTAACGATAAACTTTTGCATTTAAAAACTGACAAACCTGACGTGAGCGAATATTATCGTGTAAATCAATAACAACGTCGTATTGCTCATTCTCTAACGTTGCTTGCACTTCTTTAATGTCATTTTCAAATCCAATTACTTTTGTAATGTTTGGATTTGCTTCCACCAAATCTCTAAAACTATTTTTTGTAAGAAAATGAATTTCGGCATTTGCAAGTTGCTGTTTAATACAACGAATGATTGGCGAAGTCAGCACGATATCGCCAATAGAAGAAAATCGAATAAGGAGAATTTTCACACTAACAAAATAGAAATTTCTTCAAGAAAAAATGAACATAAATCGGCAATTATTCCAAACCTAAGAATTTATTTTTTTCAGAAAGATATTCTTTAACGCCAAACAAAACGCCATTTTTCACATGTTCGATCGGCAAAGTTTTTACGATTTTCCCCGGCGAACCAAGCACCATGCTGCCATCCGGCACTTCCATATTTTCTGTTATCAATGCATGTGCGCCAATCACACAACCGTTTCCAATTTTTGCACCGTTGAGAATAGTGGCTCGCATGCCAATCAAATTATGGTTTCCAATTTTTGCGCCATGCACAATCGCACCATGTCCGATGATATTGTCTTCTCCAATTTCTACAGGCTTTCCAAAGTCAACATGCAGAATCGCATTCTCCTGAATGTTGGTTCGCTTACCTATTGTAATTTTATCAAAGTCGGCACGCAATACGGCGCCAAACCAAATCGACACATCATCATGCAACTCTACATTTCCTAAAACGCGCGCTGTATCTGCAATAAAAATGCGCTCGTGTTGTATCACTTTAGCTTCTAAATTTTGTTGGTAATTACTCATTTGATAAATATAAAAAATTAATTCAAATTCCTATTTTTATACGATGAGAAATATCCTTAGCCTATGCTTGTTTTTGTGCTTGTTTTCGACCTTAAAAGCACAAGAAAATATCGAAACGTCAACAGCAGAAATAAAGACCAACGAAGTGTTTCATTTTGCATCGACCAGACCATCATTTTCTGAAGGATGTTTGTTGGTGCCCAAAGGAAAAGCGCAAATTGAATTTGGTGTTGATTATAAATTTTACAAAGATGTAATGCATGAAATTCAGCATCCATCTTTCTTATTAAAATATGGCATCAGCGAATATTTTGAGTTTCGAATTAACGGCGATGCTACTACGTATAAATATGCAGATTCTGTAAAAACGGGTTTTCATCCGTTGTTCATCGGCATGAAAATAAAAATGATAGATGCTAAACGATATGCGCCCGGTGCTTCATTTACTGGTGGTTTGAGTGTCAACTATATTTCGACAAAAAATTTCCGTACTAAGTATGTTGCCCCGTATTTTAGAATTTGTATGGAACAATTTTTACCAAAAAATGTAGGCTTGCAATATAATTACGGTTTGATTTGGAATGGTGAAGATGCGAAGCCGACCTATCAAGTTGCCATTGCAACAACGTACAATAAATTGTTTAAATCTACCGATACCAAACAACGCCAATTAAAATATTTCTTTGAATTGTATGCCAACTATCCGCACGGCGAAAAATTCGATTTAAGAGTGAATACCGGAATTGCATTTTTAATCAACCGATTTTTGCAAATCGACTTTTCAATAGGTGCCGGATTGCTAAAAAATTCTCCAAGAATTTTGAGCAGTGCAGGTTTAGCAATACGTTTTCCTAAGAAAGAGAAAAAGAAAGAATAGTTACAAAATTTCCAAAACTTTTTCAGGCGGACGAGCAATAATTGCTTTGTTTCCGTTGATGACAATCGGACGTTCAATTAAAATAGGATTTTCGTGCATAGCTTGAATCCATTCTTCGTCTGATAGATTCTTGCCTTTATATTTATCGATATATACTTGCTCTTTCGTTCTGATTAAATCGTGTGGTTTGATGTTTAATTTTTTCAAAATAGATTTTAATTCTTCAATTGATGGAACATCTTTTAAATATTCCACGGTTTCAAATTGCTCATTTCTTTCTTCCAAGATGCAAACTGCACCTCTACTTTTTCCGCATCTGTTATTGTGATAAATGGTAAGCATATTTTTTATTTATGATTATTCAATTTAACTAAGAATTGCAATACCAGTATAATTAAATGGTGTGATTTGTTTTAATTCATTTTTGATTTTATCACTCACTTTTAAAGTATCAATAAAAGCATGAATTTCCTTCTTTCCTATTTTAGTATTGGTTCGAGTTAATTGTTTTAATGCTTCATAAGGTTTTTCATAACCTTCTCTACGCAAAATTGTTTGAATGGCTTCGGCAATTACAATCCAATTATCTTCTAAATCTTTTTTAATTTTTGCTTCATTGACCAGTAATTTATTCAATCCTTTTTCGATAGAATCAAAAGCAATGAGTGTATGCGCTATCGGCACTCCAATATTTCTCAACACAGTTGAATCTGTTAAATCGCGTTGCAAACGACTAATCGGCAATTTTTCTGCTAAATGTGTAAAAATGGCATTGGCAATACCTAAATTTCCTTCTGCATTTTCAAAATCAATCGGGTTTACTTTATGTGGCATAGCGCTGCTGCCCACTTCGCCTTCTTTTATTTTTTGCTTGAAATAATCCATAGAAATATAAGCCCAAATATCTCGACAAAAATCTATTAAAATAGTATTGACGCGAATATAATTGTGAAACAATGCTGCCAAATTATCGTAATGTTCGATTTGCGTTGTTGTTGACGAACGATTCAAACCTAAAATATAATTGACAAAATTATTGGCAAAAGCAACCCAATTAACATTTGGAAAAGCTACATGATGCGCATTGAAATTTCCGGTTGCTCCGCCAAATTTTGCGCTGTATGGCGTTTCCTCAAAATAGGAATATTGAGCACCTATACGTTCTACAAACACGCCCATTTCTTTCCCTAAACGCGTAGGTGATGCCGGCTGACCATGTGTTCTCGCCAACATTGGAATTTCACTATATTCAATTGATTTAAAAAGAATAAGTTGTTGTATTCCGGTGTATTTATTGTAGTAGATATCATTAAAGAAATCCTTTAACAATAAAGGAATAGCAGTGTTGTTAATATCTTGAGAAGTAAGCCCAAAATGAATAAACTCGCTTTTTTTCTTTAAGGTTTCATCTTTAATTTGTTCTTTAATAAAATACTCCACTGCTTTAACATCGTGGTTGGTTGTTTTTTCAATTTCTTTAACTCGTTCTGCATCTTTCAGTTTAAAGTTTTGATATATCTTACGCAACGCTTTAATCTGTTTATCAGACAATGCACCGATATCATCTATCTCTTCTGCTAAAAAAATAAAATATTCAATCTCTACTCGAATGCGATATTTTATCAAGGCAAATTCTGAAAAATAGTTTTCTAATATTGCCGTTTTATTTCGGTAACGACCATCTATAGGTGAGATTGAAAGCAATGTATTCATTAAATAAGGCTTTTTGCAAAAATACGCTTTTAGATACAAGAATTTTGACTTTCTCTATTACTTATTAACAATTTATATTTACAGAAATTGTCATTTTATGCTATAAAATTATTTAGCTAATAGAAATTTTCTTTTATTTGCGCTTTAATTCATGTAAAAATTAATTGTTTAATTTATTTCAGCTTATCAATCAAGGTATAAAATTTGCTGTTAAATAAATTTCAATTCACATAAATTAGTATAGATGGCAAAAAATTTATTGATAGTAGAGTCGCCGGCAAAAGCAAAAACGATAGAAAAAATTTTAGGAAAAGATTTTATCGTAAAATCTTGTTATGGTCATATTCGTGATTTAGCAAAGAAGGAAATGGGCATCGACATTCAAAATGATTTTGAACCAACTTACATAATATCAGAAGATAAAGAACATGTAGTTAAAGAATTACAAAAATTGGCAAAAAACAGTGAAGTATGGTTGGCAACGGATGAAGACCGCGAAGGCGAAGCCATTTCTTGGCATTTAAGTGAAGTTTTAAATCTTGATAAAAAAAATACAAAACGAATCGTATTCAACGAAATTACTGCTCCGGCAATAAAAAATGCAGTTGCCAATCCTCGTAGAATAGATGATAAATTATTTCAGGCGCAACAAGCCAGACGTATTTTAGATAGAGTAGTTGGCTTTGAGCTTTCACCTGTTTTATGGAAAAAATTAGGTAAACGCACTTTATCGGCAGGACGTGTACAATCAGTTGCTGTTCGTTTAGTTGTTGAACGAGAAAGAGAAATCAACAATTTTAATACTGAAAGTTTTTATAAAGTTGTCGCTTATTTTATCTCTGATAATAAGCTATTTAAAGCAGAATTATCTGAAAAAATGAGTGATGAAAAATCGGCACAAAAATTTTTGGAAGCAGTTAAAGATGCCATTTTTAAAGTTGAAGATATTCAAGTAAAACCAACACAAAAATCACCTGCGGCGCCTTTTACCACTTCAACTTTACAACAAGAAGCATCACGCAAATTGGGTTTTTCAGTTTCAAGGACGATGATGGTAGCGCAAAAGCTATACGAAAGTGGAAAGATAACGTATATGAGAACCGACTCTCCTAACCTATCTGACCTTGCTCTTAATTCTATCCAAAGTTATATCAACAAAGAATACGGAAAAGAATATTCGAATCGCAAACAATATTCAACCAAAAATAAAAGTGCACAAGAAGCACACGAAGCCATTCGTCCTACTTATATAGATAACATCAACGAAGGCATCAACCGAGATGAAGAACGTTTGTACAATTTAATTTGGAAACGTACGATTGCTTCGCAAATGAGTAATGCAAGATTGGAAAAGACAATTGCCAAAATAGATATCTCAACACGAAAAGAAAAATTTATTGCCGAAGGTGAAGTATTAAAGTTTGATGGTTTCTTGAAAGTATATTTAGAAAGTACTGATGATGAAGAAACAGAAGAAAGCGGAATGTTGCCAAAACTTTCTGTCGGACAAAATTTGAAATATCAAACTATAGAAGCAAGAGAGCGTTTTACGCAAGCACCTGCTCGATATACGGAAGCGAGTTTAATTAAAAAATTAGAAGAGTTGGGTATTGGTCGTCCTTCTACTTATGCGCCAACCATTTCAACTATTCAAAATAGAGAATACGTAATTAAAGGCGAAGCCGAAGGAAAACCAAGGAATTATAATCTACTAGAACTCAACAATAAAAAAGAAATTAAGAAACAAGAACTTTCCGAAAAAACAGGTTCCTTAAAAGGTAAATTAGTGCCAACAGATATCGGACTTTTAGTAACCGATTATTTGATGGATAATTTTTCTCGAGTAATGGATTATTCTTTCACTGCAGAAATGGAAAAAGATTTTGATGAAATTGCCGAAGGCAACAAAAATTGGTCTAAAATTTTAAAGCAATTTTATACGCCGTTTCACAAAGAAATTATTGCATCAGAAAATACCGATTATGTAACCGGAGAAAGAGTTTTAGGTATAGAAGAAGAAAGTGGCAAACAAGTGGTGGCTAAATTAGGACGTTATGGTCCGATGGTGCAAATTGGAAATAATGAAGATGAAGAAAAGCCTCGCTATGCTAAATTAAAATCCACGCAAAGTATTGAAACCATTACTTTAGAAGAAGCCTTAGATTTATTCAAGTTACCATTGAGTTTAGGCCAATACGAAGGCTTGGAAGTATCTGTAAATATAGGTCGTTTCGGACCTTATGTAAAACACGGAGAACAATTTATATCCTTACCAAAAGGAGAAGAACCTACAGAAGTTTCTTTAGAACGCGCTATAGAAGTTATAAAAGCGAAACAACAAGATGATGCTCCGATTGCTACTTATGAAGGGAAACCTATAACCAAAGGAAAAGGAAGATTTGGACCTTTTATTAAATGGAATGATTTATTTATCAATATTCCTCGTGCTTATAATTTTGATACAATAAATGCAAAAGAATGTGCGGAATTGATTGAGAAGAAAATAGAAAAAGAAGCCAACCGATTTATCTTACAATTTCCTGAAGAAAAAATTTCTGTTGAGAATGGACGTTGGGGTCCATTCCTCCGATTCAATAAAAAAATGCTGAAACTTACCGGCAAAAAATATACTGCTGAAGAAGCTGCTTTACTATCATTAGATGAATTAAAGAAAATGATAGAAACACAAGTTCCGAATGCATTTGCCAAGAAAGAAAAGAAAACACCAGCACCCAAAAAAGCTGCAACAAAGAAGAAGAAATAAGCAAAAATTATTCTGAATTTTGATAAATAACAACATTTTTTCGTTGTTTTTATTTCAAGTATTATATATTGCCATTTTAAAAATTAACTTCTATATTGCATTCAATACCTATGTCGAACGTTTCTGAAAAAGAATTTAAAGCTCTTATAACTTTGTTGGATGACAATGATAACGAAGTTTTCACGCACGTTTCTGATAAGCTTTTTTCTCTTGGATTAGAAGGCATTCCGATGCTGGAATCTGCTTGGGAAACTTCCGACAATCAACTTACACAACATCGGTTAGAAAATCTCATCAACAAGATTCAATTCTCTAATGTCAAAGACAGATTATCTAAATGGATAGAAACCGGCGGCAGTGATTTATTGGAAGGCGCTTTAATTGTTGCACGTTTTCAATATCCGGAATTAGATGAACTTAAAATAACTCAAAAAATACAAGCTATTTCTAAGAATATTTGGATTGAACTTAATCCGGCTTTATCGCCTTTAGAAGAAGCTCACGTAATCAATCATGTATTTTTTCAATTGCATGGTTTTTTCGGAAAACAATCGCAACAAATTGAAACAGAAATCAGCTACATCAATAAACTTTTAGAAACAAAAAGAGGCAATTCTATCAGCTTAAGCATTCTCTATTTGATATTAGCTCAAAAAAATGATCTTCCAATTTACGGCGTGAATTTGCCTTGTCATTTTATTATGGCATACAGCAAGAAACATTTATCTGAAGATGAATTAACCCAAAATAATCAAGAACGAAATGTGATGTTTTATATCAATCCTTTAAATAAAGGTATTGCATTTTCGCGTAGTGAAATTTCTCACTACTTAGAGCAAATGAAATACAAAAGTCATCCATGTTTTTATTCTCCTTGCAATAATTTAGAAATTATTAAAACACTAATTAATGATTTAATTTGCAACTACCAACAATTGAAGCAACTGGAAAAAGAAACTCAACTTATCGAGTTATTTAATTTATTTAATATTGAATCTCCGGAAATTGACGAAGAAGATTTATTTTGAGTTTTTTTTGTACGTATTACTCAATTTTAAATTGTACAACTGACCAACGCCTGCGATTATTCCACCAAGTCCACTCCAAAAATGCAAAGATGCATTTTCTATATTAAAGATATACTTTGCAAAAGAAGAAGCACTTAATATCATCAACCCGAAAAAGAATATAAAAGAAGGAATTTTATTGTGATGATGCTCTTTGTAGCCATGTAAAACCGCCGAAGTACCTAGCACAAATACACTTAAAATGATTATATTTTCTACCCAATGATATTGCTCAAAATACTGTCCGACAGCCGGCAAAATAACCACTAAAATTGGTGTAATTACACAGTGAATGGTACACAATACTGATAAAAAAACAGCAATTTGTTCTGAGTAATGTTTGTGGTTATGCGTATCTTTATGCAAGTTCATGCTCAATGAAAGTACAAATATAAAACATATTTGCAACTTAATTGCATTTATTAATCGACTTAACAAATGAATAAAATTGAACAACATTTAAAACATCATAAATTGCGTATAACTCAAGTTCGCTTAGATATTTTACGCTATTTTCAAAATCATAAAACAGCACTTTCGCATGCAGATTTAGAGCAACATTTTTCCAAGCATTTCGACAGAGTCACCATTTACAGAACGCTCACTTCTTTTTTAGAAAATGGATTAATTCACAAAATTCCCGATGATTCCGGAATTGCTAAATATGCTTTGTGCCGACACGACAGCATTGCGCATTCCACTGTTGACGAACACGTTCATTTTAAATGTAAAAATTGCGGAAAAATAGAATGTTTACATGCATTGGAAATTCCAAAATTGCATTTGCCCAAAAAATATAAACCTGAAAGTGCCAACTTACTTATTGAAGGAACGTGTGCGTTATGTAATGCTTGATTTTTATAGTATTTATGAAAGAAGATTTACTACATCGACAAGATAAAGAAACGTTTCAATATACCGTTTTGAAACGGTACAAAAATTACAAAGCGATGTTGTATTTTTTCTTAATGGGCGCAACACTTATGTTTTTAAGCTTGACATTCATGTATTTTATGAGTCATCTTTCCACAAAAGAAGCAACTCTTAAAATGCCTGTTCTTTTTTTCGTAAATACTTTTATTTTGTTGGCAAGTTCTATTGCTGTAGAAGTTGCCCAAGCACATTTTAGAAACGACAGATACGAACCTTATTAAAAATCTTTGCTCTATATTTTAGGACTTGGCACTTTGTTTTTGGTTGGTCAACTTTATGCTTGGTATCTCCTATTTCATAGCGGACAAAAATTTCAAGCACATTCTGCAGCTTATTTATATGTAATTTCAGGCATGCATGCTATTCATATAATTGGTGGCTTGATATTTCTTACTTATTTTTACTGGAAAAGTCGGACGACTTTAAATGATTTTTCGACTTCACTTGTTTATTTTACTGACCCAATTGCCAAATATCAATTACATCTTTTTGGAATTTATTGGCATTTCTTAGGTATAGTTTGGTTGTATTTACTCTTGTTTTTTGTTGCCTTCAAATAACTAAAAAGGCATCTGTGCTATAAAGTTTTGAATTGCATCGTGCCACAATACAATGACGAACAAAATTCCCCAAATAGCGCCAAAAAAATGCGCATCATGTCCAATGTTATCCATGCCTCTTTTACTCATATAATACGAATACGCTAAATAAATCGGTCCTAAAATATAAGATGGAATGAAAAATGGAATAGGAAATATCATTAACTCTTGTGCAGGATAAAGTATTATAGAGGCAAACAAAACTGCCGAAACGGCTCCGGATGCTCCTAAAGCATTATACATCGGATTTTCTTTGTGTTTATAAAAGGAAAACATTGCACTCATAATTAAGCCGGAAACATACAATAATATATACATCAATATTCCATATCCGGGAAAAATCAATTGAAAGAAATGCTCTACTATTCTTCCGAATAGATAAAGTGCATACATATTAAAAAACAAATGAAAAAAATCGGCATGAATAAATCCCGACGTGATAAAGCGATAATATTGTTTTCTTTGTTGGATGACGTATGGATTAAAGATTAACTCCGACATAAGTTTGCGATTGTTGAATGCTAAAAAGCTAATCAATACTGTTATGGCAATTAAGATATACGTAACCATATTAAACTATTAAATGATTTATTTCTTTTTCTTCTTATTGGCAGCCGGCAATATTTTTTTCAACATGGCACCAGTAAGATTTTTTGCTCCATTTCTATTAAGAATTCGACTATTAATAAACACCTGAGCTTTGTTTATAAATCCAGGCACAACATAAGCAGTTTTTCCCAAGTTATTCAATGCCGTTTCTACAACCGGCGGCGCATCCATCAACATTGGTCCATCTTTCATGCCTTTTGTCATTTCTGATTTAGTCATTCCCGGACAAAGTGCCAACACATCTACATTTTTATCTTTAAATTCATAGTTCATGCTTTCTGCAAGCGACAAAATATAGGCTTTTGTGGCAGCATAGTGCGACAAAAATGGATGCGCACTAAACGCACTGATACTCGAAGTAAAAATGATGCCGCCTTTGCCTTTGCTGATAAAACGCTTGCCAAATTCATATGCCAAAATAAACGGTGCTCGTGTATTGAGTTGCAGCATTTGCACGTTGCGTTCCAAACTTCCACGATAAAAATGTCCTTCGCAATTCATGCCGGCATTATTTACTAATAAACCAATATCTAAGTCGTTTGTTGCATCTAAAATGGTATGATGGAAATCATCTTTGATTAAGTCTGCTTCGATAGTTTTAGTATGAACAGAATATTTTTCTTCTAATTGGTGAGCTAATGCTTCTAAAAGTTGTTTTCGACGAGCAATTAAAACTACATTCAATCCTTTTGCTGCTATTTGTCGCGCAAACTCTGCTCCTATTCCGCTTGATGCACCTGTAATAATTGCCCAAGTACCATATTTTTCTAAGAATGTGTTATCCATTTTTAGTCAGTTTATATTGTAAATATAACAACTATAAATATCAACTCAATATGCACGAGAGAAGAAATAAATTCAGATTTATAAATATTAACCGCTTATCAACATCTGTATAAAAGATATTTAGAATTCATTGGCATATTCGTAGGCAAAGCGTTAATTTTAATCAACAAACTTGGGCTTGCGCCAAAATGTTATGATTTGTAGCCGTTGTCATACTCCTTTCAATATTATTCCAATTAGCAAAGGCGAAGAAATATATTGTAGCAACTGTTCATTGCTTCTCTATAAAAATGAAAATAATTCCATCATTATTTTGAATGAATACAAAAATAGTTTAGACGAAACAGCCGATGAGCAAGCACTTCGAGATCGCATCAACAAAGAAAAAGAACACCGATTTAAAGAACTCTTGGAACGCAAAGAGAAAGAAATTGAGTTTAAAAAACGAATAGAAAAAGAACGAATAGAAAAAGAAAAAGTAGAAAAACTTCAACAAGAAAAAATATTAGCCGAACAAGAAAAATTATATCAACAACAACTCAAAGAAGAAAAAATTTTACAAGAAAAACTTCAAGCTATACAAGCAGAAAAAGAGCGTATTGAGTTAGAGCGTTTAAACCTTCAAGCAACACAAAAAAAACAACAAGAAGAACTATATTCTTCCTCACTTCAACAACAATTAGAAGCGGAATACAAGCAGCAACAAAATATATTATTAGAACAACTACAAAAAGAAAGACAAGAAAAAGAACAACTCATCATTAATGAGCAAAAAAGAATTACTGAAGAACAAGAACAATTAAAATTGTTAGAAATTGAACGCAATAAAAAGTTCAAACTTTTAGTAGATCAATTAGAAAAAGAGAGAAAAGAAAAAGAAGAATTAGAAAATAACTTACTTCAAAATAAAAAATTAATTAAAGACAAAGAATTCGAGTTACAACAAACGTTGGAACAAAATAAAAATATGCAACAAGCACAAGAAAATGTACAACAACAATCAACAGATTATCTTCTTCAAAATCAATTTTTGGAAAAACAATTAAAAAACGAACGCCAACAAAATGCTTTATTGCAAGAAAAACTTTTGGCAAGAAACGATTTTAAAACTCGTAAAATTGACAAAAAGAAAAGCAATAATGCGTTAAAATGGGTGCTTCCAATATTAACGATAACACTACTTTCAATAGCATTTTTTAAATATAGAAATCGTTTTTTTCAATTCACTAAACAAAGTAAAACGCCAACTGTTTTAGCTAATACAGATACAAATTTCACACCTATAAATATTGCGCAATTAAATGCTGATACTACATTGTTGAATACATTAAAACAAAACATTATTCAACATGGTATATTATCTTGGAATAAAATTAATTTATCAGATATTCAAGCATTCTCTATTTTAGATTATCAAAAAATGGCAAGTGAAGAAAGATATAAAGTTGACATTCAGTTAGAAGACAAAAGCAAAACAAAAGCACATGCAGAACTGCTTATCATGCTTTCTGATTCCACGCAAAATATTTCGACATCCAATATCACTTACTCAAATATTGCACCAAAAAATGCTTGGTTTGGCTTCGCTCCTATTCCAAATTGTACCATTTCTATCAACACCAACAACAATCCTATTTTATTAAAAAAATGTGCTACTTGTCCAACACAAGCCATTAATTCAAACGCTGAAACACCAACAAACATTGATACTTCAGAAAGTTTATTTATAAAATCTACTAATCAATATGATGCTTCTGTAGATTTCACTTATGTACCAATCCAACAAAACTTATGAAATATATACTTCATTTATTATTTCTTTGTTTACCATTTTTTGTGTCAGCTCAAAAAGGTTTTATACTTCAAGATGTAAATCAAAATAAAGAAAAAAATAAACCTTCAAACAACAATACTTCCATTTGGAAAATCGAAAGTTTCTTAGTGGATTGCAACAAGCAACAAAAGTGTTTTTCGGTTTTAGAAAATGGAAAAACAAAACTTGTACCTCAAAGTGATATAATAGATTTCAATTATGTAAACGGAACAGAATATACCGTTCAGGTAGAAAAAAAAATGAAAACAATTCCGGTGAATGCTTACGAAGATATTTATAATTATTCCGTTACAAAAATCATCACTAAAAAAGTACTACAAGAAGCAGCATTAAGCATTCCGGTTGCAGCAGAAACAGATACTTCAATTCAAACAACAACAGACAGTTTGACCAATCTGGCAACTATAGATAACGAACAAAAAATCTATTATACACAACCGCCTCAACCAATTTCTGTTTCAAGTTTAAATGATGATATAAACTCTTTGAAACTTCAACTTATTGAATTAAAGAAACAAATTGAAGTCTTACGACTACAACAACAATTGCAATTGCAATTAATCAATTCAAAGAAATGAAAAATTAAATTCCGGCAGCGAAATCTGCTTTGGGTGAGTTTCCTTTTGTGTATTGTTGCGCTATCAATGCTGCAGTTTCTCTACCAGAGCGCAATGCCGATTCCATACTGCCGACCGACATGCTATCTCCACAAACAAAAATAGAATCAGAAAGTTGATGCGTAAATTCAACCTTATCTAAAATTGGCTTAAACGGCATCGCATATTTGATATGATATGTTTTTAAATGAAACCAATCCATCACTTTTAAACCAAACCAACCCGACAATTCTGTCAAGCATTTTATCATCAATTCATCATCATCTAAATCGTGGTCTTTAACAACGCTCACGGCTACCAAATGCTTTCCATTCGGTGCATATTCAGGATGCAAACAAGTTGGCACAAACACATGGTTAACTAAAGTTGTTCCATTATCGCCATTCAACATCACCACTGGTTTACTTACCGGCGCTTGATCACAAGAAAAATACAAAGTAGAAACATGAGAACATTCTGCATCTATGCGCTTGTCGTTTAAGATGTTGTTAGCATCAATCGCATTTGTTGCAATAACAACAAACTTTGATTCTAAAAATTCACCATTAGTAAGCAACACACCATCTTCTGTTACTTCTTTTACTTTAGTCTTAAACAAAATAGTATCAGATTCTAATTTCTTTTCAATTTCTGTAGCAATTTTACCGATTCCTTCTTTTGGTAAGGCTACATGATCTTGAAACAAAGATTTTAAATACACTTTTGAAAAACGAGAAGACGATTGCAAATTGTAATCAAAAATATTGGCGGCAATCATCGGACGGAAAAATGAATTAATCAATTTTTTACTAAATCCATTTTTAGATAAATATTCATAAGTTGAAGAATCATTCTCTTTAACTAATTTATTATAAGATGTAGTTTTGAGTTTTGCATATAAGCCAAACAATCGGATTTTATCAGTAAACGTAGCATTTTTTGCTAATGCTGTTGATATAGTGTCTAATGTTTGATATAACGGATTTGTAAATAAGTTAAACGTATCTTCGTAGCGCAATAAATAACCCGGATACGTATTTTTTAACTCTAACTTTTTTAAGTCAATTATTTTAGATAACTCTGTTGTAGAATGATGATAAAAATGTATGCCTCTATCTAAAGTAAAGCCATTCATATTATCTGAACGCGCTCGACCACCAACTTGACTGGAAACTTCTAATACTTTAACATTCAACCCTTTGCGCTGTAAATAATACGCTGCAGAAATACCGGAATATCCAGCACCAACTACAATAACATCAAGGGGCTTCATCACAGCAAAATTAGCGCAAATAATGTGCTATCTACCTTTATTTGGAGTTAAGTAAGCATTAAGGGAAGTTTATGAAAAGAATTGAAATTTCTTGATTGATTCTAAATCTTCACAACAATTGAAGGTGTTGTAATTACATTGCTACTATGTCCTGCTCTGTCTTTTAAATAAATTTGATAAGTAAAAGTATCTACACTAATGCCTTTTAAAATGAAATAAGTCGCATAACTATTAAACAAGGCATCGTTCAACTTAATTTCAATCTTTCCGCTAATAGCATCAGTTGTTCCTTTCTTTGGAATAACCGGAATCACATACTCACGAACGCCAAAAAATGCTGTATCTCTTAAGTTTCTATATACAACGGTTGAAGAAGAATCTTCATTATTTAATTTTCCTAAATCGCCATCGCCATCGGTAAAACTCAACACCAAATTTCCACCTTCGCCGGCATCTAAAGTATAGACATCATTAGGTTTATCGAAAGATACAAATTGAACAGTTGGCTCAATCGGATATTCAGGCGTTTTATAACAAGCAACAAAAGTGGTTATACTTATTACTGCCAATATGATGTTTTTAATTTTCATTTCAATTAACTTTGCTTCGTGCAAGATATTTCATCAAAAATACAAGAAAAAATACTTATTTCGAATAATTTCGACTTTGATGAACTTGCATTAGAAGTATTTCGTTTCCAATATAAACACAATTCCATTTACAGGCAATATGTAGATTATTTAAACATAAACGCAACCAGTGTAGATAATATTTTAGATATTCCTTTTTTGCCTATTGAATTTTTTAAAACACATCAAGTCGTCAGCACTTCTTCTGAAATAAATAAAGTTTTTGAAAGTAGTGGCACGACTTCCGATTCAACCAGTAAACATTTTATTTCCGATTTAAGTTTATACGAAACGAGTTTTGAAACTTGTTTTAAGCAATTTTATGGCGATATAAATGATTGGATAATCCTAGCATTATTGCCGTCTTATTTAGAGCGCAATAATTCGTCTTTAGTGTATATGGTGGATCATTTAATCAAGAAAACCAACAACGAAAATTCCGGTTTTTATTTGCATAATTTGACTGCATTACAACAAAAATTAGCTCAACTATTACAAGCAACGCAAAAACAAAAAATACTTTTGATTGGCGTTACGTTTGCTTTGTTAGATTTCGCTGAACAATTTCCGATGAAATTATCTGATGTCGTAATTATGGAAACCGGTGGCATGAAAGGAAGAAGAAAAGAATTGTTGCGTGAAGAAGTGCACGAGATATTGAAAAATAGTTTTAATGTTTCGTCAATTCATTCTGAATATGGCATGACGGAATTACTATCGCAAGCTTACTCTGATGGCAATGGCATTTTTCGTGCACCAAGTTGGATGAAATGTTTAAAGCGAGATATTTACAATCCATTGCATACAGATAACTCAAGCGGTCGAGGTGCATTAAATATTATCGACTTAGCCAATATTAATTCTTGTGCTTTTATTGCTACGCAAGATATGGTCAACCTGCATGAAGAGGCATCATTTGAGATTATTGGACGCATTAATCACGCAGATATTCGCGGTTGCAATTTGCTGATTTGATGATGTGCTAATTTGATAATTAGCTAATTGAATAATTGAATAGTTTGTTCCAAGCAGAGTCTCACATAGTGGACTCTGCGTACATTTCTAACAACACAGAAAAATTAGCGAATTAGCGAATTGATTAATTCGCTAATTACTTTAACAACGCAGTGTCCTTTTCAAGAGACACTGCTAGAAAGAAATCTTAACGAAAGCTACCAATTCTTTATTTCTTGCAAGATGCGTTTAATAGGCAAACCCATTACATTTTGATATTCGCCTTCAATTTTTTCTACGCCGAAATATTCTTCGATATTATAAGCGCCGGCTTTATCCATA
>JAGQYE010000026.1 GCA_020436225.1 Bacteroidota bacterium | reverse complement strand
TTTTTTTCGCAAAGAGAACGAAGCAAAAAATGAGATTTCCTTTTACAAGGAAATGACATTTAACCACAAAAGTGGGAATTCTGGTATAGTAGTCAAACGGGTCACAAGACCCGTTGTGGGCGGCGAAGCAAAGTCATTCTCACGAAAGTGGGAATCTCAATATAAAGTATGTTTGAAATTTCCTTTTACAAGGAAAGGACATTTACTTTAAAGGTTGGTGGAGACACCAACCTTAAGTATAATTTTTAAAAATAATATTATTCGTTTCTAAAAATGATTTCGTCATTGAAACTATCAGCAATTACTTTTTTGTTTTTGTCGATTTTATCTGCTAATATCATCTTTGATAATTGATTGATTAATTCCTTATTGATTAATCTTTTCAATGGTCGAGCGCCAAATTGTGGTTCGTAACCTTCTTTTGCAAAATATTCCACCAATTCATCTGTATATTCCAATTCAATTTCCATGTCTCTCAATTGTTTTTTCAAACTGTTTAATTGAATTTTCACAACTTCTTTGATGTCCTCTTGCAACAAAGGTTTAAACATAATTACTTCGTCAATTCTATTGAAAAACTCCGGACGCAAAACGCGTTTCAAGGCATCAAATACTTGAGCTTTGGAGGTTTCTGTTGCCGTAAAAATGTCGTTTTCATTTTCTATATTTTCAAAATTTTGTTGTATCAAATGTGAACCGATGTTGGATGTCATAATGATGATGGTATTTTTGAAATCCACTACGCGACCTTTGTTGTCGGTTAATCGTCCATCTTCCAACACTTGCAACAACACATTGAAAACATCAGGATGTGCTTTTTCGATTTCATCTAACAACACCACAGAATACGGATGATTGCGCACGGCTTCGGTAAGCTGACCGCCTTCATCATAACCGACATATCCCGGAGGCGAGCCGATTAAACGTGAAACGGCATGTTTTTCCATATATTCGCTCATATCAATTCGCACCATTGCTTTTTCATCATCAAACAACAACTCGGCAAGTGCTTTTGCTAATTCGGTTTTTCCAACGCCGGTTGTTCCGATAAACAAGAACGAACCTAAAGGACGTTTTGGGTCTTGCAAGCCGGCACGACTTCTACGAATAGCGTCGGCAACGGCAACAATAGCTTCGTCTTGACCAACCACTCTTGCATGCAAATAATTTTCTAAGTTGAGCAATTTATCTTTTTCGGTTTGCAACATTTTGGTTAGCGGTATGCCTGTCCATTTAGAAACCACTTCGGCAATATCTTCGGCAGTAACTTCTTCTTTCATCAAGCGACTTCCTTTTTTCAGTGCTTCTAATTCTTGTTCAAAGTTGCTTAGATTTTGTTCGGCTTCTTTAACTTTTCCGTAGCGAATTTCGGCTACTTTAGCATAATCGCCGTTGCGCTCATATTTCTCGGCTTCTAATTTTAAGTTTTCTATTTTTTCTTTCTCATTAGAAATTCTATCAACGATTGTTTTTTCGCTTTGCCATTTGGCTTTCATCGCATTACGTTTTTCAGCAAGGTCGGCAATTGTTTCTGATAAATCTTTGACTTTATTTTCATCATTTTCGCGTTTCAATGCTTCGCGCTCAATTTCTAATTGTCGAATTTTTCTGTCTAACTCGTCGAGTTCTTCCGGCACAGAATCCATCTCTAAACGAAGTTTAGCGGCAGCTTCGTCAATTAAGTCGATAGCTTTGTCAGGCAAAAATCGGTTAGTAATATACCGTCCGGATAATTCTGCTGCTGCGATAATTGCTTCATCTTTTATTGTTACTTTATGATGTGTTTCATAACGTTCTTTCAAACCACGCAAAATGGAAATACTATCTTCGATACTCGGTTCATGTACCATTACTTTTTGGAATCGGCGTTCGAGCGCTTTATCTTTCTCAAAGAATTTTTGATACTCGTTTAATGTTGTTGCGCCGATGGCACGCAATTCGCCACGCGCTAATGCCGGTTTTAAAATATTGGCTGCGTCCATAGCGCCATCGCCACCACCGCCGGCACCAACTAAAGTATGTATCTCATCTATAAACAAAATAATTTGTCCGTCAGAGGCAATTACTTCTTTGATGACGGCTTTCAAGCGTTCTTCAAATTCGCCTTTGTATTTTGCGCCTGCAATCAATGCGCCCATATCTAAAGAATAAATAATTTTTGATTTTAGATTTTCAGGAACATCGCCGGAAATAATACGATGTGCGATGCCTTCTGCAATGGCTGTTTTTCCGACGCCTGGTTCGCCGACAAGTATCGGATTATTTTTAGTTCTGCGTGATAAGATATGCAATACCCGACGAATTTCTTCATCTCTACCAATAACAGGATCTAATTTGTTGTTTTGTGCTAATTGGTTTAAGTTTTTGGCGTATTTATCTAAAGAATTGTAAGTGGTGTCAGCACTTGGGTTGTTGACCTTTTGTCCTTTTCTCAATTCTTTGATAGCTTGTTTTAATGCATTTTCATTTACATTATTTGCTTTTAAAATTTTAGATACATCATCGTTGGCGCTTAATAATGCCAACAATAAGTGCTCGATAGAAACATATTCGTCGTTAAATTCTTTCAAGTAAGAATTGGCTTTGAGCAAAGTTTGTGCTAATGCTTGCGAAGGATATTTCATGCTATCGCCGGAAACAGTTGCTTGTTTGCTTAAAAGTAAGTTGACTTCATTTTCTATTTTTTGGATGTCGGCATTTACTTTTTTTAATAAGAATGGTGTAACATCTGTATCGGTTTCTAAAATTGATTTTAATAAATGTACGGTATCCATAGAAGCGTGCTTAGCATCAAATGCTAATTGTTGTGCGCCAGCTATGGCTTCTTGTGATTTAATGGTATAGTTATTTGGATTCATATCTTTTTTGTTTTTCTTTCTACTTGAACGTCCATTTTTACATCTATATAATGAAAAATGTATGCTTTAAGTTGCAGAAAGAATATCAAAAAGTATGCGAGATGACAAAAGGATATATATGTCATTCAAAAGAAGAAAGAATGTCAGTTAGAGAAGAAAAAACAAGAAATAATTTCAGTAAGATTTAATCTTTATCTACAATGAAATTTTCTACAGTAGCGGAAATAAATGAGAAAGCTAAACTAAAAAGTAGTGCTGCTATCCAACCGCCAACTTGAAAACCCGCCAAAAGATTATCTGCTAAAACCACCATAGCTGCGCTGATGACTAAGGAAAATAATCCAAGCGTAAGGCAAGTAATCGGCAACGAGAAAAAACTGATTATAGGTTTCAAAAATGTGTTTAAGATAGATAGCACTAAAGCAACTTTTACAGCATCCATTGGAGTACTTACTATCGGATTACTAAAGCCCGACCAAAGTACAGGTAAAATATAAGATAGTGCGATTACAGTGGCTACTTTAATTAGAAATTTAATGATGAGTTTCATAGAGTTAGTTTGAAGTGTTAGTACAATATTACGATTCTATGGAAATAAAATCAAGTAAATTTAGAATAAATATTATTTTTCTAAAAGATAAACCCAATCGTAGCGATAGCATTTGCAACCACTTTTTTCCATGGTTCTGGCACTAAAAAGATTGGTTAAACGCGTGGCACATTCGAAGTAATGATAATCTTGATTTTTGATGATATGCATTAGCTTGTTGACTGTTTTAAATTGTATGCCTTTGTTGCGCTCATCGCGCGCTGTGCTGATGTAATATAAGTAAGCAGCAGAATTAGGTTGATGTTGATTCAAAAAATCGACTATGGAACATGCAATGAGTTTATTCTCTTGGTTATAATAAAAATGAGCAACTTTGTTTGGATTATTACCGCAATAGTTATCTCTAAAATATTCGATGAGGTTTTGTAGCTGTGTAGCTTCCGGAAATTGTTTTAATAAATGTGTTGGTGTGTAATTTCCGAATGTGATATCATCATAAGTGTCAGCTACAAATTGTGCTAATTTTTCTTTTGAAGATTGTTCTACAATCTCGACACAAATATCTTGAGGTTCTTCAGGAAGTGTTGTTGCCAATAAATCGGTACTTCTATACACGCGCATAATTTCCAAAAGATGAACTTTTGGTGCCAACGTAAATAAATTGTCTAATTCGTCTGCTCTCGGATTTTTTAATTTGACACGAATATATTTACATTCAGAATCGGCGATTTGTTGTTTCAATGTTGTCCAATCTGAAAAATCTTCTTCGAGTAGTAATCTCCCAAATGGCACATTAAAAATTTCACTTTCATGTTTTGAAAATTCAATCATAAAGAAGAACTACTTTTTTGAATTAGAGGCAAATGTTGTTTATGGAACAAATATAAGGTTTCTGTAAGTTAAATTTGAAATTTTCTTGTGTGCTCATTCTTTGGTTTTTAGATTTGATTAATAATGAAAAATAAACGCTTCTTTTCATTTTAGAATGCTTATTTTCACAAGAAATAAATCCATAAAAGAAGAACCGTTTGAATCAGCATTCTAAGACAAATTTATTTGATTTATCGAAACTCAATTTCGCAGAATTTTGTTGCTTGATGTTGCTGTTTTTTTTAGTGTTTCTTCGCTTTCTATATATTTTTACCTTCGACACTAATTTGGAAGGTGTTGAGTTTGCGTTGATACATTTCATCCAAAAAATAAATAGTACAGGAACGTTATATACGAATGTAGAACAATTTCCATTTTTGTTGGTGGTGCATGCGCCTTTATATTATTTCCTGATGTCGGGATTGGCATCGTTATTTAGAATAGATGTTTTGCAGGATGTGCATCAGTTGTACATCTTGTGTCGTTCGTTTTCATTTTTATTGTTGTTTTTAGATATCTATTTATTGCTAAGATTGGTAAAGTCACTTGCGCCTGAATTTTCCTATAAAATATATTTAGTGCTTGTTTTTGTTTTATTTCTTCCCGGTCATTTTTATTCGTGTCGGCCGGATAGTTTGAAGGTGAGTTTGTTTTTTGTTTTCTTTTATTTTCTCTTGAAATTTCATCAACAGAAAAAATGGAAATTCCAGTGGATAGCAATTATCACTTTGGTTATTGCAACCTGCACCAAGCAAGATGTGTTAGTATATGGACTTTGTGCTTATGGAATCTTCTTTTTAATAGAGCGTAAGTTGTCATATTTGTATGCTGCTTTAATAGTTTTATGCTTGATTTTTGGATTGGTTTTAGGCTATTATTTATGTAGTGATATTAATTTATTTAAAGTTTTGTTTTACTATAACCTGCAATATGATAGTAAAGTGGACTTTAAGATTTTTTTGGTGTCTTCTTATTTTATTAGAGTATTGCCATTTCTTATTTTTACGTTCTTTAACAGTAGAAGTAATAATCTACAAACGCGTATCATTGCTGTAATTAGCTTAATGTTCTTGTTGCTTTGTTCTATAGAGATGATGCGAACAGGTGCAAGTGTTAATTATATTTATGAATCGGTAATTTTATTTTTATTAAATGGAGTTTTGTTTGTAAAAGAGCAAAATACACCATTAAATGAACTTTTATTCGGACGATTTCAACCATTAATGTTCGTGTATATATTGTTGCATCTGCTTTTTATAAATCTTTCTTATTATTCATTATATTTTAGGATAAAAGATGAGCTAAAATTTAGAAATGATTATGTACAAAATATGAAGAATGCTCGTACAATGAAGGAATATATTGATACATCTGTACTTTTTATTCCTGATATGAAGTATTATATTTTTTATCCGGATTCTAAGTTAATATATGGTGCCGATTGGCATTATGATAGATATTGTGAGATTGCATTGGATATTCGGATTAAGCCAAAATATATAAACAATCCTGTCGTGCAGAAGTATGATAAACAATTTGAGAATGGCGTGGTACACTATATACTGATTGAAAATACAGCACGTTCACTAAGTTTGTTAAAGAAGTATTATACCCATTTTTCATTTTATAAGAAGGTAGATAATATGCTATTGTATAAATTTGATGAAAACCATGATGAATAAAAGCTATTTCCAAACCAAAACCATGTTATTTCTTTGGCTTTTAATTGCCTTATTTTTTTTATTTCAACTTCAGTTGATGTTTAGTTTTTCTTTAGATATTGATGGATTAGAGTTTTATTTTATTCGATTAACGCAACGCATTTTTATGCATCAGCCGCTTTATCCAAATCCGGAAATATTGCCATTTGACAATTGTTTATACACACCGATTTATCCTTATTTGCTGAAATTTATCTATTCTTTTTTCAATGTAGATTTTACAAATGATATCTATAAGATGTATGTAGTTGGTCGATTTTTTTCGTTTGTGTTTGTGCTGGTACAATTGTATTATTTCATTAAATTAATTCGTTTGTTTACTTCATCTAATCAACTTTTATTAATAGTAGTTTGTTTGTATTTGTACTTATTGAGTGGTCATATTTTTGCCATTCGACCGGATAGTTTACGTTTGTTGTTTTTTACCGTTTTTTTATATTGTCTAGTTCGATATTTTTATTTTAACAGTTCCATAAAATATTTTACTTACTCATTATTTGCAGCGGTTTTGGCAGTATTCTCTAAACAAGATATTATGGTGCATATTGGTGCTGCTTTGTTGCTTTGTTTGTTTTTAGCATCAGAGAAACGAAAATATGTTTTGCTTTTTGGAGTTTATTTTGGATTGATTTGTTTAGTTTTTCTGTTACTATTGTATTTAAGTTTCGGAAAATATATCATCTCGAATTTATTTTATATGAATCTGCAGAAAACTACAGATTTATTTAAGTCGATTAATGTTTACTTTGCATTATACAGCATAATTAGAGCTACACCATTTTTATTTTTTATATACTATAATTATAAAGCCATTAAAAAAGTGCACGAAAATAGAAAGGTATATCTGTTTTTTATTTTTTATGGAATTTTCTTATTTGTGTATGCTCATCTTTCTATGCTTCGAGTCGGTGCAAATTTGAATTATACGTATGAACTCATTATAATTATGTTATTACAATTCATTCTTTTTACTCAGTTATATAAAATGGAAATTGAAATTAAAAACAAACTATTTAAAACCGGCATTTTAGCATATTTGATATTATGTGTTGCAATTAATATGCTTGTATTTAGACAAAGAAATCTCAATAAGGATTATATTAAGATGAATAGATTTGAGTATTTCTCCATGTTAATGGATAGAAGTTTAATTCAATCGAAAGTTAAAGATGGTTATGTGTTTTTTCCCAATCCGAAATATGCAGTTATGTTTGCTAAGGATAAAATTATAACCACTAACGAAATGCATCTCGGCCGATTTATACGGTTATATACTCCATTTTATGCAGCATCAAAACTAACAGGCATTAACACACAAATTTTTGATAATGCATTCTTGAGTGGGCAAATTAAATACATTCTTATTAAAGATGATGAGAAGTCAAAACAATTCGTAAAAGAATATTATCCGGCATATAAACGAGATTATGCAGGTAATTTTTTTCTGCTTTATAAGTATGACAACAACAACAAATAGATGAAAAATATTAGACATATTGTACAAATATTAAAACCTAAGGATTTTACTGAATACTTCTTCCTATTTTTTATTGTATATATTATTTTAATTAAATTAATTCTTCTAAAATCCTTTTCAATTGATATTGCTGGCGCCGAACATTATTCTGTTATACAACAACAATTATTAGAGAAATATGGAAAGTTATATATGGATCCGGATTCTTTCCCATTTTTTATTTCATTTTATCCGCCATTATATCCGTATATGATGAAATCTATTTTCTCTATTAAACATATTAATGTATTAACAGATTTGCATCAAATGTATGTAACTGGAAGGTTTATTTCGTTTGTTTTGTTTTTTGTTGTTTTTTTTATATTGGTAAAGCTAATTCGGTTATTAGTTAACACTAATGCTCGTCTTTATTTAATCCTTTTTCTGTTAATCTTATTATTTCCCAATCATTTTTATACCTTTCGTCCGGACAGCTTTAAGGTAACAGCTTATGTTTGTTTTGTATTTTTTATGCTTAAATATGATTTCTTAACCAATCAGAAGCGGACTCTTTATCTTGCAATGGCGTTTGGTGTGATTGGTGTTTTTTTTAAGCACGATGTAATTATTTATGTTGGATTGTATTTTGTTGCTCATTTCTTTGTTTATCGTAAGCCTAATAAAATTGGACAGTTTATACAATTACTTCTTGTCATTTTTGTTTTGTTTTTTGTTGGTGCAATACTCACAAATAATAATATGATTGACAATATTTTTTATTATAATATCCAAATCAGTAATCAATATTCGAGCTTACTTGTGCTTGAACTTGCTAATTTTCTTCGTTTACTTCCTTTGATAATTATAGCTATTATAAATGCTCGCTCTAAGCAACTACTTAATCGATTCATTGGATATTATGCTTTATTAGCTTTTGTTTTTAGCAGCATTTTATTGTTTCGAGCCGGTTCTAATTTCAACTACACTTATGAATCTGTTTTTTTATTGTTGATAAACGCAGGCATATATTTTAAAGAAAAAGATAAATTACTTAAAGCTCCAATTATTCTATATGTATTATTTCTTATTTTTCTTAATCAGAATATTGGTTTTAAATTATTTCAATTTGGAGAGGATTTAAATCGACAACAAGTCGAATTTAACCAAAATATACAAGCTGCAGTTCAATTAAAAAAAATCATAAAAAAGGATATTGTTTTTTTTCCATCTAGTAAATCTATAATCTTTAATGCCGCTTTAAATTCCATTTGTGGTTATGACTTCCATCTAGATAGATATACAGATTTATATTTAGGAAAACCAATTGAATCTAAACTTTTAGATGAGCAGCTCATTAAAAAGTATGATAGCTTATTTACCAACGGTTTTGTTCGATATATCGTCATTGAAGATACACCAAAAAGTTTCCATCATATTCAGAAATATTATCCGAAGTTTGAGTTTTTACAGACGTGCAATCATCTAGCTATTTTTAGGTATAAATTATGAAAATAACTTTATAATTTTTGGTTTGAATCAAATTTCATTTTGTAATTTGTATATTCGTAAAACATTAACCATTTAATATGCAACCTACAGTTTTTAGTGCAGACGAGCTTCAACAAGCATTAGATTATTATAATAAAAATGGTTTTGTTGCCATTGATAGTACTTTGGATGAACACTACCTAAGTGAACTCAGAAAAATTATGTTGGAGTTGATAGAAGTGGAAAAAGAAGCTATTAATTTAGAAACATATCGCGACTATGGTTTCCTTTTGTGTGCTTTGCATTATGCCGATAAATATCCGCAGATACTCGAAGTACTGAACAACCAAGAAATGCTGAAATTTGTGGAAACTATTTTAGAAAAATGGTTTATTGTGTATCTGTATTCCAATAATTGTATTCCGCCAAATGGTGGCAATACAAAAGCTTATAAACCACATATTGATACGCCGAGATACATCAATAATTATCATCAAAGTGTTGTTGCTATGATAACGATGGACGACTACACAGAAGAAAATGGTGCCACTTGGGTGTTGCCGGCATCTCAAGAAGTACGCGAAAAACCAACAGATGAATATTTTTATAATAATGCCTTTCGGTTAGTTGTGCCCAAAGGTACAATTTGCTTTTTTGATCCAAGAGTTTGGCATGCTGCAGGCACTAATTTCTCATCAGATTGGAGAACGTGTTTGTTGATTGTTTTTTGTCGCCCTTGGATGAAACAACGCGTGGATATTCCTCGCTTTATGTCGCATATAGATAAAAATACTTTATCTAAACATCTGCAACAATTGCTTGGATTTCATTCTGCTCCACCTGCAAATTTTAAGGAATTTTATGGAGATGAACACGAAAGAACATTTGTACAACCTTTTGTATAATAGTCGATTATTTTTCTAATAAATAAACCCAATCATAGCGAATACATTTGCATCCAACTTTTTCCATTGTTCTGGCACTGTAAAGATTGGTTAGTCGTGTTGAGCCATCTAAAAATTTATAGCCTCTTTCTGTTACTAAAAATTTAATGTAGTTAACAACTTTGTATTGATAACCTTTATTGCGTTCATCTCTGGCAATGGCAACATAATATGAGTAAGAGCCTGAGCTTCCTTTTCCATTGTCAAAATAATCGGTAACAATGCAACCAATCGGCTTATTTGATGCGTTATAAAAAAGATAGGCAGCTTTTTTTTCATCTTTACCACAATAATATTCTTTAAAATATTCAACAATACCATTAAGCTGTAAATCTGTAGGAAAAATTTTTAGGATGGAAGCCGGCGTATAATTTCCGAAAGGAATATCTTCATACGTGTCAAAAATAAATTGAGCTAATTTGTCGCTGTGCTTTTCGTCAACAATTTTTATTTTGAATTCTTCATGTTCATTTTGAAATGGAGTGACCGATAAATCCGGACTTCTATAAACACGCAAAATTTCTAAGAGATGAACTTTAGGAGCTAAACTTAAAATATGATCTAATTGAGTAGCCCTTGGATTTTGGATTTTTATTCGGATATACTTGCAGTTAGAATCGGTAACGGCTTGTTGTAACGATGTCCAATCTTCAAAATCTTCATCGATATTTAATCGACCAAAAGGAACGTTGAAAATTTCACTTTCTTGTTTAGAATATTCTATCATATATTTACATCGTTTTATGGAGCTGTCAATCGTAATTCCACTTTATCATAGTGCAAAAAATACATATAGGCATTTGCCAAATATCTTAACTACCTTGCGAAACAAATATAAGGCTTTTGAGATTATATTTATTATTGACAATAATTATATCTCAAAAGATATATTGCCAATTTTAGAAACGGAAAAGAATAATCCGGAAATTAAAATTTACCAGCTTCAAAAGAATTATGGTCAGCACTTTGCAACATTGTGCGGATTTTATCTTGCCCAAGGAGAACATATTTTGAGTGTAGATGAAGATATGTCGCACTATTTATTAGAACTCAGTAAAACTGACGAGTATAAAAAATATGATATCTACTATTTTTATTATGATAAAGATATGATGTATAATTCGACTATTCGTAGAGTGCTCAGTAATTCATTTAAGAAAGCTCTTAGTTTTATTATTCGCGTAAAACCGAGTTCTACGTTTAGAATAATAACGGCGTCTTTGCGCGATAAGATATTAAGTAGAAAACATATTTTTTGGAATATCGATATTATGCTAATAAATTTTACAGATAATATTGGCGGACAAGAAATAGATGCGGCAGACGTTACCGACCACGATTCTTCTTACAACTATAAACGATTATTTCGGATGGCATTTGAAATTGTATATGAACACAATACAATTTTTATGAATTTATTTTTTGCTTTAATTCCATCTATACTTTATTATTTGAGATTTCATGATAGAATGCGAACAACTGTTGTCTATATCTTTTTTGCGATATTAATTACGTTGTTTTTTAACTTGATGAAGTGGCTGTCACCTTCAACAAAATCAAAATTTGAAGCTGCAATAATGAAATAAAAATAGAGCTTATTTAAATCTATATTTAAAAAGATTAAATACAAATTCAAAAACTGTTTTAAATCCAACAAAACTGGCATTGCGTTCGTTTTTATAAAACATGGTAGATATCTCTGCAATCTTTAAGTTTAATTTCAAAGCTTGAATCATAATTTCTGCATCGGTAAACCAATCGTTCGAATTGAGGTGCATTTTTTTGTAGGCATCTTTGGTAAAAATCTTAGGCTTTGAGTTGATATCCCGAATTGGAAATCGCGGTGCATACAATAATTTAAAAACTAAATTATAGCTGTCTGATAAAAATGTTCTTATAAAACCATCGTAACGTTTTGCTCTGTATGTTTTTACTAAATCGTAATTGCCAAATTTAATAACACCATATACAATCGGAATATCGCTTGCCGGCATTTGTGCATCGCCATCAATAACAGCAATATATTTACCACTTGCAGCCGATAATCCGGAACGCATATCCCAACCCATGCCACCTTCTTTTTCTTTATCCAATACTTTTATGTTGTTGTGTTGTTGGGCAATTTTCTTAGCGAGCGTAATTGTATTATCCGTTGTGCCTTTGTCGTAATTAGCAACTAATATTAATTCAAAACTAATGTTGAGTTGCGTGATTTCTTGAAGCAATTGTGCTGTAAAGCGTTCTATAATATTTTCAGCTTGATAGCATAAAACGACTACAGATAACTCTATGTTTGTTTCAGTTGATGGCATTGTTACTTTCAAATATAAAGGATAAATACAATTTATTACATGGTTATTTAAAAAAGTAGTATTTTGTTTTATAAACTCAACCATAAAATGCGATTTCTATCACGCTTTTTTGATAATAATTCTATTTTCTATTTTCTATTCCTATCCATAATTCTTTATTTATTAGGCATTCGTTTGTTGCTTAATTTTTCTTATAACTTGGATCTAGATGGTGCAGAATTTACGTTTGTGCATTATATACAACAAATTATGGCGGATAAGCAAACTTATATGAATCCTTATGAAATGCCTTATTCTATTACACTTTATGCGCCATTGTATTTGGTTGTAGTTGCTATTACATGTAAAGTTTTTTCTTTAAATTATATTTTTGATATTCATGAAATATTTATTGTCGGTCGATTATTTAGCTTTTTCTTTAGTCTTCTTGGTACATTTTATATTTATAAATTCTCCAAATTATTTTTAAATCAAATTCGTTCTTTGTTTATTGTAACACTTTATTTGTTGTTATTGACCGGACATTCCTACGCTGTTCGTCCGGATAGTATGAAGATTGCTTTTTTTATAATCTATCTATATTATTATGTCGATTATTTTTTTCTTTCTAAAGAAAAAAAGTCAGCCTTATTATCTCTTGTTGCACTCTTTATTTCTATTTCTGCTAAGCAAGATGTAATTATTTACGCTATTTTAATTCAAGGCGTTACATTGTTATTGTTGAAATCGAAAGATATAGTTATTTATGGTGTGTTGAGTTTTATATGTATTGTATCGTTTTTCTTTTTTACGTATTTGATTTCAGGAAATGCTGCTTTAGCCAGCCTTACAATCTTTAATTTACAAGTCATTTCCGACTATTCATCTAACTATAATTACTATGTTGTGTTGTTTAATTTTGTTCGCTTGTTTCCATTTTTATGCTTATTTGTTTGGTGCTGCTTCAAACAAAAAAATGAGAAGATAATGAGATTGTTATGTGTTTCCGGATTAGTAGCTTTTCTGTTGAGTTCTTTTTGTATGATGCGACCCGGAAGTTATTTGAATTATACTTACGAACTTATTGTAATTGCCATTTTTACTTTCATTTTTTATTTGAAAAACCAAGAAAATATTTCAATAAAAAACAAAGTTATCGCAAGTGTCTATTTTCTATTTCTGTTGCTCTCCAATGCAGGTTTAAAAGTTTGTACAGTTAACTTTAATGAAGAAAATAACTTTAAAGAAAAATATTTCTCCTATTACAAAATGAGAGATGAGATTTTACCTTTGCTTTCTTCTAATAGTATTATTTTTAATCCTGATTTGCAGTATAGTTTGTTTTTGGCTGATCAGCATGTTATTTATGGACACGAATATCATTTAGATAGAGAAATTCACGCACTGCTTGGCTTGCCAAGTCATTCTAAATTGTTGTCGGTTTCTTCAGCACCTTTTGATGAATTGTTTAAAAATGGATTTGTAACGCACGTAGTTACTCAAAATAAAAAATCATCTGATGAAGTCATGCAAATGTATTATGCAAATTATAAACTTATCCAAATGCATCCACTCTATAAGCTCTATCAATTTAATCATTGATTTAAGTTCTTAAAATAAGCTGCTTTTTCTTTATTTCCTTCTTTCTCAAAGTACGCACTCAACTGCATTAACAATGAAGGTTCTTTATAACCTAAATCAATTGCCTTTTCCATGTAGCTGACTGCACTATCATCTTTCAATAAAGTCGAATAATAAATGCCCATATTTAAATATGGATAAGGCAACTTTGGATATAAATTTATAAATCGTTGGTTGATTTGATAAGCTGTATCCATTTGATGAATATAGGTTGCACTTTGTCCGTAATAAAATAAAGTCAATGAGTCAGTAGGCGAAAGCGAGTAAGTCTTTTTAAAGAAATGAAAACTGCGTTGATAATCCTGTTTATCGTAAAAAACTTTTGATAATTCGAAAAGTGCATCTCTATACAAAGTATCAATAGAAATAGCATAACCGAAATATTGGATAGCACTATCTAAATTATTTAAGTTATAACGATAAGTGCTGCCCATTTTAAAATAAAACTCCGGATAATTCGGCGCTATTTCCAAGCATTTTTTATAATAGACGAGTGCAGAATCAGCAAATTGATGAGATGTTTTTTTGTCTTCAGTAGATTTACTGTTATATTTTAAAACGTTGGCGTAAGTGTAATTACCTAAAACTGATTTGTCCATTTTTTGTATATCATGGCTCATTAAAGTCAATTCATTCTTCCAATAAAAATTACGTTGAATCGTCATATAGGCGAAGATGCCAAATACAGCAACCAACAACCAGCGAGAGATTTTATAATTAGAGATAGAAATTCCATTTAATTTTTGATGGATAATTTCAGGTTTTAATAAAATAGATAAAACAATTACGATAAACCAAAGGCTGCTGAAAAATAAAGCACGTTCTGAGAAAATTCCGGTATAAGGTACAGGAAAATTTGCATATAAAGCAATTGACGCAAAATAACAGAGAATAAATAAACCTATTGATTTTCTCTTAGCAAATTGAACTATGCCAAAGCATAATAGCAATACATGAAAGACTAATGATAACAACGGAATTGTCGAGGTAATACTGATTTCAGGAAACATATTAAATCCGTAATAAAACCGAAGTGGATACG
>JAGQYE010000025.1 GCA_020436225.1 Bacteroidota bacterium | reverse complement strand
TTGAACCTTTGGATATTCTATCCCTTTGATTTCAACAACTCCTTTTTCAAAAGTCAGAACGCCTTTATCTATAATCTGATTTTGTGGATTTGATATATCTCTTATAGCCCAACCAATTGAGTTTGTACCTAAATCTAAACCAATTATTTTTTCCATAATTTTAATTGTTATATATACTAATTTAAAAAACTATTTTATATATTTGTACTACACAATTAAAATCTTTTCACAATAAGGCTATAAGCCGAAGATTAAATCTTAAGTTCCGCGTACTCCGGGGAACTTTTTTTATTGTACCAATAAAGTCTAGTGTAAAAGAATATGTGGAGTTATTTTATTTCATGCTTGACTATTCATCTTCACTAATTTCATTCGAGAAAATTATACTTCTAAAGTGAACATAATCATCAACGGTAGAAAAACGAAAGCTTGGATATTCCGACATAAATTTCTTGTTTTTTAAACCACCTTGCAATGGGCGAGGAGCCGGTGCGTTGATTTGCTCTGTTGTAAGCGGTATTAAATCATACGTTGCTTCCGGAAAATATTTTAAGATAGTTAGCGCCAACTGCACGCGATTCATATAATCTGTGCCGGCAATATGATAAACGCCGGATTTTCTGTCATTCAACAAAAGATACAAACAGCGCGCAATGTCAAACGCATTTATTGGCGTGGCATATTGGTCGATAGGCAAACGCAATGTCAGTTTTTGTTGTTCTAAAATTTGGTCGATGATGCGCGCTACAAAATTTTTCCCACGTTCTTCATCGCCGTAAACATTCGTGATTCGCAAAACAATATTATTTGCATCAGTATTTAAAACCACTTGTTCGGCTTCTAATTTATGCTTGCCGTAAATTGATAATGGATTTGCCGATGCGTCTTCTTCGTAAGGTCCGCTTGCTCCATCAAAAATATAATCGGTGGAAATGAACACCAACTTCGCGTTTAATTCTTTTGCTAATTCAATAATATTTAAAGTAGAAACGACTGTTTTCTCATAGCTTTCTTGTTCGTGTTGCTCGCAATAATCGACATGCGTGAGTGCGCCACAATGTACAATTACGTTAGGTTTGTATTTTCTAACATCAAAATTATTTTCGTTTTCTATATTCAACGTATCAAAGAATACACTGTTTTTTGCTTCGTACGAAAAATACGTGCCTACGCAATCCATTCCTTTTTCCGTAAAATAACGCAAGCAATTTGAGCCTACTAATCCTGATGCACCTATGATGAGAACTTTCATGTTGAGTTATTGGTTACTTAGTTATTAGTTACTTAGTTATTAGTTATTAGTCCATAGTCCATAGTCCATAGTCAATTGACCATCGACCATCGACCATCGACCATCGACTACATTATTACATCATTACATATTATATTATTTCATTTTCTAATCACTCATCACTAATTCACTAAACTTCTTTATTCCTTTTATATAATATTGCCAAACGATACTTCCTTCAAATATACCTATTTTATTAGGTGTTTCAATAGAATTATGTTGAGCCAATGCTTGTTTTTTCGTCCATTTATGCTTGCTTTGTTGATATTCGTTTAGTGCATTTTTTATAGCTTTAGCTTCTTCAAAATTTCCAGAGATAAACGCTTTCATCCAAGCAATAAAATCTAAAAAATTTCTTGTTTTTTCTATTGTATTTAAGGTAGATGTCGGTAAATTTTTGAATAATAAAATTCTATTGTTTCTAAAGTTTAAAAATGTTTTTCTTGCATTGGTTTTGTTTAATGTTCCGCCACCAACATGATACACTGTGCTGTTGGCGCTATATGTAATTTTATATCCAAGATTCTTTAGTCGCCAACACAAATCAATTTCTTCCATGTGCGCGAAAAACTCAGCATCGAAGCCGCCAACTTGATGAAATAATTTTGATTTGATGAATAAACAAGCACCGCTTGCCCAAAATATTTCCGTGTTTTGGTTGTATTGACCTTCATCTATTTCACAAGTATCAAAAATTCTTCCTCTGCAAAACGGATAGCCATATTTGTCGATAAAACCACCGGCAGCGCCGGCATATTCAAATTTATTTTTCTCGTGATAAGATAAAATTTTTGGTTGA
>JAGQYE010000024.1 GCA_020436225.1 Bacteroidota bacterium | reverse complement strand
TCTATGTGCGGACCAAATTTTTGTAGTATGAAAATTACACAAGAAGTACGTGATTATGCAGACACTGACGAAGGTGTACTTTCTGCAAAAGAGATTGAAGAAGCTATACAAGCAAAATCAAAAGAATTTAAAGAACAAGGAAGTGAGATTTATTTGTAATGTAAAAATGAAATAATGAAGTAATGTAGTAATGTAGTAATGAAATATAAGACTTATTATAGACTAGACTAATTTATTAATATTCATAGATTGTGTTTTTAAAAGAAAATAATTAATTTAGAAATATGAAATCTAATACTAATAAAGGTAAACAAAACATACGCAAGTTGACACCTCACGACTTAGCATTTGGTATTGGAAGAAAAGCAACAGATGAAGAATTACAATTACTACTAGAAGAAACTAAAGATGAAGAGTATTATTCAGTGGATGAAGTAAAAACTCACATCGAAAAAAAACTTAAACAACAAAACACAATACTAAAAAAGAATGTTACAACTAAAGTTTAGTAAATCTGCAAGAGAAACACTAAACAATATTTCCTTATTTATTGATGGTGCAAATACTTTTGGTGCCGGTTCAAAATGGAAAGATAGATTTATTAAATCTATAGAAAAATACGCACATCCAATTCAGTATCCTTTATGTCGTCATACATTCTTAGCTGCAAAAGGATTTAGTTGCATTTCTGTAGGCAATTGGGTTATTGTGTTTAACATTAAAGACAATACATTTTATGTCAATAAAATAATACTTGGATCTCTATTGTATTAATAAACTCATGCAAACAATTCTCTACACAGCACCAACAGAAATAGAAAATGAAATAGAAATAATTTCTACTTTAATGGATATTGGTGTGGATTATCTCTATATCAGAAAACCGGATTTAGATGATTTTTCTTTGGTGGATTTTATGGAAAAAATTCAGGAAAAATATTGGAAACAATGTATCTCTACTTCACTTATCATCACCAAAGAATTTAATTTAGGCGGCTATCATTTCACACGAGATATCTTACAAAAAAATATAAATTACAATGATAAAATTTTAGATTGGTTGCGTGCTAACAAAAAAATCGCATCTGTTTCTGCTCACCAAATAGATGATATCACAAAATACGATGGTCAATTTAATCACATCATTGTATCGCCCATTTTTAAAAGCATTTCAAAAGAAAATCATCACTATCATTGGGATTTCGATGCATTAAGTTCAATTTTATCTCAACATAAAACAGCTAAAAAATTTGCTATTGGCGGATTAGAAGCAGATGCTCAAAAAATCAATATCATAAAAAATTGTAACTTTGATGGTATCGGTATTTTAGGTGCCATTTGGAACGAACCAAAAAATGCAATTGAACAATACCAAAAACTGCAACAACTAATTACAGATGCCAAATAAAAATAGACCATACGTACTATCTATTGCAGGCTACGATGCCAGTGCCGGTGCCGGTGTGTTGGCTGATGTAAAAACCATGGAAAATATTGGCGTGTATGGCTTAGCTGTAACCACTTGCATTACTTATCAAAACGATGATAAATTTGACGGCGTTCATTGGCTATCTGAAAAAAAAATTAAAAACCAACTGTATCCTATTTTAGAAAAATATAAAATCGAATTTGTGAAGATTGGATTGATAGAAAACATAGAGTTTTTATCTGAATTAATACAATTTTTATTAACCTATAATCCAAGCATAAAAATTATTTGGGATCCTATTTTACGGGCAAGTGCCGGCTTTGATTTTCATAAAAAAATGCCGAAGAAATTGGTACAATCTATTTTAAAACAGATTTTTTTTATTACACCGAATTGGAATGAAGTAAAATTATTATCGCAAGAAAAAGATGTTGTTGTAGGTGCTGAAAAGTTAGCACAAAAATGCAATGTATATTTAAAAGGCGGACACAACATTGAAACACCTGCAACCGACATGATTTGGATTCAACAAAAGTTAGACATCTTACATCCAACTGCAATTACAGAACTTAGCAAACATGGCACCGGTTGTGTTTTATCGTCGGCATTAGCAGCCTATTTAGCACTAGGCAATCCAATTCACAAAGCGTGTGAGTTGGCAAAAACATACACCTATCAATTTTTAATTAGTAATAAAAGTAATTTGGGTTATCATTCTATTGTTTGATGCGTTTGTCGAAAATAAAAGGTTCAATACTTTTCAACTTTACTTTCTTGAAATTTTTGTGCATCGTATTGATGAGAAAATTATACTCGTTCGGAATTATGACACTTGGCACTTTTAATATCAAGCTTTCTTGCTTGTAATACCAATCATCACCAATCATTCTACATACATATTCCATGTCAAATTGTTGCCAATGTTTGGGTAAATCTTTCTCTAAAATCGTTTCAACTCGTTCCGAATTCGGAATTTCAATTACTAATGCTTTAAAATTATTATCCAAACCTTCGCCGCTTCTGTGTACAACATTTTCCAAACACGCCAACGCACGAGAAGACGTAGTGTACAGTATTTTTGCACCGTTGCTATTCCATCTCGCTTCAATTCCGGAAGCTTGCAAAGTAGCAAATCGCTCTAATGTAATTCTATAAACTAACATGCTAAGCTAATGCGCCAAAGGCAATGCGTTGAAGCTGATTGATGACTAAATTAATGCCACTAATGGTATTTAAAATTTGTTCGGGAATTTTATTACCCAAACCATAAGCCGGTTTTTGTAGCCATTGTTTAAAGTTTTCGGTGGTGCCAAAAACTTCTTTTCCTATTTTATAGAGTTGTTCTATTTTTAAAACAAACTCGGTTTGTGTAGCTGATAAGATATTGTCTTGTTGTTGATAGCGTTGGATTGACTTTGTGGAAATGCCCATAAAACCTGCCCAATCATTGATAGAGATATCGTATCTATCGGATAATTTATTAAGATATTGAATAGGAATGCCGGAATTAGAATGTGCGACTACTGTATATTCAGTGGCTGGCTCATTTAAAATGGAAACAGATTCATCTGCAACTTTATATTTTTTTTCTTTTGCCATACTCAAAGTTAATACTTTTGTCTTAAACTTCAAGACTTTTGTCTATTTTTTTTAAATTATTTTTGTTTATGATTCAGCGTTTTCAATATCTTACACAAGATGTAGATGAGATTACACATCAGGAATTAGCAGAAATCGCATGTAAGAATGGGATTCGTTGGGTTCAATTGCGTGTAAAAAATAAACCTTTTGATGAATATTTATCTATCGCGAAAGATGTCAAAAAAATATGCGATAAATTCCAAGCAACACTAATTATAAATGACAATGTAGAGATTTGCAAACGCATAAATGCCGATGGAGTTCATTTAGGAAAACAAGATATGCAGATTGTTGAAGCAAGAAAGATTTTAGGCGAAAATAAAATCATTGGCGGCACAACTAATGCTGAAAATGACATTCTGGAATTAGTTGAACAAGGTGTGGATTATGTTGGTTTAGGCCCGTTCAAATTTACCAAAACCAAAAATAATCTTTCGCCAACTTTAGGAATTGATGGATATAAAAATATTCTTCAATCAATAAATAATCAAACAAACATTCCAATAATTGCTATTGGTGGAATCAACATTAACGACGTAAACAATCTATTAGAAACAGGCATTTATGGCATTGCTGTTTCGTCTGCAATAAATTTATCTAACAACAAAGAAAAAACTATTGCTCAGTTCCTGAACTGTTTTTCGTGAGTAAATAAATTTCACAATCATTAAAGACATCTTTTTCAAAACCAAACTGTGTATAGTTCGAGTAAAAATTCGTCCATGTACTGTCCGAAGCAATATGTGGGTCGCGCAGCAAGGAAGGCAATACAATAACAATATCAACATTGGCGCTGTCTAAGTAATGTGTAAACGGAATATTTTTTTTCTTATCAAAAATGGTATTCACTTCTTTAAAATTCTTGGGTAACATGCCGGTTACAAAAGGCAAGTTGGTAAAAATAGTATGTGGTTTT
Organism: Bacteroidota bacterium; assembly: GCA_020436225.1. GTDB lineage: Bacteria > Bacteroidota > Bacteroidia > Chitinophagales > JADIYW01 > JADJSS01. Next base: position 79,752 of record JAGQYE010000024.1, on the reverse strand, counting down.
TTGCTGTATTTTTTTTCTAAATGTTGAACCAGCATTTTATTACACAAATAATTCGTTTCTGTATTTACTTTCATAAACGAATACGATTTCACATTTGGTGTTGCCAAAAATAATAAGATGCTAATTCCAAAAAATAAAATAGGTTTTGTGCTGGTTGATTTAAAAAAGAAAGCAAATGCTGCGGATAAAATCAAAATGAAAAATAACATCTGCAAAAACAAATAATGATCTCTCGGAAAGATGACAATACAAGAAAATAAAGTCGGTGCAATAAAGCAAAATAATAAAATTAAATAGAAACGTTGCTTGCCTAAATTCTCTACCCAAAGCGCTCGAGATTTTTTTCTAAAGAGTAAAATAAAAAATACGAGTACTGTTCCAAATAAAAATAAGAGTTGTAATTTCTTCCAATGAAAAATTTCTGTCGGTGCAACAAACGTAAATACTTTTAACAGTTGAAGAAGATAAGTCCGAACATTAAACAATGTATTGCTGATAAATTCTAATGGCTGTGAAGTAATCACGCACCACATAGAATTGCAATCTCCGAATTTTTGCTTAGACAAATCTTCCCAAACCAACCAAGCATCAAATGTGCCGTGCGTGCGCATCTTATAATTCCAAGCATAATGTTGGTAGAACGCAGCAACACCGCGATTATAACCAAAAAAATCGTTGGACGGAAAACGAAAAATAAAATGCAAAAGTGCTATCACTACAAGACTAAATCCAAAAATAGAATTGTCCTTTTTGCTTAATGTTGCTTCATTAAAATAAATACAAACAATAGTTAGCATCACCATCAACACAAACGCTAAATAAAATTCAGGACGTGCGTAAGCATTGCACAAACAGACAATAGTAAATACAATACATTTGTAAATATTGTTTTTTAGATATGTTGCAATTACCAAACCCAACAAGCATAAAACCACGCAAAAATGAGAAATTCGTGGCCAAACAGTAACATTCAAATTGCTGATTAAAACACTGAAAGTTATAAATAAAACCAAAATCGGATGAATGGAAATTCTTATTAAAAAGGCATACAACAACACGACCAGCAAAATAGAAACTAAGGCAAAATTCAAATAATAAAGTTGAATAGTGTTGGTGGTAAATGCCGATAAACATTTGTACCAAACGGCATAAAGCGGTCCCCAATTGTAGTTGATTTTATCGAACAAATCCAAGCCGAAACGCAAGTAAGCTGCTTCATCTGCATACTGAATATCCATCGTGTTTTGCAGACCATAATACAATTTCACACCACACGCCAAAAACAAAATAATTCCTGAAATTAATTGCCAATTTTTTACTTCATGTTGTTGCTCTGAAGTGGTCAACGTTGCAGCAATAAAATCATAAATTTTTGTCAGCATTTTATCTTTTTATCAGTAAATAATTTTGACATTCATTAGCATAAACTACCTTCTCAAACCCATAATTTTCAGGATGTGCAATTAAGTTGAGCCAGGTGGAATCATGTTGCAATTTTTTTTCTTGCAAAAGTTCGTTGTTCATCATGATAATATTGATGTGTTTCTCTTGTAAAATATCATTAAATGTTACACTATCCGGAAGTTGCTTCAACATATATTCCGTGTTAAATTGGTCAAATTTTTTATAATCATCCAAGAGCAAATGCACATTTAAGACGTTGCTTAAAATTGTATATTTTCCATTCCAGGTTTGTGCATTCATATAATGAACAAACTTTTGCGAACATAAATTTTTAATATCAGGAACAGAATCAAATGGATGATATTTATCGGCACGCGGCGAAATTAAAAGCAAGAAAATAGCTAATGGAATTACATAGATGTTTTTTAAAGAAATTTTTTCTAATACAGCACTTAGCAAGAAACCCAACAAAAGCGCAATCCAAATGGCTTGTAGCATCATATAATGTTGACGTGGAAAAATAACAATACAAATGCCAATGCTCGGAAGACTAAATAAAAACGAAAGTCCTAAAATAATTTTATTGTCTTTTGTTTTTTGTAGAAATGATTGACGAATAGATTTATTAAATAAAACGATAATTAAAAATGCAAAGACAAGCAAAGTAAGTATCAATTTCTTTTTATTTCCCGGAATAAAAAATAATGGAGTTACAAAACCGGCAACATATTGCAAGAAAGAAAGAAAATAAAATTTAATGGTAAACAAAAAATGTGGAATGCACAACGAAAAATGCTTGAGTAAAATTTCAGGAACCGTTTTACAATCGCCAAAATAAGGTCGGGTAATTTCTATCCAATTAATGATAGGATTGATATCGCTTTGCGTGCGCATTTTGTAAGCAACCGCAAAATGTTGGCAAAATGCGATATACATTCTGTTGATGTTGGAATATGTATCAGCCGGCTTTCCATAAACTAAAAATAAAATTACGGCAACAGCTAGCAGCAGAAAAATAGAAAGAATATTCGCTTTGTTTTCGCTATATTTTCTTATAAATAAAACAAGCACTACAACACTACAAATTTCTGCTATAATTAATAATTCAGGTCGGGCAAATGCAGCGATAAAAGTTACTATGCTAAACCAAATCAGTTTAGATAGAAAACTTTTTTCTTTCTTGATAAAAATGAAAAATAAAAAATAAAGAATCAACACAAAGTTTGAAATTCTTGGCCAAGCAATAATATTGACATCCGAAAATTGATAACAAAAAGCGATTAAAAATGCAACTAAAATATGCACGTTATAACGCAATAAGAAAATAAACAAAAGAATGCCAACAGCAATAGCGCCTATTTTGTAATTAAAATAATACAAGGTAATCGGGTCGGTAGAATAGATTGATAAAAACTTATACCAAAGGTTGTAGGTCGGTCCCCAATTTTTGGCAATCTCTCCAAATAAATTTAAGCCGTTGCGTAAATATTCTGCTTCATCGGCAAAAAGAATATCGTTATTACCTTGCAAACCCAACGCCCATTTCCAGCCGCTTACACCAAGCACCAGCAAACAACTGCTTACTAAAATATAATATATCCGTTTCTCTTTTGTCATGCTTGCTTCGACTTTTTAGGATAAAGACGAACGATATACTGATCTTTCCAATCTAATATAGGCTTCTCAAATTTGTTGAATGTAAGTTTTGAAAAATAATAAAGTATAACCAAATAAACACACAATCCAATAAATTCGGATAAATGCACAGGAAGTTTGCGTTTAAGTGCATTGCCGAAAATCAATCCGAATGGCAAAAACAAGAATTGAAAAATATATAAGTTGTAGGTCAGTACACCTAATTTTACTAATACTTTATTGTTGAAAATAGTAATCTTATCCGGATAAGCAATAACAGCACCAAACAACACAAAGCAAAAGCTATTCGCCAAAATATCTAAATAAGCATAACCATAATTTAAATAATAATATTTGTCTTCTCGCAATGCTTCATATAAATGCACCTGCTTGTTTACTGCTGTAAGGTGTGCTGTATAAAACATTAAGAACACCAACAAAAAACCAACAATAGCAGTTAAGTACAACCAATATTTTTTTCGTTCAATCTTTATAACAGCCAACAAAATTCCATAGAAAAATGTATCTATTTGAAACAAGGCATTGCGCGACAAAATCAAAGTAACTAATTCGTGATCGCTTGTATTTCTGGTCATGTGCAAGTAAGCAATCACTCTTAATATCGGAATGAGAATTAACAAGCAAATGCCGATTGGTTTTAAGAATTTTTTAGGTGTGAAAAACAAGAAAAAGAAGAACACAACATAAAATTGCTCTTCAAAACTCATCGACCATAAATGAGGTGTAAATATGGTAATTAAAGTAAATTTCTTATCGACGAAATATTGTACAGTTTCTCTGTAATTATAGGTAAATGTCAACAGCATTGCACCGAACTGTTTAAATTCTTCCATCAATCCAAAATCTTTTTTAATGGTAAAATGCAACAGCAAATAAATCAACACTAATAAAAACAAATAAAAGAAATACAATGGAAATGTGCGCGCAAATCGTTTAAAACAATACACTTTCAAACATTGCCACATACTTTCCGTGCGTTCCATATCTTTGAGCAATGTTTTTGTGATTAAGAAAGAAGACATTATAAAAAAACTATGCAACCCGAAATAAGCAATATAAGCCGGCATATTATAGGTAGAAAAACGGTAATGCAAAATCAAAATCAGCAAACAACAAAAACCTCGAATGCCATCAAACGACTTAAAGTAGGATATATTTTTTATCGGTGTTACAGTACTCAATTTTTTATTTTTTTAGTTTAGCTAAATATTTTTTCTTCTTACTCAGAAAGTAGGATTCCATAGTGTTATAACTATAACTTGAAAGTAAAATAATACATGGTATCGATATTACCATTGACAACAATTCAGCGAAAAATCTACCAACATTCAGCGTTTCAAAAAAGAAAGGAAAAATAAAAACAAATACAGGTATTATAAATATGTATTGATATACATACGAACTGTATGTAATTCTGCTGCCAACATCTACGATAAATTTATTTCTAAAAATGCTAAATCGGTTGGCATCTCTAAAGCTGATATAAAACAGTAACACACAAAGCACATTCACCAAACAATCTATATAAATATATTGCCCATTGCGAGTCATAAAATCATAATTAGTAATAATATGTATAAAATTTTCGCCGGTTTGTTGTTGAATCATCCAGCCATTAATCGGAATAGTTAAAACAAAAATGGCAACAACCAAGTAAAAAAGTCGGTTTATCGCTTTGTCGCTCCAAGTAATATCAAAAAGCGCTAAGAAAGTGCCATAAAAAAATGAATCATATTGGAAAATAGTACATCTATATAAGATGAAAGATTTATGCATCTCATCATCAGTTAATGTGCCCAACCAATGCCATCCAACTACTCGAATAATCGGGAAAATGATAATCATTGCTATCGTCAATCGCTTCAGATTTTTTATACTCATAAAATAAAGCATAAACGGAACGATAATATAAAATTGCTCTTCTAAGGATAACGACCACAGGTGCGGAAAAGCATACGATTTGGCGTAAATATAGCCTGTAAATAAACAATATAAATCTTTGAAGTTGTAAGTAAATGTCAGCAACATCCAACCAAAATATTTCAACTCATAGATAATACCTAAAGGTGCTTTCCAAGCAGTTGGATACGTAATTATTCCAACTAAAATAGTAAACAGAATATAGGCAAAATAAACCGGAAAAATCCGAAGTGTACGCTTGATGTAAAATGAATAAAAGAACGTTTTAAAACTATCCGAACGCTGTTTGTCTAACATCAATGTTCTAGTTATTAAAAACGATGACATGATAAAAAAACAATGCATCGTGAAATAGCCAATGTTTGATGGCATATTGAAATAATAGAAATGATGATGAATAACAAGAATGGAAAAACAAAATAAACCTCTGATGCCATCAAATTGTGGTAGATAAAGGTTCTTAACACGGTAGTCGTTATTCGGCATTTACGGCATTCTAGATGCGCTAAGTTAAATTAATTTATTGAATACATTAATATCGTTTATACTTAAAATTAAATTCTATTATCTTTGTACATTATGCCCAAAGCGATAGTAACCGGAGCCGCCGGACACATTGGATACCATGTTTCAAAAATCTTATTGAAGAAAAACTACGACCTTCATTTATTGGTGCGAAGTATTAATACCAATATCATCGAATTAGAAAATCTTGGTGCCAAAGTTCATGTTTGCAATTTGTTTGATGTCTCAACTTACCAAGCTGTCATTCAATATGCCGATGTCTTATTTCACTTAGCAGCAGAGAATACAACATCAATGGCTCATGCACAACGCGTGGTAGAAAATTCCGACAAACTCACACAAGCAGTTTTGCAAGCTTGCTTACAGCAACAAGTAAAAACGGTTATTTATACCAGCTCGGTTGTCGTTATCGGAAGAAGCCCAAATCCGGAAAAATTATTGACAGAAAAAGATGTCAACGCATTTCCAGAGAGTCCGTATGTGCTTGGCAAAATGCAAGCAGAAAAATTTGTGATTGATTTTATCCAACAACATCACTACGATGTTCGTCGCGTGTATCCGTCTTGGGCAGTTGGTCCCGGCGATACCAAGTTGACACCACCGCATAAAGTCATCAAAGATTTTATAGAAAAAGGAGCTCCGGTTTATTTCGATGGCGGTATTTCTGTTGCAGCAGTTGAAGAAATTGCCAACGGTCATGTCTTGGCTTATGAGAAAGGAAAATTTGCAGAGAATTATATTCTTTCCGGAGAAAATATAAGCTTCAAAAAGTTATACGAATTGATGGTGGCAAATAGCCGACAAAAAATGCCAATAGCAAAATTGCCAAAATTTATGATAGTCATAGCGGCTTGGATAATGACCAAATTATTTAAGTTGATGGGCAAAGAATTTCCAATTAGTCCGGAATATGCCAAAGCCGTTGCCGGCACGTATTCTTGGTACGATTGCTCTAAAGCAAAACAAGAATTAGGCTACCAAACACAACCTGTAGAAACCATTATTGCCAATGCGGTTAAAGACGCACAAAAGAAAATTTTAGGCGTGCATTTGTTGGGCAAACAAACCAAAAGGACATCAGATAAAACAGAAAAAACGACAGAAAATCCAAGCACAAATGATATTCTTTTAATTACAGGAATTCCGGGATGGTTGGGTAATAGAATGGTCGATATTTTAATTAATGGCGATAGATTTGGGCAATATCAAAACAACAGAAAAGTGCGCATTATGATGGAACCGCGTTTTAAAGGTTTGTTGCAATTGCCGGGAAATTTTGAAATCGTTTATGCCGATATTACCAATCCGCAACAAGTCAACGAAGTAGTAAAGAACGTAAGCACGGTTTTTCATTTAGCCGGCGCTATCTATCCAAAAAATATTGATGTTTTATATAAAGTCAACGAAGAAGGAACAAAAATTTTAGTCGATGCTTGTATCGCTAATAATGTCAAACGCTTTGTGTTTATGTCCACCGATTCTACTTGCGGACATGGCACAAAAGATAAACGCATATTTGATGAACACACGCAAGCATCGCCTTATAAAAATTATGGCAAGAGCAAATACTTAGCCGAAAAATATGTGTTGGATAAAACGAAAGAAGGAAAAATAAACGGCACTTCGTTGCGTGGATTTTGGTTCTTTGGTCCGTTTGCGCCGGCACGTCAGCTTACGTTTGTCAATATGTTTTATTGGCCTAAACAAATAGTTTTTGGTAATGGAAAAAACTTGCGCAGTATTTCTCATACAGACAATATTATTTCTGCATTTTTTGAAGTAGAAAATAATCCGGCAACTTTTGGAAATTGGTATTGGATTGGCAACGACCAACCACATCCAACAGTAGATAACATTTATTCAGAAATTGCATCAGCTTTGAATGTTTCCTATAAACCATTTTATATTCCTAAATTTATGTGTCGATGCTTTGAAGGCTTGGATACTTTCTTGGGAAAATTTAATTACTTACATCCAACCATACATGCTGCCGGAAAATTTGATTACGATATTGCCGGCGACATCGACAAAGCCAAGCACGATTTTGGCTATAATCCAAAAGTAACTTTAAAAGATGCGGCAAAAGAATTGAAAGTAATGACCGAAAATATGTGATAAAGCATAAAAACAACTAACTTTGTTCTATGCCAAGCGAACTACAAATAGCAGGAAAAAAATTTAGTTCTCGTTTGTTTTTGGGAACGGGAAAATTTGGTTCGCCACAAATAATGCAAGACGCCGTAATTGCTTCAGAAACCGAATTGGTTACGATGGCATTAAAGCGCATCGACTTAAAAAATCAAACAGACAATATCTTAAGTTATTTAAAGAATACGGCGGTCAATTTATTGCCAAATACCAGTGGCGTGCGTAATGCAAAAGAAGCGGTGTTTGCTGCGCAAGCAGCACGCGAAGCCTTAGAAACCAATTGGGTGAAATTAGAAATCCATCCCGATCCAAGATACTTAATGCCCGATGCTGTAGAAACTTTGAAAGCAACTGAAGAATTAGTAAAATTAGGTTTTATTGTATTGCCATATATTCACGCTGATCCGGTTTTGTGCAAACGATTGGAAGATGTTGGTGCGCAAGCTGTGATGCCATTAGGTTCGCCGATTGGAAGCAACAAAGGTTTAGAAACTAAAGAATTTTTGAAGATTATCATCGAGCAAAGTAATATTCCGGTTATTGTAGATGCCGGAATTGGAGCGCCTTCACATGCTGCACTTGCCATGGAATTAGGTGCCGATGCAGTGTTGGTCAATACAGCCATTGCTATTGCGTATAATCCGGTGGAAATGGCGACTGCTTTTAAACTTGCCGTACTTGCAGGTAGAATGGCTTACGAAGCAAAACTTGCCGGAATTTCGGAAATAGCGCAGGCGAGTAGTCCAATTTCTTCAATTTTAGATACTTTGCAATAATTCCATTCCTAAATAGTATTCTTAATATCAAAATTGATTTTTATAAATTAATTTTACTACACATGCGTCAGAAATACGCTTTTTAAAATAAAATCATAATACTATGGAACAGGAAAATTTTGACACACGAGTTCGAAAAGTAGCACGAAGTATTGCCTATTTTGCTTTAATACTTGTGGCTGTTATCTTGATAGTTATTTATTTTTTAGGCAAGAGAGCAAATTCAACCACATCTCCTCAAAAGAAAACAGAAAATTTACATAATAGAAATTTTTCTAACTCAAAATACTATTTTAATAAACTAACCTAATTAGAGAAATCAGACAAAAAAAGAAGCACTACAATTGTAGTGCTTCTCGTGTATAGTAGTAGTTTTAAAGTTAATGGATAAAGATTTTTGATGCATTTATTTTATAATCATCTATTAATTGGATGATATAAATGCCATCAGCTAATTTATTTTTTATGCCTAAATCAAAACGATTATATCCACGCAAAATTTGTTTATTTTCATGATGAACTAATTTGCCGGAAACTTCATATACATTGACCGCAACTTGTTTGTTTGTTGTTGAGTTTACTTCTACCACAACTTTCGGTTGATTATAAAAAACATGGAAGCCATTTACTTCGCTACATCGTACTTGTATAAACGAATAAATAGTTTGATTTCCGTAAATATCTACTTCAATTAAACGATAGTAATTGTTATATGTGGTAGCTGTCGAGTCGAGAGTAGAATAATGCTGTATTTGATTAGAATTTCCTGCTGCCGGAATAGTAGCAATTGTTGTAAAGTCGACACCATTTGTAGCGCGTTGAATTAAAAATGCTATACTATTTTTTTCTGAAGCTGTACTCCAATTTATTTGTACAGCACCATCATTACATATTCCATTAAAGCTGGTTAATTCTACTGGTAACGGATTTAACGAAGTTAAAGTGCCTAATGTAAAAGGAGAGAAGTTGGCACAATTAATATCTGATTCTAACCAACCCCAAGCAGAAGTTGGTGCCGGATGGAAAGTTGGTGAGTTGCCTTCCGTATTCCAATCTGTTCCATCAAAATGCACTACACGTAATTGACTCCATTCAGAGTTGGATGGACCAACATCACTATGCGTTCTCCAGAATAATTTGATTTTGGCATCATCATTTGAAGAAGGAGTGATGGAAGAATTAATTGTCCAATATTCCACTAAGCTCACATGGTCGAGTTGTGGAGAATTTGCCGGGTCTAAAGTATAAATTCCGAAACCTGCACTCGTGTATTCTCCGTTATATGTTTGACCTGAACTATTTTTTGGTGTTAATGCGAATGGCCCATAAATTGAATCACTGCCAATTGGGAAAATCATTTCTGAAGTTGAGTTGGAATTGTGTCCCATTTTTCCAGACACATAACTACTGTCGTAACCCATATCTTGTACGCCACCAACATTTGCAGGTGATTTTATATCGGATGTAGCCACACTAGATAAAGTAACTTTTTGAGCATCTGATGAGATTAATCGACCTTTTTGCAATCCTAGAGTTCCGATAACTGTTGTTCCTCCATTATTCAGCGTTACAGTATTTTTAAAGTAGTTTTTGTACATATATAAACCGGCAACGGTAGAAGGTAAACCATTGCCTGAAACCATATCGTTACTACTTACAAATCCATATTTTGCTGTAGTAGAAAAACTTCTTGTTCCGGAAGTTCTAATGTTTCCATCGTTGATGCCGGTTCCTGAAGTTTTAATGCCATTCTCATTAGCATATAATAAACCGGCACCGGATTTTATGTTGATTGCTTGTGATGTGCCTGTTCCATTATCAATAAAATCAGTTTGATCCATACGGAAAACGGCTGGTGCATTTACATTCAAAGTTCCGGTTAATTCAAAGCTGGAATTCATATCTACATTACCAACACTACTTAATTGAGAAGAACTTGGTGTAGATGAAAATGTTTGTAAGTTAGCTGCATCAGCATTTACTTCAATATTATAATAGTTGATTTTAACCGGACTTGATGTTCTGTAATTTCCTCTAATTTGCTGTTGCTGCGTTGCTCCTGAACCATAAAATTCAACTGTACCATTAGTCAATTTATAAGCTACGTTGTCGCCTATTAATTCCGGATTTGGTGTATTTAATTTTTTAATTCTCAATCTTCCGCCATCCATCACTAAGCCACCATTTCCAACGAAAGATGTTGCTACACCGGATGCATTTCTGCAATCTACAATGGCAGAACCGGTAATATATAATGAGTCTGTTACAGTGGTAATGTCAGACAAGAATTTAAAGTTAGTGCCTAACGTATTACTACCGGAGAATGTGATATTGTGATAATCGTAATCGGCATCATCTGCTCGTAACATCTGCGAAGCGTTAGTTCCTGTTCCGGCTAATTCTATTGTTCCACCGTTCAATATATATTTAAAGGAGTTGCCGTCCATTCTTGGAATATGATCGGTTTTTGCGCTTGTTGTATCGCTACTACCTTTTGTGATTTTATATAAAGTTCCGGGTTCCATATATAAAGTTCCGGTAGAGCCATCAATATATGCCGTTGTTGTTTCGATAAATTGACCTTTACGTATATCTAATTTTCCGCCTGTTCCACTAACACTGGTATTGTTTGTTAATCCTGTTTGTGTAGTAAGTGTTAGCTGTTTATTATTATCTAATAAATCGCAAATAATTTGTTTGCCATTAGAAGATGTTCCTAAGCAGTCGCCTGTATTTTGGTTCGTTTTCCCTATATACCAGAAAGTTGCTAATGAATTGATATCTCGATTTGATTTAGAAATGCCTTGTACATTTCCGGAAGCATCTACAGATGGGTCAGCCATTAAGCCATGACTATGTGTAATTTTTAATGTAGCATTTTGTGCTGAAACAAATTTATTTGTACCGGAAGAGCTACCAGCTAGTTTTATAACTAACGGAGTTGTGTTGTCATCTGCCCAACTCCAATTGTAGGTAGCGCCATTTTCTACTGAAAATGCTGTTGTTACAGAAGCAAGAGAATTTACCGTGATATCATACGATTTCTGCACAACCGATGCACCGGATTTTATTGTAATAGGAACGGCAACCACTGTTGGATATATTTTTAATTCTTGGATGGAATCGCCATTCATATTGATTCCTAAAACAGTATTATCACTTGCTTTCCCACTTCCAAAATAAACAGCTGTATTATTTACATAAAAATTACCCTTAATATTCACTGTTCCATTTATTGCAGTTGGTACTTTATTTCCTATATAATGTGTGCGCAAAGAATCATTTCCATCGTATATAAAATTACCGTTTATTGTAACTCGGTGATCGAAAGCATCTGCGCTATAACTTGAACCGAAAGCAAAACTTCCATCATGAATGATCATATTCCCGTTTACCACAAACCCATTGTAAGTAGTTTTATTGGTTACACCGGTTATAAAGTATTTCGAAGTTGCACTATTGGTAATTTGAAAATCATTTTGTACTAAATTTATGATTCCAACAGGGCCTCCAATAATTGCCCAATTTTCCGTTCCGGTATTTACATCATAAATTAAATTCCCAAATTTCCAACCATTTGCATTACTTGTAATGGCAGTTGATATATTTACTAAACTGGCAGCTGTTGCCGAAGCCGAAAAATCCCAATTTTTTATTTCTACTGTAGAATTATTTTCAAATAATTCCACGCCGTCCCACATTGGATGGTCATTTGTTATGGAGTTTTGATCAATCAACATTTTGCCGCCTTCGCGCACTATTAAATTTCCGGAAGAATTTACTGCAAAGTCTCCGGTAATGGTAAGTTGTCCGCCCGACAATACTTCTAATTTTTTTCCTGCAGCTATCATTATTGCAGCAGGAGTTGCATCATCATCTTGTAATTCTAATTCGGCGCCACTAAATATGATAAAATCACAATTGTATGCATGAGATGTATTTCCTCCACCAGTAACATAATCTGTAATAAGCACTCTGTTTATGGTGGTGCTGGTATTTTGAGGAGCTTTTCCGTCCGGCACAGCAACCCAAGCAGAACCATTGTAATATTCCCAATCGCCATTATAAGATAAATCTGTAGCATATTTTGGTCGGAAATCGCCGGTAGCAAATGTAAACGTGATAATATCAAAATTTGAACTAACTGCACTCATTAATGAACCGGATGTAGCAGTTAAAGTATATCCTGTTCCGGCTACGGTATGTACTACCGAACTAAACGTTGCCACACCTGCAGAGGCTGACACAGAAATTGGGTCTCCTGTCATCGTTCCGGTAGATGTGATACTGATATTTGTTGTATAATCTAAATCTAAATTATTATTGGCATCTACAGCTTGTACCTTAGGTGCAGGCGACATCACACTGCTGACTGTTGTTGTTGATGGTTGTTGTAAAAATGCCAATTTAGTCGCTGTAACTTCAATTCTGTTTCTGTCACCTGTTGTACTTGATTGTGCACCGCCTGCATCGGAAGCTGCAAATACCGAACCGCTTGTATTGGCTGTAGCAGCAGCAATGGTATATTGCAATTGCTCGTTATCAGTAACAGTAGTTAAGTACGACACGCGCAAGGTAATATCTTGCGTACCATTATCAGATGCAGTAACGTTGGTGCCACTTAAACCAGTGAAAGTGATCGTGCCTGCACCCACATTGATGCTTGGAGCATTATTAATTAATGTAGTTTGCGATGCACCTCCAAACAAGGCTGCAGAACGTATATTATCAATATTGGTAACGTTGAATGTAATAGCAGTCAATTCCGTTCCTAAAGCATCCGCATCTGATGAACCACCGCCATCGCGAATGGTCATTTTAAAAACACCGATTGAATTGGATGTAGATGAAATAGGATTCGCTTGATATGATGTGTAATCGTGGTTAGATGATTCTGTATAAGATGTATTTCGGATAATATCAGATTGATTGCTGTTTACGCCTGTTCCTTGGATGGAAAAATTATATGGATTTTCGTCTGCATCATCATTGGCGATGCTGATAGTGGCTGTTCTAGTTCCGATAGCACTTGGATTAAATGTGATTTGAAAGGTGGTAGAACTTGAAGCCGAAATAGAATTGGATGGGATTGAAGTTACAGAAAAATCAGCTGCATTTGTACCACCAATAGTTACATAAGGTGAACTTCCGGTTAAGTTTAAAGTAGTAGCGCCTGTGTTTTCAATGGTAAATGTACGCACTACGGTTCCGCCGGAAACATCCGCATTACCAAAGTCAGTATGGTCGGCTAAATCCGGTGTATTGTCGCCATCTACAATAGATGTGCTATTACCTTTTATGTTTATTTCGGGACCATTATAACATGTCCAATTAAAATCATCTATACAATATCTTGCACCTGTTGAAGTAGCTGTAATAGCCACACTTCCCGAAATATTAATACCCGTAAATGTTTTTGTAATTGGAGTTTTGCCTGTCATATCAGCATAATATACCGTTCCAACTGTTGTTCCATTTACCTTAATAGTTAAATCACCGCTACTTTCCGAAAATGGGAATTTTGTTGTAAGTGTGATACTTCCAACACCATCTGTAAAAGTTGGAGAAGTTAAAGTTCCACTCTTAATTGTAATTGCTTTTCCATTAATTGTTTGGTCTTCTCTAGCGTCTGTTGCCGACCAAGTTCCGCCAACTCCTGACCATGTTCTTGAACCATAAGAGCTTGAAGTGCCAATATTAGAAAAATTCTCCGAATGACATGGTCCAACATACACTGACCATTTTGCATATAATGTTATATCTGCCGAGAAATTATAATTGGCTCCATCGGCGTAAGCTACACTACCTGAAGGCGATGTTGCCCAACCATCAAATGTGTAGCCGGAACGCGTAAAGGAATTGGTAGTAAGTGCTGTTGTTGTACAGGCTGTTTGGTTAGACATAGTACCACTTCCGCCATTAGCATTAAACGTAACAGTATGCGATGTGGAAGTCCATTGTGCATACAAGGTCATATCTGCTGCAAAACTGTAGGTTGCACCATCGGCATAGTCTGTGCCACTGCCATCTGCGGCAGTATTCCATTTAGAAAAAGAATAACATGTTCTCGTGAATGTATTAGCAGTTAAGGCTGTTGAAGATGATTCTGTTTGTGTGTAATCAGAACCAACGCCACCATTGGCTTTAAAAGTGACGGTATTGCCAGAAATAGTATAATCTACTTCTATCTTTTTAAAATATAATGCTTTAGAAGAAGTTTGAGACCAATTAATACTTATAGTACCTGAACTAGAACCACTAAATGTATATTCTGTACTAGTAGAAGAAATAGACTGAGCAGCTCCGCCAAATGCGCTACCACCTATGTTTACTGCAACATTTGCAATAACTGACGATGCACCGGAAGTAGTAATTCTTACAGCTGTTATGGTACCTGAAATGCCGGATGTACTTAAGGACATTGATGTTGCAGGATAACTACCTGAACCTACTTGTTGTCCTTTGGTGCTGTCATACCCATAATAACTTCCATTATTTGTTAAAGTCCAATCTACACTTGAAAGTGTTTTAGTTTGTGGGCTTGAACTATATGTAGATGATGTGATAGTATGCGTATATGTAGTTGCATATAACTTATCACTCAATAATAAAATAAATAAAAACAAGAAGAACGTGTAAAATCTATGCATAGGTATAAATTATAAATTGTATAATATAAATTTTTAAATAGTCGGACATCAAATTTAGTTTAAAATAATTAATAAATGGACAATCGTCAAGTTAAATTTGTCACAATTCCAAATGAAGATTTCTTGGAGAATAGGGAAACATTTAGGGATACTATTGACGTTAAATAGCTAAAACCTTGTAATCAACCTACAAAAATCAAAAAATGAGAAAAATGCCGATTTTTAGTGTACCATAATTTTCTTTGAAATGAACTGATTGCCGATAATTTTAACAATATAGATTCCATCAGCAAGTTGATTTTTCATGTTTAAGGAAAAAGTGGAATATCCATTATTTATTTGTCTATTTTCTTGGTGTAATAATTGTCCGGAAATATCAAATACAGAAATATCCATTTTCTCGTTTTTGGTGCTGAAAATATTGAAAGTAATTCCATTGTAAGTATTGTAGAAAACATCAATTAAATTATCTTCCATATCATCGCAACTTGATTTTACAACGTAAGAAAGTGTTGGTGTTGCATTGCCAATATCTTGTTGTTTAAGTCGATAATAGTTGGCATCAATAGTTGGATTTTTATCCAAAAACTCATAGTGTCTAATTTCATTCGAGATTCCTGCTGCTGCTATTTTTCCGATAGTTGTAAAATGGATGCCATCTGAAGAACGTTGTATTTCGAAATAATCGCTGTTTTTTTCAGATGCTGTAGTCCAATTTAATTTTATAGACATATCCTCGCAATTTGCTTTGAATTCGGTTAGTTCAACAGGCAATCCAATTCTTGGCGTTACGATGTCTCCCAAAGCATAACCGGAAAATCCGGTAAAGCCATCATATTCAAACGTAGTGTAACCATTATATGTACCAACTACAGGCTGTACGATTTGTGCCTGTGCATCCGTGGTAACGCTCCAAGCTCTGTCGGTGCCGGAAGTTCTGTAAATTTTGATATGTCCGACTACTTCTGCAGGTGTATGGTTATGATGTGCATTAATTCCAAAAATGCTATCTAAAATAGGATTGATGTAATCGCAATAATCTTGTAATTCTTGCGTGGAAACAAAGAATTTGATTTTATAATTAGCACCACTCGTTGTAGTTGGCGTTGCTGTAAATGTTTTTTGCATAAATAAAGGAATACCATATAAGTTGGTATTTTGGAAACCTTTTCCGGCGGTTGCATCATCATGAATGATGGTAGCAGCCGTAAATGAACCATGATCGGTTGAAGTATTATTCTTTATCCAATAAATAATGTCGTCGTTATTATCTAAATAAAACCGACTTTCATACGCGCGCAAATTGCATGTATAGCTTTGATCATCCATTACTACATCAAAAGGTGTCCTTAGCGATTCTATCCAAGTTTGATTGTTAGTGCCATTAAAAGTGCCAGGTGTTTCTTTTGTACCAACAACATAAGCGGTGTCCCAATTATTGATATTTCGAAAATCGTTGGAGATGGTATTTTCAAACAAATAAGTACGAATAGTATTTGACCCGATAAAATCAAAGTAAAGTGCATTGCTACCGTAAATACTATAATCCGGATGATTGGAAAGATTTAATGCACAACCACTACAATCTGAACCGCTTCCTTTATCGCCATAAGAAATTCCTTGGAAAAATCCGCCATTGCTACTTCTCACTTGTACGGCATCGCCGGCATTTCTAAATTGCATGGTATGCCAATCGGCATTAGTATAAACTGCCGGAGTGTATTGGTCATAAGATGAATTGTTTGGTTTTATGCAATCTGATGAAAAATAAAGATTGGATGTGGCAGATGCGCAATTAGAGAAACTTTCAATGCCTACAACATACAAATAATCGAGGTTGGCATCGGTTGGATCATCTGCCACAGTAATATATGGATTTTTATCGCTGGCATTATAAATTAAAATAATGGAACCAACAGGCACTTTTTCCCAAGTGCAAATATCTGAAAATTTGATATGTCCTTCCGCAATTCCTAACTGACTACCAAATCCACCCGAAAAAATTCCACTATTATCGTCAACAATCCAACCGCGCAAATCAACGGTTGTGCCCGGCGTTCCGGCTACTACCAATTCAATGTATTCTTGTTCTGAGGAGCCTTGTCCAAATTCGTTGATGATAAGTCCTTCGGGCGGTTCATTGTCGATGATAGTTAAAGAATAAGCATCATTAGAAATCAAGGCGCCACATTGTGCATCTACATTTAATACAATATTTTCATTTGATTCCGGAATAGCATCGTCTAAAATATTTAGAGTAACTGTTTTGGTGTTCGGATAAGATTCTGCCGGTGTAAAGGTAAGCGTGGCATCACTAAAGGTTGAATAATCTGTTCCGCTTGTTGCTGTTCCCAATAATGCATCACTCACAATTACATTTACTGTAGATGTTGGTGCACTACTCATAGTAACATTTACTGTAACATTCGTATTTGCTTCCGTTACATTTGCACTTGCAACATCAAAACCGACTGAAGTAGAAATTAAACAAGCATTGACGTTGCAACCTATATTATTAAGTTGGTAATTACGAACTAACCACTCCGAATTAGAAGCGTTTGAACCGGCAGAATTAGTCCAATTCGTATCCGGAATATTGACTGATGATTTTCTCAATAACGTATGACCTTCTGTAGCATTAGAAATGCCTGCAACTACCCAACCACTTCCAGGATCAGCACCATCTCTACCAATTGCATCAATTAAATAATATATACCACCTACATTTTTTGCCAAGCCTACGGCATCATCGCCATTCCAATTACAAAAAGTAGGATTATAAGTATCTGCACCAGGAACATCTGTAATATTGTTTGCTACAACGTATGTTGCTCCGGATGCCAAAGTTCCACTTAAACTGAGTGTATTTTCGGGCCAAGTTCCACCATTACTTACGCTCCATAATTGATAATCGGCAAGGTCGATAGAAGCACTTGTACCATTATAGAGTTCAATATATTTTCCATTCCCTGAAGTTGGTTCGCCATATTCTGAAATAATTAATTCTGTACAAGAATTATAATAAGCTGAAGCCGTTAAGTCGATAGTACAACTACTTTCATCGGCATCGTCAGAGCTAATGGTTAATGTTGCTGTTTTTGTTCCAAAAACTTGTGGCGTGTAACGAATTACCATATCGGTGTAACTGCTTGTTGCAACAGTAGAAGCCGGAACTGTTTGTATTGAAAATTCGGCAGCATTCGTTCCACTCAATGCTGCACCGGAAATGTTTAAAGTAGCAGTTCCGGTATTTTTAATTCTAACGGTTAAGTCTGTATTAGTGCCTACTGCAGCCGAGCCAAAATCATAAGAAAATCCGCAAGCAACATCTGTACCGACAGGTTGCTGTAGTTGGATTTCTGGAGAAGTAGTTGAAGCGTAATCGGTCATCTCAAAATCGTCAATCATTAAGCGTTCGCCACCACTTCTTCTTATTCTTATAATTATATCATCAGAAGCGCCTGCACCGTTAGAGGTGTTTATTGTTCCTGTAATTTGTTTGTAATCACTACTGCCTAACCATGCGTTGTTTATGGTTTGAACCGAAGTCCAACTACCACCGTTGTCGATACTATATTCACATACATAGTTCGGGTCTGGTGAATTGTCCCATCTTCTTACATAAACAGAAAAAGTACCAACGCCACCACTGGCAATGGTCGCTGTCCAACTACCACTACCTGAATTTCGTATTCTCCAAGCATAATCGGAGTTAGATCTTGTTTTATAATAGGAATCTTGTGTACCTGCTGTTTCTCGTAGGGCATCATTTGAACAAGCAAAAACAACAGGGTGTCCACTCCTTGAGTAAGTTTTGTCAGTTGAATATCCGCTCATATCTCCACCCCAATTTCCGGCAACATCAAAATTTTCAGAATATGTTGCCCCTTTTAAAGTAGAAGTGAAGAAAATAAAAAATAAAAAAATGTAAAATCTAACCATATATAAAATGACTATTAACAAGTATAAAATTAATAACTTTTAGGCTTTTATGCTTGTTAATATTTTACTATTTATGCGTGTGCTAAGCGTGAAATGTGAATAACTAACGTACTTTTACATCTTGTCACCATACAAATAGTGTAAAATATCAATGTTTTCAGATAAGCTAAATACATTTCAATGGGAAGAAGTTCTTACTTCTATTACGCGTGTACGAGAACATGAAGTTCAAACAATTTTTAACTCTTCTATCGGCAAAATTTCTGTTTTAGAAAAATTTCTTACTTTAATTTCACCTGCTGCTTTTCCTTTTTTAAATGAAATGCTACAGCTAAGTCAACGCATTACACAAGAGCGTTTCGGCAAAAATATGCAGTTGTATATTCCGATGTATCTTAGCAATGAATGTCAGAATATTTGCACCTATTGTGGCTTTAGTTATACCAATCATATTCCAAGAAAAACGTTGACCGATCAAGAAATTCTTCAAGAAATTGAAATCATAAAATCGTATGGATATGATAATATTTTATTGGTTACCGGCGAGCATAATAAATATGTTGGCATTGATTATTTAGTACATGCCGTAGAATTGATTCGTCCACATTTTTCACAAGTTTCCATAGAAGTACAACCTTTAGAACAACATGAATACGAACGTTTGAACGAAGCCGGCGTATTTTCTGTTTTAGTATATCAAGAAACGTATCATCGAGAAACGTATAAAGAATATCATCCTAAAGGAAAAAAATCCAATTTCGATTATCGCTTGGAAACGCCGGACAGAATCGGAAAATCCGGCATTCACAAAATAGGAATTGGCGTGTTGTTAGGTTTAGAAGATTGGCGCGTGGATAGCTACTTCAATGCTGTGCATTTAGATTATCTACAACGCACGTATTGGCAATCTAAATACTCAGTTTCCTTTCCGCGCATACGACCACACGAAGGTGAATTTCAGCCAAAATCAACTTTAACAGAAAAAGAATTATTGCAATTAATTTGTGCTTACCGCATTTGTTTTCCAGATGTAGAATTATCACTTTCTACAAGAGAACGACCAGCTTTTAGAGATGCGATTTTGCCGTTTGGAATTACCTCAATGAGTGCCGGCAGCAAAACAGAACCGGGCGGTTATTCGGATTCGCATGCACTTAAACAATTTGAAACGAATGACGAACGTACACCACAAGAAATAGCACAAATGATACGTTCAAAAAATTACGAAGTTGTCTGGAAAGATTGGGACGAAGTATTAATTTGAAAATTAGTTAATTTGAAGATTTGAAAATGCTATAAATCTAATTAACTTGTAACATTATTTTGAAACGGATTTTCGTCATATCATGTTTGTTTTTTATCATACAATTTTCGTCAGCACAAATTGGCGGCGAGAATATTTATGATTTTCTGCAGTTTCCAACTTCTGCACGTATGGAAGCATTAGGTGGAGGCTTGCAAAGTATAAAAAATACAAAAGATGCCGACATTTCTTTAGCCATTTCAAATCCTTGTTTTATTGATTCTTCCTTTCACAAACAACTATCCATTTCCAACTCATTTTATACAGATAAATCTAACATCGGAAATATTACGTTTGCTTATTATCATCCGAAAATAAAATCGGCGATTGCTTATACCATGCAGTTTGCTTCTTACGGAAAATTTGATGGCAGAGATCCGGCAGGCAATCCAACCGGAACATTTCGCGCAGCAGATTTTAATTTTCAAGTTGGTATTGGTAGAAGTTTGCGCAAGTTTTATTACGGCATTAATTTAAAATTTATCGTTTCACATTTAGAAAGATATACTTCTTTGGGTTTTGCCACCGATGTAGCCATTGGTTATCACAATCCAAAAACAAATTGGACCTTTGCTGCTATTGTGCGCAATGCCGGTGTAGAAATGAAACCCTATATCAAAGAATCGGGCAGACAAAAATTACCAATTCAATTAGATTTTTCTTTTTCAAAAAGATTTAAAAAAATTCCGATTACCATTTCTGTAACTGCACACGATTTGCAAGTTTGGGATTTGAGTTTCCCGGAAGAAGAGGAACAAAATACGTTGTTTGGAACACCAAAAAAGAAAAGTAAAGGATTAGAAGTTGTCGATAATATTTTTAGACATATAAGCTTTGGCGCAGAGATACAAGCCGGAAAACCTGTGCGACTTCGATTCGGATATAATCACCTGCGCAGACAAGAATTAGGTGTCGGCAAGAAAAAAGGATTTGCAGGTATTTCTGCCGGTTTTGGCGTGAACATCAAACAATTTGCGTTTGATTATGCTTATGCGCAATATCACAAAGCCGGCAGCGATCATCAACTTACATTGCGAATAAAATTAGATGAGTTTGGGAAAAAAGCAAAGTAATTTGGTAATTTGAAAATGTGCTAATTTGATAATTAAAAGCAGAATTTAATTTAAAAACTATAAAAATCATCAAACCATCAAATCATCAAATTATAAAATAAACATTGCCATCGACGGTTATTCGGCTTGTGGAAAATCATCCACAGCAAAACGTGTTGCAAAAATTTTGGAATATATTTATATAGATTCAGGCGCAATGTATAGAGCCGTTACTTTATATTTTCAAAGGCACTTAATAGATATAGATAATCTTGAAGGAATTGAAAAAGCATTGCCGAATATTTCCATTGAGTTTAAAAAAGTGGAGCAAGTTTTTCATACTTTCTTAAACGGAGAAGATGTAGAACAAGAAATTCGTCAGCCACGTGTCGCAGCTATCGTTTCAGAAGTAGCAGCCATGAGTAATGTACGCCGAAAATTGGTAGAGCAACAACAAAAAATGGCAACTCAAAAAGGTGTAGTAATGGAAGGTAGAGATATTGGAAGTGTGGTAATGCCAGATGCTGAACTGAAAATTTTTATGACCGCTGATATTGACATTCGAACAAAAAGAAGACAAGATGAATTGCTTCGCAAAACAGGAAAATTATTTCCTTTGGAAGAATTAAAAGCCAACTTATTACATCGCGATAAAATAGATTCTACAAGAGATGATTCACCTTTGACGCGCGTGGCTGATGCCATAGAAATGGATACAACATTTTTGACTTTAGAACAACAAATCCAACAAATTGTAGATTTAGCAAGAGATAAGATAAATTCTTCCAATACAATTAACGAAGGATAATTTCCACGCAGAAAGTTTGTTTCGTGTTTGTTTACTGTTAATTTTTTTGCTTAAAAGTTTCTTTTATTCTGTTGATGTTCTAATTTTAATAAACACTATGAATACAACAGCAGAGATAGCATCTACAAGCTTTACAAGTAACGACGAACAAAAAACGAAAGTTATTCGCAAAGAAGTACAATTGGCAAGCAAAGAAATCCGAGCAAGATTTCCCTTTTTAAAACATCAAAATGCTATCGGATTTTTTATTTTTTCTTTCTCTATTGCGATGATTATTGTATCGGCAGTTTTATACTTACAAGAAAAAATGCCGTTGTTGGTGCTTGTTTTGTCTGTTGCATTTTGGACTTCTTTATTACATGAATTAGAACACGATTTAATTCATTTCATGTATTTCAAAAAAAACAAATTCATGCATAACCTGATGATGTTAGGCGTTTGGATTTTTCGTCCAATGACCATCAATCCTTGGTTTCGCAGAGATATTCATTTTCATCATCATCGCGTTTCAGGCACAAAAACGGATGTAGAAGAACGCGGATTAACCAACGGCGAAAAATGGAGTTTTAAACGATTAATAACTATTGCAGATTTATTATTTGGAGGCATATTGCGCGCAGCTATTATCAGAAAAGATATTATTGATGCTGTAAAATCAGGTGAGCTTACTAAAGAGCAAGCCTTGAATTTTAAAAAAGTAAAACTGTACGGAATGTTGCCATTTACATTAGCGTTGTATTTTATTTGGTATTTCTTTTTAGCACATTATTTTATTGTTTTTATAGCTGATATTTTTCAATTAAATTATCAAAGTTCAACATTTATTACCAACCAAATGAAATGGATAAATCCTTTAGTTGCCATTTTAATTATCCCAAATTTATTCCGAATGTTTTGCTTGCATTTTATCACATCTAATATGCACTATTACGGCGATGTAGAAAGTGGTAATATCATGCAACAAACGCAAGTGCTCAATAAATGGTATTTTATTCCGTTCCAAATATTTTGTTTCAATTTCGGTAGCACACATGCCATTCATCATTTTGTAGTGAATGAAACTTTTTATATCAGGCAATTCACGGCTACAAAAGCGCATAAAGTAATGCAAGAACAAGGTGTTCGCTTTAATGATTTAGGCACTTTTGCACGTGCTAATCGATATTACATACATACAATAAATCCGGCATAAATCAGCTCGCACTAACTAATCTTAGGTATTCTTTTATGAACAAATCTTAAATTCGCCTATTTTCGATAATTAGCTTGTATTTTTGCTATTTAGAACAGTTTTAAATAAAATTTCGTTGAAAAATATCACGACACTCCATTTAGGCGAATCAGCGATTATTACAGAATATTCTGATAATGCAGTAGCTTGCAAGCTGATGGCAATGGGTTTATTGCCGGGTGCGTCTATTTCTGTGGTTCGTAAAGCTCCATTTGGCGGTGCATATTATGTCAGAACTGAAAATCATTATGTTGCTTTGAGAAGAAACGAAGCAAAACACGTCTTAATTACAAATGGCTGAAAGGATAAAAAAAATTGCATTACTCGGAAATCCTAATGCCGGAAAATCTTCGTTGTTTAATCACTTAACCGGCTTACGACAGAAAGTAGGAAACTTCCCGGGCGTTACAGTGGAACGAAAAAGTGGATTAACTAAATTAAATCCAAATGAAGAAGTTCAAATCATTGATTTGCCCGGAACATACAGTTTGTATCCAACTTCTTTAGATGAGCGAATTGCCGTAAATGCATTAATAGATACCAACAACAAAGATTATCCAGATGCTATAATTTACATTTTAGATATTACTCATTTGGAGCGCCATCTTTTGTTGTTGACGCAACTTATGGATCTGCATTTTCCTATCGTTGTCGCTTGTAATATGAATGATATCGCCGAGCAACAAAATATTGTTTTTGATGATAAAAAATTAGAAAAAACGCTCGGATTAAAATGCATAAAAATAAATGGAAGAACAGGAGCCGGAATAGAACAGATTAAGGATTCGATGTCGGCTATATTAAAAGAAAACTCAACGCTTACATCTACTTCATTTTTTCCTATAACAGAAAAAGAAAAAGATGTTGCCACCGAACTACAAAAAATAATTCCGGCAAGAAATGATTATCACGCTTTGCAATTGGTACATCATGCAAAAAAATCAACTTTTCTATCTCAAGAAAATAAAATTGCTATTGAAAAAATAATTGAACAAAATAACTTTAACAGCATCGATGCTCAATTAAATGAAATCATGCAACGCTATGAATTGTTTTCGCCAATAGTTCGTGATGTGTTGCGAAAATCGTTTGCTAAAGCCAAATCGATAACCGATAAAATAGATGCAGTTGTTACCAATAAATATTTGGGTCCGATTATATTTTTTGGTTTGATGTTGTTTGTTTTTCAAGCAATTTTTGCTTGGTCAACCATACCAATGGATTGGATAGATAACAAATTTACAGCACTCTCAATGCTAATAAAATCCATTTTGCCGGAAAATATTTTATCCAGATTATTAGTAGAAAGCATCATTCCAGGCATTGGAGGTATTGTCATCTTTGTTCCTCAAATAACGATTTTATTTTTGCTCATTACTTTATTAGAGGAAATTGGCTACATGTCGCGCGCGGTTTATATGTTCGATAATATAATGCAGAAATTTGGATTGAATGGTCGAAGTATAGTTGCCTTAATTTCCGGCGGTGCTTGTGCGATTCCGGCAATTATGAGTACAAGAACCATCAGCAACCAAAAAGAACGTTTGATAACCATATTAGTAACGCCGTTTATAAGTTGCTCAGCGCGAATTCCTGTATTTGCTGTATTAATCGGATTTATTGTGCCGAGTTATAAAATCGGTATTTTTAATTCGCAAGGATTAGTTTTTATGGCATTATATCTTATTGGAATTATAGCTGCACTTACGGCTGCATACATTTTCAAGAAAATATTAAAAGCTAAAGAGTCATCCTATTTGATGTTGGAATTGCCGGAATATAAGATGCCGCATTGGAAAAATGTTTTTTATACTTTGAATGATAAAGTGAGCAGTTTTGTGTTCGGTGCCGGAAAGGTAATCTTATTAGTATCATTGGTATTATGGTTTCTGGCAAGTTTTGGTCCTCCAAAAAAAATGAAAGAAGCGGTTGCGGTGGCCACGATAGAATCATCACTCATGCAATACGATTCTGCCACAACGAATTTGCATATTGCATCTAAAAAATTAGAAGCTTCTTATGCCGGAATACTTGGGCATATTATAGAACCGGTTATTAAACCACTTGGTTTTGATTGGAAAATAGGCATTGCCTTAATTACTTCTTTTGCTGCGCGAGAAGTTTTTGTAGGCACTATTTCAACCTTATATTCTATTGGCAAAGACGCTGATAATTTAACCATAAAAGAAAAATTAAAACAAGAAAAAAATGCAGCCGGAGAGCCTGTATTTTCTATGCCGGTGGCATTATCTTTAGTTCTGTTTTATTTATTTGCCATGCAATGTATGAGTACACTTGCCACTGTACATAGAGAAACCAAAACATGGAAATGGCCCATTATCCAATTCTTGTATATGTCAGGAACGGCATATATTGTTTCTATGTTTGTCTATCAAATCTTAAAATAAATGTAGATTTGTCAAACTAAATATTTACTTTTTTTGTTTGATGAAAAAGTATGCAATGAAAATGAGCATAATATTAAGTATCTTTTTACTATGTATGGCTTGCCATCAGGCTCAGAAAAATGATATCCAAACAGAATCAAAAAAAAATAAAAGTATGAATAATTCTTTAGAAGTTGCCACTTTAGGCGGTGGCTGTTATTGGTGTATGGAAGCTATATTCCAACGTTTAGATGGTGTAGAAAAAATTGAATCCGGTTTTTCAGGTGGAACAGTTCCAAATCCAACTTACGAAGAAGTTTGCACCGGCACAACCGGACATGCAGAAGTAATCCAAATTACGTTTGATACTACTAAAGTTTCGTTTGCCGAAATTCTAAAAATATTTTTTACTATGCATGATCCAACAACATTAAATCGACAAGGAAATGATGTTGGAACACAATATCGTTCGGCAGTTTTTTATCATAATGAACATCAACAAAAAGAAGCTGAAGAAATCATCAATGAATTGAATGCAGTCAAAGCTTACGATAATCCAATTGTTACGCAAGTAGAAAAATTTGAAGCCTTTTATAAAGCTAAATCAAGCCACCAGAATTATTATAACGAAAACAAAGGCGAAAGTTATTGCCGTTTCGTTATTCAACCAAAAGTCGAAAAATTTGAAAAAGTTTTTAAAGATAGATTGAAGAAATAAATTATTCTTTTTCTTCAATAATATCTGTTGTAATATGTCTTTTTGGAAAATTAAAGAGTGCAGAAGTAATAATCGGTACAAAGAAAACCAAGAACGTTATTACGGATACCAACATATCAAAATGCTCGGATTCTATGAATTGGAAAGTAGGATTATCGTGATAGAAATGTGCTGGAATTGACAGCAAAAGTTTTACACCTAAAATTCCAATTACTAAAAAAGCAGCTCTTTCTAAAAAAGGATATTTTTCCATTAATTTCACAAATGATTGTGCTACAAATCGCATTGCTAAGATACCAATAAATACACCTAAGCAAATTAGAATTAAATTATCTGTAAAAGCAACGGCAGCGAAAACATTATCTATGGAGAAAGCTAAATCCATAATCTCAACCAAAATTACGGTTGACCAAAATTTACCGAATAACCCGAAAGTATATTTATATAATTTACTTTCTTTTTTATTCAGCAAATCATCTTCCTGTTTAGGTGTTGATTTCGTATAAAAATAATGAACGAATAGATAGAAGAGATAAAGTCCACCTAATGCTTTCAGCCACCAAATTTTTATTAACCAAGCCGCCAATACCAAACAAATTCCTCTAAAAACGTAAGCACCGAAAATACCATATTTAAGGGCTTTCTTGCGTTGTTCCTTGGGTAAATCCATTACCATAGTAGCTAATACAGCAGCGTTATCTACAGAAAGTAAACTTTCTATAAGAATAAGATTTAAGATGATTAGAAGTGCTTGTTGGATAGAGATATCATGTAAGATACTATGCAGGATGGAATCCATATTATGTTGTCATTTTTGAATTATAACACAAAGGTGTTTGAATAAATTCCATAAAAATGAGATTTAATTATAAAATATTGTGAAAATATCGTAAATTCAAGGTAAACAATTAAATAACTATGCAAAACAAATTTTTACTCTTACTTTTTCTCCTCACAAATCTTTCCGTTTTCTCTCAAACTAAGTATTTCCCGATTCCAGGAGCATCGGAAATTCCCGGCAAAAAAATTAACGGAACTTTAGATGACATTTCTGATTTTTCGACAAGAACACAAGTGCCGTTTACAATGCCGGACGGAACAAAGCTAATGACAGATATTTATCTGCCAATCTTACAAGATAGCTTTGTTTATGATGATACGCTTTCATTTAGCCTTTTGCCAGATCCATTTCCACCGATTCAGATACCTATTCACGCAGTATTATTGCAAAAAGGCGCACAATATATTATATATGACTCTATAAATGGAGCACCAAACCCAAATCCATATCAATTGCCTATGATATTGGAACGAACTCCATATAATAAAAAAGGTAACTTTGAAGGTGCTGCGATGGCTTTGCTCGGATATGTTGGAGCTGTTCAGGATATGCGCGGTCGATATACTTCACAAGGTGCATATCTTCCTTTGTATTCAGATAGTTGGAAGAAAACGCCTTATCATACTTATACTCATATTTTGGATATTACAGATCCATCTGACCCAAGAAATGGAAATAATCACGAAGACGGATATAATACCATAGAATTCGTGAAACATCAGTTAATCAGAAATTTTGATTTAAATAGAGATGGAATTTTTGAAACTACAGATTTAGTTTATAATGGTTCTATAGGAACATTCGGTGCATCTGCATTGGGATATAATCAGTTGCAGGCAGCTGCAGCGCATAAGATTGATCCTTCTCAACCCGGATTAAAATGTTTGTTTCCTATTGTTGGTCCTTTGGAGTTTTATAAAAGTACAGCTTTTCACAATGGATGTTTACGCGATGGATTAGTAACAGGTTGGCTCCGTGGACAAATAAAAGATACAGATGATAATTTGCGCGATATAGATACCGGAATCAACGATACTATTCATTCTTCTAAAGATTATAATACACTTGATAAGTTTGACGCTGCTAATTTAGCTATCGATCATTTTGTTTCTATACGATACGAAAATTCACCATGTGGGGCATATCCGAATTCTATAGGTAGAAGTGATATGGATGCCAGCAAAGCGCCTGTAGATGCTAATGGAGAAGGCGATAAAAATGGAACTTATTCCAGATATTCTAATATGGAAGTACCTGCATTTCACGTTTCCGGTTGGTGGGATATTTTTGTTGATGGTTCTATAGAAACGCATCGTTTTATGCAAGATAATATCACTCAGAAAAAAAACTTGCAAAAACTTGTAATTGGACCTTGGGCACACCAAACAGTTACAAGTACTGAAACCGGAGATAAAGTATATCCAAAAAATGTAGAAGACATTACACGAATCAATATCTTAGATATAACAAATGATGGAGAAATTAACATTACAAATATTGCACAATCAGAATTGTTAAGTTGGTTTCGTTATAACCTGAACTATAATGGTTATAATCATGTAGGAGAACCTAAAGTTGTATTGCCTCAGTCAAAAGATTGGCAAAAACCATTGCCTCAATTACCTCAATTAGAAATTCGTTTCCCGGCAGAAGATTATAAAATGTCTTTTGGCGATTTATTGAATTTTATTCTAGGTCAAACTACATTAAAACAAGTACCGGTAGAGATACGTATTGGTGGCGGACTTACTATTCCATTTAAAATTGATTTACCTGAATTGGGACCAATTATGGAAGGCTTTACTACCACCGGACCTTTTACAGGAATTCCACAAATTGATTATACTCAAATTCCAAGCATAAGATATTATGTTGTTGGTGCATCTAATGATTCTGCAACAGTTTCTTATGCAGGAAATTACTGGATGAGCTCTGAAGTTTTTCCACCAAATGATATCCAATGGAAATCAATGTATTTACATCAAAATGGAAAATTAGATTTTAAAGCTCCAACAACAGATGAAGGCTTTGGTGCTTATGTTCACGATCCGGATAATCCGGTTATTACTGTAGGCGGTGGAAATATGTTGATTGAAACACCACAAGGAGATAGAGATGCTCAAGGTCAGATGAATTTAGCCGACCCAAATCTTGCACCATATACGATGGATAGAGCCGGCATTTTAAAATACGAAACGGATGTTTTGCCTGATTCTCTTAGCATCATAGGTTTTCCGAAATATAAAATATATGCAAAATCTAATCCCGGAAATACACCAAGCGGACCAACAGATTGCGATTTCTATGTTCGTATATTAGATGTTTATCCGGATGGAAAAGAATTTTTTGTAGTAGAAGGCTCAGTAAATGCTCGTGCACGCGAATTTGCTCGTTCCATTGCAGAAGGTCATCAAGATGACAATGCTCCGTTTAGTAACATTGATATAGGAAAAATATACGAATACTATTTCCAAGGATTTCCTATAGCATATACGTTTGCACAAGGTCATAAAATAAAAGTATTGATTTCTAGTAGCAATTATCCTCGATTCCAATCTAATGCAAATGTGCCTATTATGGATGGCGAATTCTTTAGAAGAAAACCAGCTGACGGCAGAACATATATGTTTAATGGTGTAGAATACGCACCAAGAATTTCTGTACAACGTATTGCTTTTTCCGATCAATATCCAACACAAATTGAATTGCCTGTTTTTGGAAATACTTCTGTTGTTACAGCCGTGCGTCCGAATATTACGACAAAACCAAATTGGGATATGAGCTTGTATCCTAATCCAAGTGATGGACAATTTTCAGTTTTCATCAGTAAGTCAGGAAAATATTTGGCAACAATTTATTCTATGCTTGGCGAAAAATTGCTTCAGAAAGAAATATCTGATCAACAATATTTCGATCTTAGAAATTTTGCTAAAGGTCAATACATGTTAGAAATAATTGACATGAAACACACTGATCAAAAAATGACTAAATCTTTTTCATTAAATTAATTTCATTAACCCCATAAATTATTGAAATGAACAATTTCGTATTTCGAATAGCTACTATTTTATTGTGTGTTTTAGTAAGCACATCACTATATGCTCAAGATATTCAACTAAAAGGAAAAATTACAGATAAAAAAACAAAAGAAGGTTTAATTGGTGCTAATGTTCAAATAAAAGGAACTAACTATGGTGCAATCACTGATATTGATGGTAATTATGAAATAACTGCCAATGTTACTTTGCCTTATACACTTGTTGTTTCTTATTTAGGGTATGCAGAGCAAGAAATTCAGGTTACTTCTGCTAACCAAACAGTAGATGCTGCATTAGACGAACAAATAATTAATGTAGGCAATGAAGTGGTTATTTCTGCTTCTCGTGTGAGTGAAAGAATTCAAACCTCGCCATCATCCATTCAAAAATTAAATTCAAGACAAATACAAGCTGCTGCTTCCGGAAATTTTTACCAAAGTTTAGGCAATTTGAAAGAAGTAGATATGACAACCAGCAGTATGGGTTTTCAAGTGTTTAACACACGTGGATTTAATACTACGGCACCGGTTAGAATAGTTCAATTTATTGATGGAATGGACAATCAGGCACCCGGCTTAAACTTTCCTGTCGGAAATTTAGTTGGAGCTAATGATTTGGATTTGCAAAGTGTGGAGGTAATCTCCGGCGCTGCATCAGCATTATATGGAGCAAATGCTTTTCAAGGTGTGTTAAGTATGCAGTCAAAAAATCCGTTTGATTTTAAAAATTTACAAGTAAAAATTAAAGGTGGAAATCGACAATTAGTAGATGCCCAACTTCGATATGCCAATGCATTTGGGAAAAAGAAATACGGAAGAGATGTTTTTGGATTTAAAGTAAGTGGAAGCTTTTTTAGAGCGAATGATTGGGTGGCTGATGATACTATTGCCAATTTATATGGAGATATAGAAACAGATGTGAATGTAAGTACTGTTGTGCGCAAATTGCAATATGATGATGATACAGCCATTGCGCGTCAATTTAGAGCTTTGAATGCTTATTTAGATTTCTTTCCAAATGCATTGCCCGGAATTGTACACGTGAAAACGCCGGGATATATGGAACATGATTTAACCGACAATAAAACTAGAAGTATTAAAGCAAATATTGCTTTATATGCCAGACCAATTAAAGATATGCAATTGGAATATCAATACAAATTCGGACTTGGAAGTGCAGTTTACCAAGGTGCCAATCGTTATAATGTGAAAGATATTTTATTCCAACAACACAAAGTACAACTCGATTATAAAGGATTTACATTTAAGTATTATTCAACATTAGAGAATGCAGGCAAATCGTATGATATGGTATTTAGTGCTATCAACTTATCTAAGGTTGGCATAAGCAGATACATCTCAAATTTTATTAAATCTTATTTTTCTAAACTTTCTGATTATACGAACGAGTTTAAAGATGATCCTCAAAATGCTGATGTACTTACATCAAGAGAATTTGCTTTGCAAGAAGCATTTAATAATGCCTACCTTCAACCAGGAACGTATTCATTCGATTCGGCATATAATATTATTGTCAACGATGCCAATTTAGTAACAGGTTCTAAATTCCAAGATAAATCTTCTTTTCATCATTTTGAAGCATCTTACAATCATACTTTCAAACACGATATTAATTGGTTAGTTGGAACATCGTATAGAATTTATGTACCACGTTCTTTCGGCTCTATCTTTTATGATACTTTAGTAAACAGAGCAGATACATTAGCAGATGGTTCTCCAAACTTAAAAGCAAAATTCGTCAACTTAAATACGTGGGAAGTAGGTGCATACACACAACTTACTGTTGATTTATTCAAACAACACTTAAAGTTAGTAGGTTCTGCACGAGTCGATAAGTCAGAAAATTTTAAAGTTCAATTTTCACCAAGAATTTCTGTTATAGGAACGTATAAGAATCACACATTGCGATTCTCTTACCAACAAGCATTTCGTGCACCAACCTTGCAAAATCAATACATTTCGTTAGACCTTGGAGCTATTCAGCTTTTGGGAAATCTAAATGGAGCAGAAGGTTATGATTATCAATCGGTACTTGATTTCAGAGAAAAATATGATTCTACTTTATCTATTGAACCAGGAATTTTAAAGCCAATTAAATTAGATCCAATCCGACCGGAACAAGTGAATTCTTGGGAGTTTGGTTATCGTGGCGTTTTCTTTAGTAAATTATATGTAGATATTTCTACATATTTCAATAGATATTTCCATTTTATTGGAGATTTACGTTATTATGCACCTGATAATAAAGATATAATTGTAGGTAGTGATGCCGGAGCTGATGCTATGTTAACCGGCTCGTATAACCTTATTCAAATGCCGACAAATGCTAAACAAAAAGTCGATGCTTTCGGTGCTTCCATCGGGTTGAATTACTATATATGGAAATCATTAGTAGGTTCATTTAATTATACATATTCAGGCATCAATACCAAAAATCTAACCGACCCAATTATTCCCGGTTTTAATACTCCAAACCATAAATTCAATATTGGTTTAAGTGCCGATAAAATATGGAAAGGATTAGGTTTTGCAATTAATTTTAAATGGGTAAGTAAGTACAAATGGGAAAGCACATTTGGTGATGGTGAAGTGCCGAGTTTCCATACTTTGGATATGCAGGTTTCTTACGAGTTTCCAAGATGGTTTACTTTGCAAGTGGGCGGCTCTAATATCTACAACAACAAACATATTGAGGCTTATGGCTCTCCAACAATTGGAGCATTGGTATATGGCACTATGTTGTTTGATTTAGAAAGAACAGGAATAGAATCGGAGCGTTGGATAAAAAAGAAGAAAAATAAATAAGCATAAGTTTTATTTATTTATTTTTGTATGAATGAGTGCAACGCTATCCATAATTGTTCCAGCTTACAACGAAGAAAATACCATTCAGCATATTCTTGAAAAAATATGCGAAGTACAATTAATTCAAGATTTGAAAAAAGAAATTGTAGTTGTTAATGATTGCTCTCAAGATAATACAGAAAATAAAATCTTAGCATTTCAACAACAACATCCGGAAATCAATATTGTCTATAAAAAGCACGAAGTAAACCAAGGAAAAGGAGCGGCATTGCGAACCGGTTTTCAAAATGCCAACGGCGATTTTGTTATCGTGCAAGATGCCGATATGGAATACGACCCAAGCGAATTTAATTTGTTAGTGAAACCAATTTTAGATGGTTTCGCTGACGTGGTTTACGGTTCGCGTTTCATGGGCGGACGACCGCATCGTATCTTGTTTTTCTGGCATACTATAGGCAATAAAATTTTGACTTTTATTTCAAATATGTTTACCAATCTCAACTTAACAGATATGGAAACCTGTTATAAAATGTTCAGAAGAGAAATTATTCAAAGCATCGATTTAAAAGAAAATCGTTTTGGTTTCGAACCTGAAGTAACCGCTAAAGTTGCAAAAATTCCAAAAATTAGAATTTACGAAGTCGGCATTTCCTATTACGGAAGAACGTATGATGAAGGCAAAAAAATTGGTATGAAAGATGCTTTTCGTGCTTTGTATTGTATTATTCGTTACAATTTATTTTCCTAACAAAGCATCTAATTGTCGCTCGTGATGCTGATAATGTTCGCCCAAAAAATCGAGCGTTTGTTGAATATTAAACAAGCCTAAAATCGGATGTTTGAAGATAAACTTATCTTCTAAATCACTTGGTAATTCATTTAATATTTTTTGAAACTCAACAGAATTTTTCTTGTAATATTTTTTCATTTCATCATAGCTGACATGCTCAGGAACTGAACTCACAACTTTTGGTGCTTTAAATTTTAGTGGCGACTTTAAGAACACGACTAAAAGTTTACTTCGTAGAATACTTAAAAAATCGCTTTTGAGTTTTACTTTATTTTCTGCTAAATTTTTATGGATTATTTTTATAATACCATCCTCCGCAAATCCGCAATGATATAAAACTTGCCCGACACTCCAACCGCCGTTGCTAGGAATTTTATTTAATATTTCGTCAGACAAAGATGCAGTACGTTCTAAATATTTTTGTTTGAGTACTTCTATGTCTTTATAATCTTTTATTAATTGCTCGTTCATAAAATCACATTTTAGAATAAATGTAAAAAAAATATCAGAATACTAATGCATATTACATTTCACTTGCTACTTTTACAATATGTTTCTCGATTTCTTTTTATTGTTGAAAGAAGAAGGATTGCCGGTCAGCATCGGAGAATATTTGAATTTATTGGAAGCCTTAAATAAACGTGTAACGGCATTCAGTGTTGAAGAATTTTATTTTTTATCTAAAACTATCTTAATTAAACACGAACAATTTTTAGACAGATACGATGTATTGTTTGGCAATTATTTTCATGGAATTGAAATGGAAGAAGCAGAGAAAAAAGAAATACCAAATGATTGGTTAGAAAAAGAATTGAATAGATTATTTACGGAAGAAGAAAAAGCCTTGATAGAAAAAATGGGTGGCTTAGATAAAGTGATGGAACGATTAAAGCAATTATTAGATGAACAAAAAGGCAAACATCAAGGTGGCAACAAATGGATAGGGACAGGCGGCACTTCGCCATTTGGAAATAGTGGTTTTAATCCGGAAGGTGTAAACATCGGTGGAAAAGGCGGCGGTAGAAGTGCCATAAAAATATGGGAAAAACGAGCCTTTCAAAATTATGCTTCGGATGTTGAATTGAATACAAGGAATATTAAGTTGGCGCTGAAACGCCTACGAATATTGACACGAGAAGGTATTGAAGATGAATTAGATTTACATACAACTATAGAAAAAACAAGCAGAAACGGCGGTTATCTTGATATAGAAATGCAACCGGCAAAAAAGAACAGAGTAAAAGTGTTGTTGTTTTTTGATGTTGGCGGCTCTATGGATCCATACATTGAGTTGTGTGAGCAATTATTTTCTGCAGCTAAATCAGAATTGAAACATTTAGAGTTTTTTTATTTTCATAATTGCGTGTACGAAAGCATTTGGAAAGACAATAATTTGCGGCATAACGATAGAATTCCAACGTTTGAAATCTTGCATAAATTCAATCAAGATTATCGCGTTATTTTTGTTGGCGACGCCACGATGTCGCCGTATGAACTTACGGCACTTGGCGGAAGCGTTGAACATTATAACGATGAAACCGGCATTACTTGGTTGCAGCGTTTTGTAACCAAATTTCCGAATATTGTTTGGCTCAATCCAACCAATGAATATTATTGGGACGGCGTTTCAACCATTAAAGCTATCAAAGAAATTTTTAAAGACAGAATGTATCCAATGACGATTGACGGCTTGACTAATGCCATGAAAACATTAAAAAGTAAAAAAATAATTCATTAAAAATCTTCATAAATAATAAACAACAATGACAGAATTTAAAGGAACAGAAAATTATATAGCAACAGATGAATTGCGACTTGCCGTAAATGCTGCGATTGCATTAGAAAAACCTTTATTGATAAAAGGCGAGCCAGGAACCGGCAAAACTATGTTGGCATTTGAGGTGGCGAAAGCATTAAACAAACCTATTTTTACATGGCATATCAAATCAACTACACAAGCGCAACAAGGTTTATATGAGTACGATGCCGTAGCTCGTTTGCGCGATTCTCAATTTGGCGACGACAAAGTAAACGACATTGCACATTATATCATCAAAGGGAAAATGTGGCAAGCGTTTGAAAGCGAAAATCAAGCGGTGTTGTTGATTGACGAGATTGACAAAGCCGACATTGAATTTCCAAACGATTTATTGTTGGAGTTAGATAAGATGGAATTTTATTGCTACGAATTACAACAAACTATTAAAGCAAAAACTAGACCTATCGTTATCATCACATCTAACAATGAAAAGGAATTGCCCGATGCTTTTTTGCGTAGATGCTTTTTCCATTATATCCGATTTCCGGAACGCGCCACAATGATTGATATTATCAACGTACATTTTCCAAATATGGAAGATAAGTTGATGGAAGAAGCTTTGAAAGTTTTTTATGGTTTACGAGAAATTCATGGCGTTAAAAAGAAACCTTCAACATCAGAATTAATTGATTGGATTCGTCTATTAAAATTGGGAAAGAATACAAAAGAAGATTTGGAAAAGATAGATTATATAAATAATCAACCGCCATATTTTGGATCTTTATTAAAGAATGAACAAGACTACGAGCATATTGCTAAAGTAAAACGCGCCGGACAAAATACATTTAGACGATTCTAAAAAAATGAAGCCCCGAAAAATCGGGGCTTCTGGAACTAAAAGTATGGAAATTCGAAAATCTATCGAATTTTATTGTATTAATATTTGAATTGATAGAAAAGCGTATCTGTACTCCAACGAATATTTCGTTTTATTACTTTTCCATCAGAATTATAAGTGTAGCCATAATCATAAGTTTCGTAGATTTGATAACTAGGTAAAATAATTTCAGTTCGTTTTATCAATTTGTTTTGTGCGCTTAAGCCGGTGTTTAACCCAAGTTTAGTAAGAAAGTCTAAACCGCCAACGTAAATGAATTTTATTTCTTTAGATAAAAACTTACTATCAAACTCTGCATTAATAGGTTCATTTGAGTATTCTAAAATGGCTTTTCCTGAGATGGCATTGTTTTCTTTCCTTTCATATTGCAATAAATTATTATTGCTGTCGTACATAAAATTGATATAATCAATTTGATTAGGCGAATCATACACTGAAGAAATCTTATCATCAAAATAAGAAATGAATAAGCCGCTACTGTCGGGTAATAATACTGAAGTAACTTGTTTCTTATCGTTAAAATTTACCACATAATTTATTGTTCCAATCGTATCTAAATAAGCTCGGATTAACACGCGATTATTCAAATACGTCATGTTGAGCTCTTTTAATAAAATAGCTTGTGGTGTAGTATCACTATACACAGTAATGCGTTCTACGTTTCCATCTTTGTTATAATAAAAATTAGTCGATTCAATTATATTACTATTGCCTGCAATACGTCCGTTTGTTTGGTCTTCTCGAACAAAATTAGATTGCCGAATTAGCTTATCTTCTGTAGGTTTTAAACAGGAAATAAAACACAACAATATGATGCTTGCGAAAAGAAAAAACGTCTTCCAATTTTTTACTACCATGGGATAGCTCTTTTAAGTTCCGACACTAATTTTATACTTTTTTTTTTATTTTTCAGACATAAATTTTTATGTTTGTCAATAAAAATGGATAATTTATAAAACACTATTTAGATGTATTCAACAAAGTTAATACAAATATTATCAAGACTTTACGCTGATGAAAGAAGAAAATTAAGAAGGTGGATAAAGTCTGATTTTGTCAATAAAAATGAGGATATTATACGTTTTTTTGAATTTATTGATAGCAAAGCTGCCTTAACGCCTAAAACAGTCAGTAAAGAAAAAGTGCATGAATATCTATATCCAAATACACCATTCAACGATTTGCGCATTCGACATCTCATTTGGCTAACAACAGAAATTATGGAAGATTTTATTGTGTATAATAGTTTAAAAAAAAATGCAACATATCGAAATCGAATTTTAACACAATACTATACACAGCATGAGTTGTTTAAATATGCCAATGAGAATATCACTGATAGTATAGTAGCTTTAGAAGAGACATCTTCCAGAGGTGCTTCTTACTATCTTCAACGTTTTCATAATGCATCATTGTTTTATCAATTGAATTCTAAAAATGATAGAAGCAGCGATTTTAAGTTGCAAGATGTTATAGATAATCTCAATAAATTTTTTGTTGTAGAAACAATCAAGTATGC
Source organism: Bacteroidota bacterium (assembly GCA_020436225.1). Taxonomy (GTDB): domain Bacteria; phylum Bacteroidota; class Bacteroidia; order Chitinophagales; family JADIYW01; genus JADJSS01. Next base: position 41,562 of record JAGQYE010000024.1, on the reverse strand, counting down.
CGGAGTTATTCAATCGCTTCAAAAAATATCAGAATTAAAAATGCAAAACTATATGCAGGAAAATGTATTAGCATTAATGTCTAATCCATTGTTCAAAAATGATATGGTGGTGCAGATTTATTATAATATTTTTTTGGTAATTAGAGATGAAAGTGAACAAGCATATAGAAAGTTAATAAAACATCTAAAATCCAACAATGCCTTATTTGATATGCAGGATTTACGCGATTTATATTTATTAGCCATTAATTTTTGTTTGAAAAAATCAAACCAAAACGTACACAAATATTCCAAAGAAGCATTTGAGCTCTACCTCTATTCTATCGAGCATGGTTTTATTATGGAGAATAAAGAAATCAGTAGGTTTACATTTACGAACACGGTTTCATTAGGTATCAAATTAAAAAAATATGCAGCAATCCAGAAATTTATCCAACAATATGCCATCTATCTTCCAAAGGAATATAAAAAGAACACGGTAGAATATAATTCTGCGAAATTGCTTTACGCAAACGGACAAAAACAAAAATCTTTAGAAATGCTTTTGACCAATGAGTTTAAAGATGTTTTATGGGATTTAAATGCCAAATATTTAGTGCTTAAAATTTTGTTTGAAACAAGAGATATGCCAACTTTTACTATTCACTTACGCGCATTTAAAGCATATATTAAACGTAAAACAGATGTTGGTTATCATCATACTTATTTTACCAATGTAGCTAAGTCGTTAGATATTTTAAAAGATATATACAAAAGGCAAGAAAAAATAATTGGATTTACATTCGACGAAAATACGCCGGATATAGAATGGTTTAATGCTGCTTTAAGCAGCATTAAACCAACATAAATGCTTGTTTTTAATTAAGAGAAATTCGGCGCTAAATCACGTCCTTCATAAAATTGGTTAATATAGACTATCGCTTCTTCCACATCATCGGTAACTAAAAATAAATTAAAATCATCTTTATTGATGTTGTGTTGTTTTTCTAAAACAACGTTTCTTAACCAATCTAACATGCCACTCCAAAAATCTTTGCCCATTAGTACGATAGGCACTCGATCAATCTTTTTCGTTTGTACTAAAGTTAACACTTCAAACAACTCATCAAATGTTCCAAATCCACCCGGCAAATACACGAATCCTTGTGCATATTTTACAAACACGACTTTTCTTACAAAGAAATAATGATGTGAAATCAACTTATCATGGTCAATATATGGATTATGACCTTGTTCAAATGGCAGTTCAATATTTAAACCCACTGATTTTCCTTCTTTATTTTGTGCACCTAAATTTCCTGCTTCCATAATGCCCGGGCCACCACCGGTAATCACGCCATAACCTTCTTCCACTAAACGTTCTGCAACGCTGGTTGCTAATTTGTAATAGGGATTGTCCGGCTTAGTGCGCGCCGAACCGAAAATAGAAATACAAGGACCTATTCTATCTAATTTATCATACGCATCCACAAATTCACTCATAATGCGAAACATACTCCAACTATTGGATGCATTTACCTGAGTCCAACTGCGTTGGTAATAGGCTTTCTTCTTTTTAAAATCTTCTAATGCCATCTTTTTCTTTTATCAAATTAAATAATACAATAAAAACGTGCTTTCCTGAAACGAAGAGCACAAAACTAAATTAAATATTTTTTACTTCTTTTTTAGGCGTACTTACTAACCACAAACCTGCAAACGTAAGCAATCCATTTATTATAAGCAATTCTTGCCCAAATGCATAACCATGTAGCCAACTTGCTTTATGCTTGGTTGCTAAAAATAAGAAAGTACAAATACCGGCACTAATTAAGCTAATTAGCGGTACTAATTTATCATTTGTAATTCGTTTGGTAAAAATGCCAAATGCGAATAAGCCTAACAATGGGCCATAGGTAATTGCTGCAATGCTCATCACCAAAAATATCATCGATTGGTCGGTAAATGCACCAAACAATAATACGGTGATTAATAAAACAACAGCAAATCCAATGTGAATTAAAATTCTTAATTTGGTGTGTGCTTCCGAATTGTCAGTTTCTTTTCTTAAAAAATCAATATAGAAAGATGTAGTCAATGTGGTAAGAACAGAATCTGCGCTGTTAAATGTGGCAGCTGTAAGTCCAATAACAAAAACTAATCCGGCGAAAGTACCTAAATTGTTGAACGCCAAAAACGGGAATAATTCATCACCACGTTCAGGAATTGCGATGTGTTTACTATTGGCATAAATATACAATAACGCACCTAAGCTTAAGAATAATAAATTTACAATGACCACGATGATGCTAAATGCATTAATGTTTTTTTGTGCTTCGCCTAAGGTCTTACAGCTTAGATTTTTTTGCATCATATTTTGATCTAAACCTGTCATACAAATGGCAATAAACGCACCACCAAAAAATTGCTTCCAAAAATAATTTCCGGCTTTCCAATCCCAGAAAAATATTTGAGAATACTCTGAATTTTTAATGGTTGGAATTAGTTCACTCCAAGATAAATGCAATTGATTACAAATAAAAACGATGGAAAAAATCACACCTAATAATAAAAAGGAAGATTGCAACATATCTGTCCAAACCAACGTTTTTATTCCTCCTTTATAAGTATAAAGCAACATCAGAAAAATAATAATGGAAACCGTAATCGGAAATGGAATGCCAAAGCCTTCAAATACGAAGCGTTGCAACACAATAGCGGCTAAATATAAACGTGCTCCGGCGCCAATAATTCTGGATAACAAGAAGAAAAATGCACCGGTTCGTTGCGAAACACTTCCTATTCGATGGAGCAAATAGGTGTAGATGGAGGTTAATTGCATTTTGTAATACAAAGGCAATAATACATAAGAAATTGCCCAATAGCCGATTACATAACCCAACACCATTTGGAAATAATTGAATTGAGCACCATTAACTGAACCCGGCACAGAAATATAAGTAACACCGGAAAGTGAATCGCCGATGAGCCCAAATGCAACAACGAACCACAACGATTTTTTGTTGCCTATGAAATAAGAATCGCTATCGGCATTTTTACCGGTGAAATAGGCAATTCCAATTAATAACAAAAAGTAAAAAAGTATGCAAAGCAGAATTATACCGGACGACATATATACATTAAAATTTTTAAATTGGAATGAAGTTAATAAAATCAAATGTAATCAGATATTCTAAATTCTCTAAAAAAACTATCCACTATTGTCTATTGACTATCGACTATTAATTATCTTTAGGCATGCAATTTCCATCTAAATTAATAGAAGATGCTGTGAATGCATTTGCTACTTTACCAGGCATAGGCAAGAAAACAGCCTTGCGTTTAGTGATGCATCTTTTGCAGAAAGAACTCGAAGATACAAAGCATATTTCAGATGCTATTTTAAAAATGAGAACAGATATAAAATTCTGTAATACTTGTCATAATCTGTCTGATGATGATTTGTGCAGTATTTGCACTAATAGTTACAGAGATAAAAAAGTAATTTGTGTAGTTGAGAATTTCAGAGATATTATTGCTGTTGAAAACACCAGACATTACAATGGTTCGTATCATGTTTTAGGCGGTTTAATTTCACCGATTGACGGCATCGGTCCGGATAAATTGAACATTCAGACATTGGAAGAACGCGTAAAAAATGATCAAATCCAAGAAATTATTATGGCATTAAATCCAACAATAGACGGCGATACTACTATTTTTTACATCTCTAAATTGCTGAATAAATACGAGGTTAAAATCACTTCAATCGCACGTGGTATTGCCTTTGGTGGTGAGTTAGAATATGTAGATGAAATTACTTTGGCACGTTCTATTCAATCGCGCTTGCCTTATGAGAATTATTTATCAAAATAGAAATAAACTACATAGAAATATTGTTATAGATGAATATTACACATGAAATAATTTAATTCGAATTTGAAATTATCCATCGTCATAGTCAATTATAATGTGCGCTATTTTTTAGAGCAAACTATCGCATCTGTTTATAAATCTAAGGTTGATTTTCCGTATGAGATTTTTGTGGTAGATAATCACTCCAAAGATGAATCTTTAAAAATGTTGGCACAAAAATTTCCAAGTGTAAATGTTATTGCCAATCAAGAAAATGTTGGATTCTCTAAAGCCAATAATCAAGCAATAAGACAAGCAAAAGGCGATTATGTTTTGTTGCTTAATCCTGACACGATTATACAAGAAGATACACTTCAAAAATGTATCAATAAGATGGAAAGTAACCAAAACATTGGTGGTTTGGGCGTAAAAATGGTCGATGGTGCAGGCAACTTTTTGCCGGAATCAAAACGCGGATTTCCATCACCAATAGCAGCTTTTGCTAAGATGAGCGGCTTGGCAAAATTATTTCCTTCATCCAAAATTCTTGGTCAATATCACCTAACTTATTTAGATAAATCGCAGTCACATGAAGTTGATGTGTTGAGTGGTGCATTTATGCTATTGCGAAAAACTGTTTTAGATAAAGTTGGTTTGTTGGATGAAGATTATTTTATGTATGGCGAAGATATCGACTTATCGTATTGCATACGCAAAGCAGGTTTTATAAACTACTATTTTGCCGATACATCTATTATTCATTTCAAAGGCGAAAGCACCAAAAAAGGCAGCTTAAATTATATCAAGACTTTCTATCGGGCAATGATTATTTTCTGTGATAAACATATCTCCGGAACGAAAGGGAAAGTGTTGAAAATTTTGTTGCAGTTTGCCATTTTTATGCGAGCATTGTTGGCAGTTATTCAACGTGTCTTGCAACCATTTGGCTTGCCTATATTAGATATAACTTGTATGTGCAGCATACTTTACACTTGGCATTTATTTTGGGAAAATGTAGTAAAAGTATCGGAACATCTTATTTTTCCATCTACTTTCTTTTATTTTAATATTCCAATTTATGTTGCTATTTGGTTTTTGTCGATGTTGGTTTTGCGTGTTTATAAACGACAACATAAATGGAAGCAATTAGTATTATCTCAATTGATAGGAACTTTGCTGATTGCTGTTTGCTATGCTTTTTTTCCAAATTCTTTACGTACTTCCCGTGGAATTATCCTATTTGGTTTTCTTTCTAATTTGTTGATTTTATCAAGCTATAGAATTTTATATCATTGGCAAAATAATTCACTCAATGCCTATTTAAACATCAAGAAACGCTATTTAATTATTGCTAATGAGCAAAATGCAAATGCCATTGTTACTTACTTTTCTCAAACACAAAATAAATACGAATACCTGGGTTATGTATCGTTGCATAATGGCATTTTATCTAAACATAATTTAGGCACAATCGAGCAATTACAAGATATTGTGGAGGCTTATAAGCCAGACGAAATTTTATTTTCTACGGACGAAATTACAACGCAATTTATCATTGAAACGATGTCAAAAATAAAAATACCTATTGTGTTTAGATTAGTAACACAAAATAAAACGATTATCAGTAGCTCTTCTAAAAATACTATTGGCGAGGTTTATACTTTTGATATCGACTTAAATAAAAAAAATCCATGGTGGAAGTTTTTTTAATGAAATAATGCAGTAATGTAATAATGAATTCATTTGAAATTTTTTTCTACTTTCTACTAAAAAACTAATTACTACTCACTAATCACTCACAATAATTTATGCTCATTTATTTTCATTTTATAATTAAAGCTTCAAAATATCAGTATTTATTAATAGTTTGAATTTCTAATTTATGTTTGTTTATTTTTATTTAGTTTTTACCACTAAGACACTAAGAATACAAAGTCTGTTTATTTAAACATAAAATTTCTTTCTTATTTAAAGAAATCTTACTACCTACTACTCAATACTTACTACTCAAAAAAACTATCGGCTATAATTCGGAGCTTCGTTGGTAATAGTAATATCGTGTGGATGACTTTCATTTACGCCGGCTGCCGTAATTTTTACAAATTGTGCCGTTGCTTGTAAGGTTGGAATATCTTTAGCTCCGCAATAACCCATGCCTGCACGCAAGCCACCCACAAATTGATAAACGATTTCGCTCATATTGCCTTTGTATGGCACGCGACCGACAATTCCTTCCGGCACTAATTTTTTAATATCTTCTTCCACATCTTGGAAATACCTGTCTTTACTGCCTTCTTGCATGGCTTCCAAGCTGCCCATTCCACGGTAAGTTTTAAATTTACGACCTTCAAAAATGACTGTTTTGCCCGGGCTTTCTTCTGTTCCGGCAAACACCGAACCAGCCATAACAGTATTTGCTCCGGCAGCTAAGGCTTTTACCATATCACCTGTATAACGAATACCACCATCGCCGATGATTGGAATACCTGTATTTTTTAAAGCAATGGAAGCTTCATAGATAGCACTCAACTGCGGAACGCCAACTCCTGCAACCACGCGCGTAGTACAAATAGAACCGGGACCAACGCCTACTTTTACAGCATCTGCGCCTGCATCAGCTAAGGCTTTTGCAGCTGCACCTGTTGCTATATTTCCACCAACAATATCTAAATGTTTGAACGTGTTTTTTGCATTTTTTACGGCTGAAAGAACACCGGCTGAATGTCCGTGTGCAGTGTCAATGCAGATAAAATCAACGCCCACTTTTACTAAGGCTTCAATGCGTTGCATCATATCGGCAGTAACACCAACAGCAGCAGCTACTCGCAATCTGCCTGAATCGTCTTTTGATGAATTTGGATAATTTTTTACTTTCAAAATATCCTTATATGTAATAAGCCCAACGAGTTTATTGTTTTTATCTACAATTGGTAATTTTTCAATTCTATATTGATGCAAAATTTCTTCAGCTTCTTTTAATGTCGTTTTTTCTGGAGCAGTGATTAAGCGTTCTTTGGTCATCAATTCGCCAATCAACATATTTTTATCTTTGCAAAAACGCAAATCGCGGTTGGTTAAAATGCCGACTAAAATGCCGTTATCATCTGTAATTGGAATGCCACCGATTTTATTTTCCGACATAGAAGCAAATGCTTCTGCCACTTTCATGTTCGGGTTTAATGTAATTGGGTCAGTAATTAGTCCACTTTCTGAGCGTTTCACTTTTCTAACTTCAGCAGCTTGAGCATCTATCGACATATTTTTATGTAAAACACCTATTCCACCTTCGCGAGCTAAGGCAATGGCTAAGTTGGCTTCTGTAACAGTGTCCATCGCAGAAGAAAGTATCGGAATGTTGATGCTGATATTTCTGGTTACTTGTGTGCGTAAGTCTGTTTCGCGTGGTAAAATCTGTGAATAAGCCGGCAATAATAAGACGTCGTCAAATGTTAATCCTTCGCCTGCAAATTTATGTGTAGTTGATAAATGAGATTGTATTTCCATATGCAAAGATAGGAAATAGAAATGAGCGAAGTATTGCCGTTTGTGAGATTTTTTTGTTAAAGAAAAGTTGCTCTATTAATAAAAAAACAGCAATAAAATGCGATTAATTTTGCAGTTTTTGTTTTGCCTGTTTGAATACATCTTGTAGGGAACTAATTTCATTTAAAGGTACTTCTCTTAAACTTGCCGGTTCAGAGATTTTGGAGCAAACGGTTAATCGCCATGCTAATTTTCCTTGATCGTTGAGCATGGTATATAGTTTTACTTGAAAACCGCTTAATGTATTGTATTTTATCTCTGTATAATTTGAAGGCATCGTCGGATTTTTTAAAATAGTAGAGATATATTGTAAAGCAGTTATTAAACCATCAATTTCCTGAGCATCTATATAGCTGTGTAAGGTTGCTTGTTTTTTGCCTACTTGTATGGATTGTATAATGCGTAATCCTGATGTGCTTTTAAAGGTTTCAATGTTGGTAATTTTTAGTGCATCGGCTCGAAAAAGTGAGATATTCTTGAGTGAAAAAACTTCTTGTTTAAATAAAAATCCAGTTGTATTAACCGCTTCTTCTATCTTTGTAGAATAAGCCATTTGTTGAGCCATACCAATCGTTAAACTAAATAGAAGGAAGATTGCGAGAAGATTTTTTTTCATAAGCTATTATTTTACAAATATACTATTAACCTTGATTGAAAATGGTGTTAGGATAAATAATTTAAGTATTCATTTTCAACAGCATTGCCGGCTTTTTTTGCCGGTAAATAGGCTGCCAATAAACTGATAATAATAACAACAAAAGCCACGGCAATAAAGTCGGTAATTTCCATTTTTACAGGATAATAACTAACCAAGAATGAAGTTCCGGGCATTGGAATAATGCCAACTTTATCTTGTAAAATACATAGTATTAATGCCAAAATCATTCCGATAGCTGCACCTAAGCAGGACATCAACATACCTTCTAACATAAATATTTTAAGAATGCTTTTTCTTTGTAAACCCAGCGCAGTAAGCGTAGCAATATCTTTCTTTTTTTCTAAAACCAACATCGACAATGCGCCAATAATATTAAATGATGCAATTATCATGATGAATAATAAAATCGCAAACGTAATCCATTTTTCACTTTTCAAAATTTTATAAAGCACTTCATTTTGTTCATATCTGCTTTTTACAGAAAAATCTTTTCCTAATGTTTGTTTCAGTTGCGTAATTGCATTGTTGGTTTGATGTGTATTTTTTAATCGAATTACAATTTCTGAAGCGCGATTGTCGTTTTCTGTAAGTTGTTGAAAATAGCGAAACGGTACGATAGTATATTTTGAATCGAATTCGTCAGAAACTGCAAAAGCACCACTTGTATTGATATAACTTTTATTAAACGCATTTTCCATTGTTGCAAAAGAACTCGAGGTTTTTTTCGGCATATAAATGGTAAGAGGAATAAACGATTGGGAAGCATTTAAACCTAATTTAAGTGCTACACCAATGCCTACAATGGCAAACGGAATACTGTCTCTTTGCAGTATTTTTTTTCCATCTACCATAAACGTGTCAAACTTTGGTATTACTTTAAAATAATTTTCGTCTACGCCTTTTATAGTGCAAATAAATTGTTTATCGTTATACTCTAACAAAGCGTTTTCTTCCAACACAAAACTATAGGCATCGATATAAGAAACAGCATTTAATTTTTGCCTGAGTTCATGCGTAATTTCAAATGATTTTCCTTCGTTTGCAGAAATAGAAACATCGGCATAAAAAACAGTATAAAGTGATTTTATTAAGCCTTCTAATCCATTAAAAACAGACAAAACTAAGATAAGTGCCATCGTGCCAAACAACATCGCCAACCCACTTATCAGGGAAATGATGTTAATGGCATTTGTTGATTTCTTGCTGAATAAATAGCGTTTGGCAATCTTGAGTTCGAGGTTCATCAACTAATCTTTATCACATTTTATATTTTGGTTAGAGATTGTTTTAATCTGCTTCCTCACTATTTTTATCTCTCAGTTTTTCAATTTCGGCATCTTTCTTTTTTATTTCGTCAAAAATTCGCTCCAATTGTTGTACGTCTTCCAATGTATCATCTTTAAAAAATTCTAATTGTGGAATGGAACGCACTTTGTTTTTGATTTTATTGCCTAATAATCCGCGAATAAGCTTGTTGTTCTTATCTAAATTATGTAGAATTTCTTCCGGTTTTGGATGATTATAAATGCTGACATAAATTCTTACTGTAAATAAATCCGGTGTAATCCTTACTCCGGAAACGGTGAGCATGGCGCCTTCTAAAATTGTGCTGATTTCTTTTTGTGCCAATTCGCTCATTGCAATCTGTATCAGTTTGGCTACTTGTCGTTGCTTAATAGATTCCATAAAACAAAAGTAAATAATATCTTTGCTATTCTATGCACGATTTACGTAGTTTATTACGCTATTGCCGGCCATACATTCCAAATGTTTTGTTAAACATTTTTTTCAATATTCTGTCAGCTGTTTTTTCTGTTTTTTCTTTTTTGATGTTAATTCCATTTTTGAATTTAGTTTTGAATGCTGATAAGATTGCACAAAAAACTACGCAAACAACATCGTTTTCATTTTGGAATTTGAAGGCATTTATCGGCTCAACTTTTAATAATAAAATTTTGGCTTACATTCAAAGTAGCTCAACCATTGAAGCCGGAAAGATTAAAGCACTTTTATTTATTTGCATTTTTACAGCACTCGTTTTTCTTTTAAAAAATATTTTCAGGTATTTGGCTTTGCATTTTTTAGCATCTATGCGCACCGGCATTGCCAGTAATATCAGGCAACAATTATATGATAAAGTATTGCAGTTGCATGTTCAATATTTTTCGGAGAAACGAAAAGGCGATATCTTGACGCACTTAACGAACGACGTACAAGAAGTAGAATATGGCATTCTGCATTTTTTAGAAGTGGCATTCAAAGAGCCAATAACCATTTTGGCAACTTTAATAACGATGTTTATTTTGAGTCCGAAGTTGACGCTATTTGTTTTGTTGATTTTGCCGATTTCCGGTTATATCATTGGACGAATAAGTAAATCATTAAAGAATGCATCATCTAAAGCACAAACCTTACAAAGCACTCTGAATTCATTGGCAGATGAAACTATTTCCGGAATCAGAATTATAAAATCATTTACGGCAGAAAAAATTTCATCAGAAAAATTTAAGCACTTAAATCAAGAACATAATCGTATTGGAACAGCTATGATTCGCAAGCGTGATTTAGCATCGCCATTGTCGGAATTTTTAGGTGTTTGCGTGGTGGTGGTGGTTTTATTTTTTGGTGGAAAGATGATTATCCATCAAAGTTCATCGTTAAGTGTTCAAGTATTTATTGCATTTATCGTTATTTTTTCACAAATCATCCAACCGGCAAAAGCATTTTCTAACGCTTTTTATTTTATTCAAAAAGGAATTGCTTCTTTAAAAAGAATTGAGGATATATTACAAACAGAAAATAAAATAAATGATATTGAACAATCTGTTGCAATAAGCCATTTTACCCGACAAATACAATGGGAAAATGTATCTTTTGCTTATCAAGATAAATTAGTATTGAAGAATATTAATTTGATTTTGGAGAAAGGTAAAAAGTTGGCTATTGTTGGTATTTCAGGAGCAGGAAAGTCAACTTTTATACAATTATTAATGCGCTTTTTTGATGTAACAAATGGTTCTATAAAAATTGATGGCAACGACATTAGACAACTAACTCAACGTGATTTGCGCAACCTAATGGCATTAGTTACTCAACAAACTATTTTGTTCAACGATTCAGTAAAAAACAATATTGCACTTGGTAAAGAAGTAGTTGAAGAAAAAATTATTGAAGCTTCCAAACAAGCTTATGCCGATATTTTCATTCAACATTTACCGAACAAATACGAAGAAAATATTGGCGACAACGGTATTAAGTTGAGTGGTGGTGAGCAACAACGTTTGGCTATAGCTCGAGCGATATACAAAGATGCTCCGATTCTTATTTTAGATGAAGCCACATCACATCTTGATAGTAATGCAGAAAAATTGGTACAAGATGCTTTGCAAAATTTATTGAAAGATAAAACAGCCATTATCATTGCGCATCGTTTATCTACAGTACAATTTGCCGATGAAATTATTGTATTGCGTGATGGTGAAATTGTAGAAAAAGGTACACATCAAACCTTGATGAATTTAGCTGGAGAATACAAAAAAATGGTGGATTTGCAACAATTGTAAATGTTTTTCATCTACGTTTCATTAGAATTCTTTTTTATTTAGTATGCCTAAAAAATGACTTGTCCGACCCAGAGGATCGGACAAGCCACAAAAACCATAAAACTATGAAAAACCCAATTGCCTCTCGGCAATCAATAGAGTTCAAACTAATATGATGCAATCTTCACGTTAAACTCAATCTCATTCTTGATAGCTTTGTCGCCTAAACCGTCGAAAAAGCTAGTTGAACCATATCGCACATCCCATTGAGATCTGTCGATAGTGAATGATGCATTTCCTTCAAATATATTTCCCACTTTTTTGAACGTTGCAGGAAATGATATACTCTTTGTTATACCTTTAATGTTTAAATCAGCAAAAAGTTTATATTCATTCTCTTTATTAAGATACTTTAACACTTTAGTAATTTTTAATGTAGCTGTTGGAAATTCATCAACATTAAAAAAGTCGGTACTTCTCAAATGTTTTTCCAATTTCTTATCATAATCCGCATCTTCAATGTCTGTGCAATTAATACTAGTCATGTCAATTATGAAATTTCCGCCAGTAATAACTTCACCTTTGATTGATAATTCTCCGGATTTAATATTTACCACACCTTTGTGTTGTCCTAAAATCTTTTTGCCAATCCATTCAATAGAACTCGTTTGCGTATTTACTTTTACTGTAGTTGCAGTCGTATTGTTTTTGGCATTGACAATTTCTGTTTCAAAATTCCCGAATGCAAAACATACAGTTAATAATGTTGCTACTTTTAAGTACATATTTGATTTTTATTATTGTATATACAATAATTGAACCAAAAAGTTTATTTACGCTATTCAAATGTACAAAATAAAATCTTATAGTGTACATTTTTCACCTTTGTTAAGTGCATTAATTGATATGAATCAATACCTTAGATATTATAAAAATACTTCGAATGAGAAATTTTAAAAACAAGATTGCAGTTATAACCGGAGCAGGTTCCGGAATCGGAAGAGCTTTAGCTATTGAATTGGCAATGAAACATGCGGCTCTAATTTTATCAGATAAAAATAAAATTGGATTAGAAGAAACGAAAACTTTAGTTGAAACGGTGGGAGCAGAATGCCATACTTACGTTGTTGATGTGTCTGACGAAAAGTCCATAACCACATTTGCCAAGAAAGTTTTGGATGAATTTGGATATATTGATATGTTGTTCAACAATGCCGGATTTGCCTTAGGTAAAATTACTTTGCAAGATGTGAAGATGGAAGATTTCAAAAAATTAATTGATGTAAATCTTTACGGCGTTATTCATCATACAAAATTATTTTTAGACACTTTATTAAGTCGCCCAGAAGCTGCGATTATCAATACTTCCAGTTTGTTTGGATTGGTTGGCGTAATGGAGCAAGTGCCTTATTGCACCACAAAATTTGCAGTTCGAGGATTTACAGAATCGTTACGTATGGAACTTTCTGATACAAATGTAGAAGTGTATTGCGTGCATCCGGGTGGCATTAATACGAACATTTATAAAAATGCAATTCACTATAAAGAAGATGCACTTTTAGATACCAAATTTCAAAAAATGTTGGAACGCACTTCGCCGGAAGAAGCAGCAAAAGTTATACTTAAACACATTGAAAGAAAAAATCAACGTATAATAATTGGCATTGATGCAGAAATGGGCGATCGCTTATCCAGAACGATGCCTTTAGGTTATTCAAAGGTAGTGAAACGAATTTTTAATATGATTGCTAATAGTTAAAATTGACTATTTAGATTTTCCATTAGTTTGTTGAATAAAGTCGGGTGCTAAAGGCACCCGACTTTATTATTTCTAAGGTATATCAACTTTTAATTCAACTATCTTCCAATAAACTCTACTGTTTTCTATGCTTCATTTTAAATTATGCATTTTCATCTCAGCTAATCTCATGCAGTTCATTCATTAAGCTATCGCCGTCTTTATAAATATACTCAGCATCGCCAAATGCTAAAATCGGAATAAATATGTACGGCTCGGAATAAATATGTACGGCAATAAAATCAGTCCAATTGTAAAACCGACATCTTTACCAAACGCTCTGGAAATGCCATGAACATGTCGTATTGCGAAGTAAATATTAATAAGGGGAATGAAGAAAAACAACAACCAAATTGTGGGTTGTTTTGCAATTTGCAATTGGATATAAATATTGTAAAACGGGATTAGGCTTTTCCAACCTGCTTGTCCTGCCTTGGTGAAAATTTTCCAGTTACAAAAAATAAAGAAAACGATTAATCCAAAAAATAAAATCAAAATGAACGTGGAAATCGCTAAAAGTGGAAGCATACTCATAGTTTATTGTTTTAAACACAAAATAATAATTCCTTTTTATTTGATAGAAACGATGCCACGAATATTTGCTTTTAAAATCGTATTTTTGCACTCTATTTTTTTATTATGTTAGACAAATTAGAGCTTATTTACTTTAGATATAAAGATTTGGAATCGCAGTTGAGCGACCCTGAAGTAGTAAGCGATATGCAAAAATTTAAGAAAACTTCGAAAGAATATAAAGACCTCGAACCTATAGTAAATGCTTATTTAGAATACAAGAAATTATTGTCTAATTTATCGTACAACAAGCAAATTCTCGTGGAAGAAAAAGATGCAGAAATGCGGGAATTGGCAAAAATGGAATTGGACGTTCAGGAAGAACGATTGCCTAAATTAGAAGAGGAGATTCGTTATTTATTAATTCCAAAAGATCCGGAAGATGACAAGAATGCCATCTTGGAAATTCGTGCTGGAACAGGTGGCGATGAAGCCAGCATTTTCGCCGGCGATTTATTGCGTATGTATTTAAAATATTGCGAAAGCAAAGGTTGGAGTACAGAAATTATGAATGAAAACTCCGGCACTTCCGGCGGTTATAAAGAGGTGGTGGTAGAAGTTAATGGCGATGGTGTTTATGGTATTTTAAAATATGAAAGTGGTGTGCATCGTGTGCAACGTGTACCGGAAACTGAATCGCAAGGAAGAGTACATACTTCAGCGGCATCGGTGGCGGTGTTGCCAGAAGCGGAAGAAGTTGATGTGGAATTAAATATGGCTGACATCAAAAAAGATGTGTATCGCGCATCCGGTGCCGGCGGTCAGCACGTCAACAAAACAGAATCTGCCGTGCGATTAACACACTTGCCAACAGGCATTATTGCGGAGTGTCAAGATGGACGCTCTCAACATAAAAACTACGAAAGTGCTTTAAAAGTATTACGTACGCGCTTGTATGAAAAAGCATTGAACGAACATAACGAAGCGATTGCTAAACAACGCAAAACCTTAGTTTCTACAGGCGATAGAAGTGCAAAAATCAGGACGTATAATTATCCGCAAGGAAGAGTTACAGATCATCGCATCAATTTAACTTTATACAATTTATCTGAAATTATCAACGGCGATTTACAAGACATCATCGACAAATTAATTTTTGAAGAAAACGCTGAGAAGTTGAAAGCTGGCGGTTTGTAAGATTAGAATTAGCGAATGAATTGATTAGCAAATTAGCGAATTAAATTTTTTCATTATTGTTTGTGTTGTGTTAAAAGTCATTTCTTTGAAAAAAGGAATCTCAAAAAATTGAATAATTAGATTTTCACTTTCGTGAGAATGGTTTTTTTGATTTATTTCAGCAATTCGCTTAAAATTGTTGGTGATTTTAATTCTATAAAATCGGAAACATGCCAACGGAAATACAACAACAATTTATCTAATAAAATTTTGCGTTCTGTTGAGTTTAATTTCCATTCATTTTTTTCATAATAAATTGCCAAGAGTTGTTTAAGCAAATTCGTTTCCATTGCTGATAAACAATTTTTTTCATCTACCATGTTGTTCTCAAATCTGCCATTTTCTAAGTTGAAAAAATTTCCACTTGATATATTATGCAAAGAAGGTTCAAACCCTAAGATGCTGGCTGTTTCCAATAAAAAAAATAAAGGTTTATTTTCTATTGAGTTATTTTCTTCATCTAATTCCACTAAAAAAAGAGATAAGTAATTGTATAATCGCTCATTTACTTCTTGCTCTTTCAAGCATTTTGAAATTAATTCTACACAAAAAATCGCTACACTTTGTTTGTTGAAATCGGTATATAAATTTTTATAGATGATGTTGGTGCTATATTCTTTTATGCGATTTAAATTGCGCTGCTCTTTTAAATAAATTTCTAAATTCAAGCAATTGAATGTTTGTAAGATATTTCCTTTTTGCTTGTTTTTACTACTGCGAACACCTTGTACCAAAAAACTCAGCAAGCCGTATTTTTTGGTAAATATTTTTACGATTAAACTACTTTCAGAAAATTTAGTGGTTTTTAATACTATACCTTCTGTTTTGTCGAGCATGAATTTTTATTAATTGAGTAGAAATAATAATGACATTTATTTTTCGTTCATCAAAGTTTCGATTTCATCAACTTCAATAGGAATATCATCCATTAAGTCGATGATGCCATCTTTCGTAATAAGAATATCGTTTTCTAT
This sequence comes from Bacteroidota bacterium, assembly GCA_020436225.1. GTDB lineage: Bacteria > Bacteroidota > Bacteroidia > Chitinophagales > JADIYW01 > JADJSS01. Next base: position 25,464 of record JAGQYE010000024.1, on the reverse strand, counting down.
TCTGATGCCGATTTTTTCTTCCGGAATATAAATGCCCGGCTCGCAGGTAAATACATTGCCTACTTGCATGGGTGCATATCTGTCGCCGATGTCGTGTACATCAATGCCCATAAAATGTGAAGTGCCATGCATAAAGTATTTTTTGTACAACGGATTTTCCGGATCTTGTTTAGTAACGGCATCTTTATCTAATAAACCTAACCCAATCAATTCGCTTTCCATAATTTTGCCAACTTCTTTATTGTAATCGGCTAAAATATTTCCGGGTTTCAACATGTTTTTTGCTTGTTTCATCACACGTAAAACAGCATTATAAACCTCTTTTTGTCGTTGAGAAAATTTTCCATTTGCCGGAATAGTTCTCGTTAAATCTGAGGTATAATTGGCATACTCTGCACCAAAATCCATCAGCACCAAATCGCCATCATTACAAGGTTTGTTGTTCTCAACATAATGTAACACACAAGCATTTGATCCGCTGGCAATAATCGGTGAATAAGCATGTCCATTAGCACGTTGGCGAATAAATTCGTGAATGATTTCAGCTTCTACTTCGTATTCCATAACGCCGGGTTGCATAAATTTTAAAACGCGTTTCAAAGCATCGCGCGTGATGTTGCAAGCCTGTTTGATTAAGTCCACTTCTACCGGATGTTTTATGCTGCGCATTTTTGACATAATTGGTCCCAAGCGTTTTATTTCGTGTGCCGGATAATTGTATTTTAATTCGTTGGCGAAACGAATATCTTTATAAGGTACAGCACTGTCGTTTCTGTCGTTTTCATTGATGTTTACATACACGCGATCGCAATAAGTCATCAAACTTTTGAGTGCAGCATCAAAGCTTTCTTCCCAAAATATTTGCTGGATGCCTGATGTTTCTTTTGCTTCTTGCATGGTATATTTATGACCTTCCCAAACGGCAATAACTTCATTGGTTTTGCGTAAGAAAAGTGCTTCTCTATATAATGGATTTGGGCAATCCGGATAAATTATTAAAATCGTTTTTTCTTGGTCGATGCCGGAAAGCCAAAATAAATCAGGGTTTTGGCGAAAGGTAAAAGTTTGGTCGGCACTGCGAGGCATTTCGTCGTTGGCTAATAAAATTGCCATAGAATTTGCCGGCAATTCAGCAATAAATCTTTTTCTATTGTCGATAAAAAGTTGCGGATTTATACTGGTATATTTCATTTGGATGAATTTGAAAATGAAGTTAGTTAAATCACTAACATTAAAGAAAAAAAGCAAGAATTATTTATCGTTAAAAAGAAAACAAGCTAAAAAGAAAAAGGTTGGAAGCTTGGATAATTTATAATATATAGAATGCTATTTATGCTCATTTAAAAATTATATAGCCGAAATGGCTGTATTTATTGATGTTTACAGAGCTAAGATATTTTCATTTTATTTTTTATGAAAGATTGAGCCAATCTTGAATTATTATTCAGAATAAATTAGATATAGTTGCAAACAATTTAACTTAGTGAAAATTGATAAGTAAGTTTGTAATAGTAATATTGAAGTTCTACCTACTCCAACAAGATGTAACAACTTATGCTCTTGCCATTTGTTTGTTGATGTCTTTAAGGTGCTTTTTAATTTCTTCGTTTTTCACTTTTAAATTATTGGCACGACGAAGATATTCTTTGGCAACTTTTATTTCTCTGCGTTGCGCATAAATAGAACAGATTTGGAGATAAGCCGTTGCTAAGTTATCATCGTCAGGAAGTCCTTTTTGTAGCGCAATTTTTAAATTTTTTAGTGCTTCTTTAGCATCGCCTTTTTGCATGGCAATTCCACCTAATTGTAAATAAGAAACGCCTTCTTGAGAAGTGCCCATCATGTCGCTTTTGTTGGCTAAACTTTTTCTGATGTTGGCTTCTGCTGCATCTAAATCTTGGTTTGCCATATCAAAATTAGATTGCAACATATAGTAACCTTGACGCACCGGTTTTATTAGAAGTTTAGGAAATTTTATCCAGCTCATTACTTCTTTTGCGCCATCAATATCGCCTGCTTCCACTTTCTTTTGTAGATAGCGCATTGGTCCGATAAGAATATCAAACAGAATATAAGAAATACCGATTGTATAAAGAAGGATCGACCATTGCCAACCTTTATGCACGAAAATATGCAATAAAATGCCAATAAAAATAAGTACGATTGCACCATAAAAGCGATATTTAACGTATAGTTTTCCTAAATCCATTTTTATTTTTTTTTCGAGTGCAAAAATACTTTAAGTTTCTCAAACATAAAACTGAAGTGCTTATTTTTAGAAACTTGGTGAGAAACTAATTGCCCATCTGAATTTTTTTACGTCGGGATTATTGAGTTGCGTTAAACGCCAGCTAAAATCAACGCGAACAATTTTTAATATATTCTCGATGGCAAAACCAACTTCGGCATAAAAACCATTTAATCCTTTCATATTTGGAGGCAAATCTGAGAAGGTTACATTTTTAGGATTTAAACTAGAAACTGCCATTTTTGTAGTAAATACTTCACGCAATCCTAATTTTCTCCAACCCGGAATTTTATTAAAGAAAAATCCATCGAAATGATGTTCCAACATAAACGTTAATTGTTGGTCGGCAACAAATTCGGTTTCCAACATATTGGTAAAGCGTTCAGGATTGTAAAGAAATGATTGATTGCCTGCATGAATATGTAACAAAGGATAAGGTGCTGTTCCAAACAATTTAGTGCCGATAAGACGCATTACAGTATGTCCAATTGGAGAGGGCAAACGTTCGTCGATGATTAATTCAATTTTATGGAAATTAAAATCACTTCCTAATTTCTTTTCGCTGAACGAATAGGTGAAATTAAATCTTGGCAATTTTCCTTTTAAGAAGCGATTACGTTCGCTGCCTTGCAAGAACTTAGCGCCAGGTGTATAAACGATGTTTATGCTCGGAGAAAAAATGCTGAAATGGCTGATAGTATCCGGTGAAAACGGAATGCCGTTGGATTTAGTAAACGTAATGCTACCCGGAATTGTTTGATAGATTTTATAATTAAAATCTAAGGTTGTAGTCAGATTTGGAATCCATTCTCGAGAATAAGAAATCTTGGCATCTTTCAAATAAACTAAATCAGAAATAGCATCTTTTCGAGTAATAGATTTATAGATGAAATCATAGCTTAAACCATCGCTGTTTAAAGTAAATCGCTGATAATCGTCTCTAAATGAAAGCGTGATTTTATGTTTTTTATTTCTCTTATCAGGCAAATTTATGCCCAATTCTGCACCATATTTAAAGCGTTTATCTTTGATGCCGTAAGCACCATAAACACTCCAATCTACCCATTTTTCTATACGCCAATTGCTTCTTAAATTAAGTCGTAAACGCACACCTTCTAAATCGTTCCAAGTTACCATTTGGTATAAATTTCCGAACTCAACAGTTTTGGTTTTGTAATATCCACTTGCAAAAATTCCGCCGACTTTGGAAATGGCTTTGTAAAATCGAGTATGTTTTAAAGAGTCGATTAAGAAATAAACTTTACTTTCCGGAACAGTGAGCGAATCGTGGCGAGAAGCTACCCAAAAGGAATCGGTCTTTCTTCGATAATTTTTTAGATAAACAGTGTTTTCTTGGTTTAGAACTGTATCGGCAATCGGTTGGTCAACTATAATATTTTTTCGACTCAGATAACGCGCAATGCGAACACTTTTTGCATTCTTTCGTTTGGTGATAGCTATGTTTGAACTTCGTGCTTCTTTGTTTTTAAACCAACCTTTATCGGTATAAACAAAACTTTGTTTTAAATAAAAATCATTGATGAAGTTGATGTTGGAACGCTTGTCGATACCTAACTCTATATCAGTAATGGCAAAAGAAGCATCACGGATAGTGGCACTTCCTTTAAACAATAAATCGCCTTTTGCTTTCGGAACGAAGGCGAGATGGTAAATTAAAATGCTATCTAAAACCACAATGGTGTCGAAGGAAACAATGCTATCGGTAACAAATGTGCTATCGATAACTAAAGCAGTTGAATATCTTAGTGTGGTGTCAAGATGCGTTGAATCGATGAAAGTAGTGTTAGAAGTAGAACTATCTTGAAAAGAACTATCAATTAAAGTTTTGACAACTGTAGTATCGTAAATCGTTTTTTGTGTGTATGTAACAATTCTGTTATGAATAAATTTACTGCTGTCCACAGGTTTCGTGTCGTCTGCTATTTTTACGCTATCTATTAAATAGAAATTATATAAAGCTAAAGCGCCGTCGGCAAAAGGCATCACGAATGTTTTCTCGTTGACCATCGCTTGGCTGCCATAAGCGTTGATTTCATCAAAAGCCAAATCTAATAAATCGGAGAAACGCAATTGTTCGATGCCGGAAACATTGCTGGCTTTAACAACTTGTTTGTTTTTCTTTGGATCTTTATTGAAATATTGATCGGTAAGCGTTTCTTTTAAAATTAAAGGAATAAATTTTTCGCCGGTTTCTGTACTATCTTGATTTTCTAAAATAAAACGAAATGGTTTAAAAATTTTCTTTTGCGTAATTTTTGAACTTATATTATATAAAGAAGCAACCGTTTTCTGATATTCTTCGTATTGATATGAATCGTAAATTTTTGGTTCGTTTTCTGATTTATGTTGAATTACATTTCTGAAAATGCGAATAGCAACAGTATCTTTAGGAATTTTCTTTCTTCTAGCTTTCACCGTAAATTCTTCCAGCATATAATTATCTAAATGCATTTTAACGATGATAGAATCTTTTTTGAAAAATTGTTTTCTTAAAACTTCATTTTTATATCCGAGATAAGTAAAAAGTACAGAATCTGTTTTGGCACTCACTTCAAACTCAAATCTTCCGCTGTCGTCTGTTGTGCCACCGCTATTTAATCCGATAAAATAATTAACAAATGGCAGTGCTTCTTTAGTTTTGGCATCAATAACCACACCTTTTAAAGTAATTTGACCAAAAGAAAGGATGGAAATAAGGGAAAAAATGAAGAATATGCCTATTTTTTTTGTCATATTACGAATATCAACGTACAAAGTTAGGAATTAGTTTAATGGAGATATTGTAAATCTACTAGCTTAAAGTATTCATAACAAACTATTTACTATAAATTTCTTCATCTTTAAAAGAATATTCTTCAAAAAATTAAAACTATTTTTCTTTCTTTTATATTCAATATTATGAGTTGCCAAATATGCTTTTAGAGAAAAAAGATTCGAATTTATTAAAACGAGCCATCGACGAATGGGAAAGTCAAAATGTTATTACAACAGAGCAAGCTTCACAAATGAGGCAACAGCTACAAATCCGAAAATTTGATTGGAAATTAGTTGCTGTATATGCATTCATTATTGCAGTTTTATGTGCTGTACTAGCAATAATTGTATTATTGTCTGATAAAACTTTGCGAGAATTAATAGAAAAGTTTACAAAGCTAACCGATATAACTTTTAGTATAATCTTGAGCATTTGTTCCATTTTAGTTTTTTGGCTGACTAAAAAACGCCTTAGGGTTTATCTATATGCACCTATTACCAATAATAGTTTTTTGATGTTAGGCGCATTTTTATCTTTGTCAAGTGTAACCTATTGGGCAAAGAGTTTTAATGTTTTTCATAATGAATATTATGGGATATTCTTCATTGCAACAATAATTTATGTTGGTTTGTCTGTATATTTTAAATCGAATACACTTTGGGCATTAAGTATCTTAATGTTTGGGTTGACGTATGGCGCTTTTACGCTTTCATTTGAGAACGAGCAACAGTTTTTCTTCGGAATGAATCTGCTGTTGAGATATATTCCATTTAGTTTTGTTCTCTTTTTGATGTTATTCTATGTGAAAAGACATCCGACACTCAACATCTTTAAAAAGTTACATTATATATTCAGCTTACTCATTTTTTATACGGCTTTATGGCTGTTGTCCATTTTTGGAAATTTTACAAAATATGAACATTGGCAACAGGTTGGTCAGTTTCATTTTGTAGTATGGGCAATTGTATTATTTTTAACAGCTGTAATTGGAATGTACATTGGGTTAAAGAAAAATGATTATATAATTGCCAATATATCTCTATCGTTTTTTATTATAAACTTGTTAACTCGCTATTTTGAATATTTTTGGGAGCCACTGCATAAATCTATCTTTTTTATGATATTGGCAATATTCTTCTGGTTTATTGGAAACAAAGCCGAAAAATTATGGAATCTTCGTTTTTTAAATGAAAATGGAGCTAATTCATGAAGCAGAATACACGCTTCATATCCTTTAACTACTCTATTTTAGCTGTAAATGTTTAAATAATAATAAAGAGATAAGTTTAGATTGAATGAGATAATAGATAAGTTCAAACGTTTTTTAACTTGAATATTCTTAACTCGAAATTAATATTAAATAATTTTCCACAATTGGGAATTAATTCGTAACTTTGCGCCCACTTCAGGAGGAAATCCTAAAAATTAGGAAAAATCTTCTTGTAGTAACTGCCTTCGTAGGGAAGGTAAGACTACAAAAAAACATAACTTCTTCTTTACAGTTATGTTTGGTAATCTACCTCAAAATCTCTACCTTTGCAGTCCGAATTTTAAAAAAAAAGGTTAAAGCAAATGCCTACAATACAACAATTAGTTAGAAAAGGAAGAGAACAATTGCAATATTCTTCTAAATCAAGAGCGTTAGATGCTTGTCCACAACGTCGTGGAGTATGTACTCGTGTTTATACAACTACACCTAAAAAACCAAACTCAGCTTTGCGTAAAGTGGCAAAAGTGCGTCTAACAAACCGATTTGAAGTAATTGCATATATTCCGGGAGTTGGACACAATTTACAAGAGCACTCAATTGTATTGATTCGTGGTGGTCGTGTTAAGGATTTACCTGGTGTGCGTTATCATATAGTTCGTGGAGCATTGGATACAGCAGGGGTAAATAATCGTCAAAAAAGCCGTTCTAAATACGGAACTAAAAAAGGAAAAGGCGGAGCAGCAGCACCAGCAAAAGGAAAAAAATAAAAGTATAGTATAGTTGTGATAAGCAACAAATAATTTTAAAAAATGAGAAAACAAAAAGCAAAGAAAAGGTATTTGGCACCGGATCCAGTTTACGGAGATCCATTGGTGACTCGTTTTGTGAATAATTTAATGATAGGCGGTAAAAAAAGCACAGCTTATACTTCATTTTACGAAGCAATGGAGCGTATCAAAAAATCTACTAATGAAGAAGGATACGAAATTTGGAAAAAAGCAATGGATAATGCAATGCCTTCAGTAGAAGTTAAAAGTAGAAGAATTGGCGGAGCAACATTTCAAATCCCAACTCAAATTCGTGAAGACAGAAAATTGTTTATGACTATTCGATGGTTAATTCAATATTCTCGTAAAAGAAACGGAAAATCAATGGGCGATAAATTAGCCGCTGAGTTAATCGCAGCTTCCAAAGGTGAAGGTGCGGCAGTAAAAAGAAAAGAAGATACACATAAAATGGCAGAAGCCAATAAAGCATTCTCTCATTTTAAAGCATAAAATAAAATGGCACGCGATTTAAGATATACAAGAAATATAGGTATTGCAGCTCACATTGATGCAGGTAAAACGACAACTACAGAACGTATTTTGTTTTATGCTGGTGTAAACCATAAAATAGGTGAAGTACATGATGGCGCATCTACGATGGACTGGATGGTACAAGAAGCTGAAAGAGGTATTACGATTACGTCTGCAGCTACAACTGTTGAGTGGAATTATAGAGGTACAAAATACCATGTTAATATTATTGATACACCGGGACACGTTGACTTTACAGTGGAAGTAAACCGCTCATTAAGAGTATTGGATGGTTTAGTTTTCTTGTTTTCTGCTGTTGATGGTGTGGAACCTCAATCTGAAACCAACTGGCGTTTAGCAAATAACTACAATGTTGCTCGTATTGGTTTCGTAAATAAAATGGACCGCTCAGGTGCAGACTTCTTAAATGTAGTAGAACAAGTGCGTAAGATGTTAGGGTCTAATGCTATTCCTTTACAATTACCAATAGGTTCTGAAGATACTTTTAAGGGCGTGGTTGACTTAATCAACTTTAGAGGTATAGTTTGGAACGAACACGATAGAGGTATGACGTATGAAGTAGTGGATATTCCTGCTGATATGGTGGATGAAGCTACAAGTTGGAGAGAAAAATTATTAGAAGCTGTTTCTGAATATGATGATCATTTAATGGAGAAATTCTTCGAAGATCCAACTAGCATTACAGAACGCGAAATTTTAGATGCATTACGTGCCGCTTGTTTAGATATGAAAATCGTTCCAATGTTGTGCGGTTCTTCATTTAAAGATAAAGGTGTACAAACAATGTTAGACTTAGTGATGGAATTAATGCCATCGCCATTAGATAGACCAAATATTAAAGGAACTCATCCTGATACAGGTGCTGAAATTATAAGAAAACCAAGCTACGACGAACCATTTGCAGGTTTAGCTTTTAAAATTGCTACAGATCCTTACGTTGGACGTTTAGCATTTACAAGAGCCTATTCCGGGATTTTAGATGCTGGTTCTTATATCATTAATACAAGAAGCGGGAATAAAGAACGTATTTCTCGTATTTTCCAAATGCACGCTAATAAACAAAATCCAATTGAAAAATTAGGAGCTGGTGATATTGGTGCAGTTGTGGGCTTTAAAGATATCAGAACAGGTGATACATTATGTGCAGAAGGTTCGCCAATAGTATTGGAATCTATGGTGTTTCCAGATCCGGTTATTGGTTTAGCTATTGAGCCTAAAACTCAAAAAGATGCCGATAAATTAGGTATGGCATTGGCAAAATTAGCGGAAGAAGACCCAACTTTTAAAGTTCGATATGACGAAGATACTGCACAAACAGTAATTTCAGGAATGGGTGAATTACACTTGGAAATCATCGTTGACCGTTTATTGAGAGAGTTTAAAGTAGAATGTAACCAAGGCGCTCCTCAAGTAAATTATAAAGAAACAATCACTAAGACAGTTGACCATAGAGAAAAATATGCAAAACAATCCGGTGGTCGTGGTAAATTCGCTGATATTCAAGTAGAAATAGGACCTGGAGACGAAGGAAAAGAAGGCTTAGAATTTATCAATGATATCTTTGGTGGTGCAATTCCGAAAGAATTTATTCCGTCTGTAGAAAAAGGATTTAAAGAGGCAATGAAAACGGGTGTTTTAGCCGGATATGAAGTGCCAAGTTTAAAAGTACGTTTGCATGATGGTTCATTCCACCAAGTGGACTCTGACTCATTCTCGTTTGAGCAAGCAGCGAAATTTGCATTCCGTGAAGCATGTAAAAAAGCTACTCCTATATTACTCGAGCCAATTATGAAATTGGAAGTAATTACACCGGAAGAAAATACAGGTGATGTCGTGGGTGACTTGAACAGAAGAAGAGGTATGTTGGAAGGTATGGAAATGAAGAATAATGCTAACGTCATTAAAGCAAAAGTGCCTTTGTCAGAAATGTTTGGATATGTTACAGATTTGAGAACAATAACATCAGGTAGAGCAACTTCTATCATGGAATTCTCACATTATGCACAAACACCAAACAATATTACTGAACAAGTGGTGGCTAATGTAAAATCTAAAGTTAAAGCTGATTAATAGAAATATATCATGTCGCAAAAAATTAGAATAAAATTAAAATCTTACGATCATAATTTAGTAGATAAATCTGCTGAAAAAATCGTAAAAACAGTTCGCTCTGCCGGCGCAGTAGTAACCGGACCAATTCCGTTGCCTACTAACAAAAAAATATTTACTGTGTTGAAATCACCACACGTAAATAAAGTAGCCAGAGAGCAATTTAAGTTATGTACGTATAAAAGATTATTAGATATCTATAGCGCAACACCTAAAACTGTAGATGCTTTAATGAAATTAGAATTACCAAGCGGTGTTGATGTAGAAATAAAAGTATAAAAGTCATGGCAGGATTAATAGGAACAAAAGTCGGTATGACCAGTATTTTCGGTGAAGGCGGTGCAATTATTCCATGTACCGTAATTCAAGCCGGACCATGCGTGGTTACTCAAAAGAAATCTAAAGAGAAAGATGGCTACGATGCTATTCAATTAGGTTTCGGAGATAAGAAAGAAAAAAATACAACTAAACCAATGAAAAACCACTTCGAGAAATCAGGTGGCGCACCAAAAGCTAAATTGGTAGAGTTTCGAGGTATGGACAATTTGAACGTTGGCGATATCATTACTTCAGAAATATTGGCTGAAGGCGAAAAAGTAAACATCATCGGAACTTCTAAAGGAAAAGGATTTCAAGGTGTTGTTAAACGTCATGGATTTGGTGGTGTTGGTGGTCAAACTCACGGTCAGCACAATCGTTTACGTGCGCCCGGTTCATTAGGTGCTTGTTCAACACCGGCTCGCGTTATGAAAGGAATGAAGATGGGCGGAAGAATGGGAAATGACAGAGTGAAAGAGCAAAATATGAAAATCGTTAAAGTATTGAATGACGAAAATTTAATTATCGTTAAAGGTTCAATTCCTGGATTTAACGGTTCGTATGTAATTATTGAAAAGAAAAAATAATTCAAAAAATTCTTTCGGGAATTTAGGATGAAAAGATATAACAAATGAAAGCAGAAGTTTATAATATTAACGGTCAAGCAACAGGACGTAGTGTGGAACTGCCGGACGATGTATTTGGTATCGAACCAAATGAGCACGTTATCTACTTAGCTGTTAAACAATATTTAGCAGGCAGAAGAAGTGGTACACACAAGGCTAAAGAAAAGTCTGAATTGTCCGGCTCTACCAGAAAATTACACAAACAAAAAGGAACAGGTGGCTCAAGAAAAGGAAGCATCAAAAACCCTTTGTTTAAAGGTGGTGCACGCATCTTCGGTCCTCGTCCACGTTTCTACGATTTTAAATTAAATAAAAAAGTAAAAACATTAGCTAAAAGTTCTGCTTTATCTGCAAAAGTAGCAGATAGTGCAATTAAAATTATCGAGGATTTTTCTTTTGATGCACCAAAAACAAAAGAATATACCAAATTTTTGCAAGCGTTTGGCTTAGAAAACAAAAAATCATTATTGGTTTTGCCTGAATTAAATGACAACGTTTATTTATCAAGCAGAAATATTCAAGGAGCAGCAATTGCCATTGCAGATAGCTTGAATACTTATGAAATTATGAATAACAATATGATTTTAATTAGTGAAAAATCTATTGAAGCATTAGCAAATACTCAAAATTAAATAGAATGGAAATTCTGAAAAAACCTTTAATAACCGAAAAAGCATCTGCATTATCAGAAAAAGCAGGAAAATATACTTTTTTGGTGGACAAAAAGGCAAACAAAGTAGAAATTAAAAAAGCTGTAGAAAAAATGTATGGCGTAAATGTAGAAGGCGTAAATACTACAATAAATGCTTCTAAACCTAAAAATAGAAATACGAAATCAAGAATTATTTCTGGTAGAAAAAGCAGTTATAAAAAAGCAATCGTAAAAGTAGCAAAAGGAGAAGTAATTGATTTCTACAACGAAATTTAAAAGATAAAGAAGAATGGCAACTAAAAAATATAAACCGATTACACCCAGTTTAAGATATAGAATTTCTAATTCTTTTGCTGAAATTACAACCAATAAACCGGAAAAGTCTTTAATTATTTCTAATAAAAGAACTGGTGGTCGTAATCAAAAAGGGGAAATGACCATGCGCTATATTGGTGGAGGTCATAAACGTCAATATCGTTTAATCGACTTTAAAAGAAATAAATTCGATATTGCTGCAACAGTAAAAACTATAGAATACGATCCAAATCGTTCAGCATTTATCGCATTAGTTGTGTATAAAGATGGAGAGAAAAAATACATTCTTGCACCTGTTGGTTTAAAAGTTGGTCAAGAAATTATTTCAGGACAAAAAGTATCTCCCGAAGTAGGAAATGCATTACCTGTTGCAAATATGCCATTAGGTTCAATTATTCACAACATTGAATTGCAACCTGGTAAAGGAGCTGCCATTTGTAGAAGTGCAGGAACGTATGCACAACTTTCCGGTAAAGATGGCAAATATGTAAACTTGAAATTGCCTTCCGGTGAAGCACGCCAAATTTTAGGCACTTGCTTAGCAACTATTGGTACTGTTTCAAATCCGGATCATAGCTTGGAAGTAAAAGGAAAAGCTGGTGCAAATCGTTGGGCTGGTAGAAGACCTCGTACTCGTGCGGTTGTAATGAACCCGGTTGATCACCCAATGGGCGGTGGTGAAGGTAGAGCTTCAGGTGGACATCCACGTTCAAGAAAAGGTATTCCGGCTAAAGGTTTAAAAACTAGAAGTAAAACCAAAGCTTCTAATAAATATATAATTTCAAGAGCTAAAAAATAATAATTAGAGAATGGCAAGAAGTTTAAAAAAAGGACCATATATAGCATATCATCTTCAAGAAAAAGTAGATGCAATGAATGCGTCATCTAAAAAATCGGTTATCAAAACATGGTCTCGTGCCTCTATGATAACGCCTGATTTCGTAGGACATACATTCGCGGTACATAATGGAAATAAATTTATTCCGGTTTATATCACCGAAAATATGGTAGGTCATAAATTAGGAGAATTTTCTCCAACAAGACAATTTAAAGGACATTCAGGTAACAGAAAATAAGCATTAAGCCATGGGTCAAAGAAAAAGATTAGCTGCAGAAGCTAGAAAAGAAGCTAGAAAGCAAAATTGCATCGCTCGTGCTACAAACGTGCCTACTTCTCCTCGTAAAATGAGATTATTGGCAGATGTGATTCGCGGAAAGGACGTATTTGAAGCATTAAATATATTAACCTTTTCAACTAAACATGCTTCAAAAACTTTAGAAAAATTATTGAACACAGCATTGAAAAATTGGGAACAAAAATTTGATTCTAAAGTAGAAGATAGCGAGTTGTTCGTTAAAGAAGTAAAAGTGGATAGCGCAAGAATCTTAAAAAGATTCCAACCGGCACCACAAGGTAGAGCATACAGAATTCGTAAACGCTCTAACCATATTAGCATACAATTGGCAAGCCGTCTTCAACCGGAAGTAGTAGAAGAAACAACTGAAGCAGAAAATAATTAAAATAAAAAAGATATAAATGGGACAAAAGATTAACCCGATAGTAAATAGATTAGGTATCATCCGAGGATGGGATTCTAATTGGTATGGCGGTAAAGATTTCAGCGATAAATTAATTGAAGACCAAACTATTCGTAAATATTTGAATGGTCGTATCCAAAAAGGTGGCATCGCTAAGATTGTTATTGAACGTACACTAAACAGAATTACAATTTCTATTCATACTTCACGTCCGGGAATCATCATTGGAAAAGAAGGAAAAGAAGTTGATACTATCAAAAAAGAAATTGAGAAAATCACTCAAAAAGATGTACAAATTAATATCATCGAGATTAGAAGACCTGAAATAGATGCTGCTATCGTTGGTGAAACAATTTGTAAACAATTAGAAGCTCGTGTAAATTTCCGTAGAGCTGTAAAAATGGCGATTGCTTCAGCTATGCGTTTAGGAATAGAAGGCATTAAAGTTAAATGTTCTGGTCGTTTAGGTGGTGCTGAGATGGCAAGAAGTGAAGAGTATAAAGAAGGTAGAACACCATTACATACATTCAGAGCAGATATCGATTATGCTTGGAAAGAAGCAGAAACTATCTACGGTAAAATAGGTGTGAAAGTTTGGATTTGTAAAGGCGAAGTATTTACAAAACGCGATTTATCTCCAAACGTCGGCGCAGAAGAAGGTTCAAAGAGACCAGAAAGACGTAGCGGTGGCGAAAGAAGAGGTGGCGGAAAACCAAGAGGCGAAAGATCAGAAGGTAGAGGACAAAGAAAAAAACATTAATAAAAAGAGATAGGAAGAAAGATAGTAATCTAAAATCTATAATCAAAAATAAGTGGTGTTATGTTACAACCGAAAAGAGTAAAATTTAGAAGAGTCCATAAAATGAAAATGAAAGGCATTGCGTACAAAGGTTCGCAATTATCTTTCGGCTCATTCGGATTAAAGTCATTGGAAGAATGCTGGATAACAGACAGACAAATTGAAGCTGCTCGTATTGCATTAACTCGACACATGAAACGTGAAGGAAAAGTTTGGATTAATATCTTCCCGGATAAACCTATCACTAAAAAACCGGCAGAGGTGCGTATGGGTAAAGGAAAAGGTTCTTTAGATCATTGGGTGGCAGTAGTGAAACCAGGAAGAATCATGTTTGAGATTGAAGGCGTTTCTAAACAAATCGCTCAAGAATCTCTAGCATTAGCTGCTCAAAAATTGCCTGTATTAACCAAATTTGTAATAAGAAGAGATTACGACGGAAATTAAAATTTAAAAACTATGGCAACAGTAGCATATAAAGAATTATCAGGTTGGAATGACGAAGAATTGAACAACGAATTGGCAGTTTCAAAAATGAAATTGACAAAAATGAAATTCAATCATGCCATTACACCTTTGGAAAACACTAATGAGTTAGGGGAAACTAGAAAACACATTGCGCGTATCCAAACAGAATTGAGAAAAAGACAATTATCTAAACAAGCATAAACTAAATGCAAATGTCAACAGAGACAACTATAGAAAGAAAATTGAGAAAAACAAGAACCGGAGTTGTTACATCCAATAAAATGGACAAAACTATCACGGTTGCTGTAGTTCGTAAATTAAAACATCCTAAGTATGGAAAATTCTTGAAAAAGACTAAAAAATTCCATGCACATGATGAGAAAAATGAATGCAACATTGGCGACACTGTAAGAATTATGGAAACTCGTCCTTTGAGTGCAACAAAAAAATGGAGATTATTAGAAATCGTTGAAAAGGCAAAATAACCATGGTACAACAAGAATCAAGATTAAGAGTTGCTGATAATAGCGGCGCAAAAGAAGTCCTTTGCATTAGAGTGCTAAAAGGTACAAAAGCACGATATGCTTCTATCGGCGATAAAATTGTAGTGTCCGTAAAAGATGCAATGCCGGGCGGTAACGTAAAGAAAAAACAAGTATCTAAAGCAGTAGTAGTAAGAACTAAAAAAGAAATTAAACGTAAAGATGGTACTTACATTCGTTTTGATGATAATGCTGTCGTATTATTAAACAATAACGACGAGCCAAGAGGAACACGTATTTTCGGACCGGTAGCTCGCGAATTAAGAGATAGAGATTATATGAAAATTATCTCACTTGCACCAGAAGTATTATAAAATATAAGCTATATCAATTATGAGTACAGCATCAACAAAGCGCTTTGCGCCAAAACTAAAAATAAAAAAAGGAGATACCGTAATCGTTATTGCCGGAGAAGATAAAGGCAAAAGCGGAAAAGTATTAGAAGTGTTTCCAAGTAAAAATACTGCTTTAGTTGCAGGCGTTAGAATTGTATCTAAACATACAAAGCCAAACGCTCAAAATCAACAAGGTGGCATCATCAAAAAAGAAGCACCAATTCAAATTTCTAACTTAATGCTTTCATTAGGCGGAAAACCAACTAAAGTGGGCAGACAAGTAGAAAATGGAAAAATAGTGAGAATCGCAAAATCAACAGGAGAAATAATTAAGTAATGAGTTATATACCTACATTAAAGAAAAAATATACTGAAGTAGTAGTGCCTGCGCTTAAAGCTAAGTACAACTACAAATCAGTAATGCAAGTACCAAAAATTACTAAGATTGTCATCAATCAAGGTGTGGGTGCAGCAGTGGGCGACAAAAAATTAATCGATAATGCTGTCGATGAAATTTCAAGAATCGCCGGACAAAAAGCAGTGTCAACAAAAGCAAAGAAAGCAATCTCTAACTTTAAATTGAGAGAAGATTTACCTATCGGTGTTCGTGTTACTTTGCGTGGTGAAAGAATGTATGAGTTCTTAGAAAGATTAATGGCAGTTGCATTACCTCAGGTGCGCGACTTCAAAGGTATCAATGATAAATCTTTTGACGGAAGAGGAAACTATACCTTAGGTATTACAGAAAACATCATCTTCCCGGAAATTGACATCGATAAAATTGCTCGTATCAGCGGGATGGATATCACCTTTGTTACCACAGCAAATACAGACGACGAAGCACATGCATTATTAAAAGAAATCGGTTTACCGTTTAAGAAAAAATAAATTATGGCAAAAGAATCAATGAAAGCGCGCGATGCGAAAAGACTTAAATTAATTAATAAGTACAAAGCAAAACGTGAAGAATTAAAAAAAGCAGGCGATTATGCAGCATTGGATAAACTTCCTAAAAATGCATCACCGGTGCGCTATAGAAATAGATGTAAATTAACCGGTCGTCCTCGTGGATATATTGGTTATTTTGGAATATCAAGAATTCAATTCAGAGATTTAGCAAGCTACGGTTTAATTCCGGGTTTGACAAAAGCAAGTTGGTAAGAAAAATTATTTAAAAATAAAAGTGAAGGTGGGAAACTGAGTTGTCTTCAATTTAAGTCTCACATCTAAGCGGTCTAAAACAAAAAAAATAAAATGGTTACAGATCCAATAGCAGATTATTTAACAAGAATCAGAAATGCACAAATGGCAGGTCATACCATTGTTGACATTCCTGCATCTAACATGAAGAAGAAACTAACTGAAATCTTACACGATAACGGTTATATCTTAAAATTCAAATTCGAAGATGATGGTCCTCAAGGAATTATCAAAATCGCTCTAAAATACAATCCGGCTACCAAAGAACCGGCAATTAGAGAATTGATTCGAATTTCAAAACCAGGTTTACGTAGATATGCTCACGTTTCCGGAATTCCGAGAGTGAAAAACGGATTAGGTTTGGCAATTTTATCAACTTCAAAAGGAATTTTGACCGATAAACAAGCTAAAAACTTAAACGTTGGTGGTGAAATTATTTGCATAGTATCTTAAAAATTAAAGTTATGTCAAGAGTAGGAAAATTACCAATAGCTATACCTTCGAAAACAGAAGTCAGTGTTGCAAGTAATAACGTCGTTACGGTAAAAGGACCAAAAGGTACTTTGTCAGAAAAAATAGATAAAGATATTTCTGTAAAAGTAGAAGACGGAAGAATTGTTGTAGAAAGACCAACAGATCAAAAACGCCATAAAACATTACACGGTTTGTATAGAGCATTAATCAATAATATGGTGATTGGCGCAAGCGTAGGATATAAGAAAGAATTAGAAGTTGTCGGCGTTGGTTTCCGTGCTTCTAACCAAGGTCAGTTGTTAGAACTTTCCATCGGTTTTTCTCACCCAATATATGTATTGTTGCCGGAAGAAATTAAAATTTCTACAGAAACTGTAAAAGGTCAGGCACCAAAAGTTATATTGGAAAGTATAGATAAACAATTAATCGGTCAAGTAGCTGCAAAAATCAGAAGCTTACGTAAACCGGAACCATATAAAGGAAAAGGTATTAAATATGCAGGAGAAGTATTGCGTAGAAAAGCAGGAAAATCAGCAGGTAAAAAATAAAAATTATTGTCATGGCAGTAACAAAAAAACTAACTCGAAGAGAGCGAATTAAACATAATATCCGTAAGAAATTAAGCGGTACAGAAGCACGTCCAAGATTGTCTGTTTTTAGAAGCAATAGCGAAATCTATGCGCAAATAATCGATGACGTAGCTAAGAAAACAATTACGACAGCTTCTTCTTTAAAGTCAACAGGCACTAAAAGTGAGAAAGCAAAGGCGGTAGGTGCTGCAATCGCTGAGAAAGCTAAAGCAGCTAATATTACCAATGTGGTATTTGACAGAAATGGATTCTTGTATCACGGAAGAATAAAAGCATTAGCTGAAGCAGCGAGAGAAAACGGATTACAATTCTAAAACATTCGGACGAAAGTCAAAACAAAATAAATATGTCAAACGTAAAAGAAAATAAAGTTAGAGTTGCTGCCGAAATAGAACTAAAAGAAAAGGTAGTAGGTATTCAAAGAGTAGCTAAAGTTACCAAAGGTGGACGTACTTTTAGTTTTTCTGCTTTAGTGGTAGTTGGCGACGGAAACGGAACAGTAGGACACGGATTAGGGAAAGCACGAGAGGTGCAAGAAGCTATCCAAAAAGGGATTGATGACGCAAAGAAAAACTTAGTGAAAGTACCTATTTTAAAAGGCACAATTCCACACGACCAACTTGCAGAATTTGATGGCGCAAAAGTATTGGTTAAACCGGCATCACATGGTACAGGTGTAATCGCAGGTGGATCTATGCGTGCCGTATTGGAAAGTGCAGGAGTAAAAGACGTACTAGCAAAATCTTTAGGATCTGCAAACCCGCACAACGTAGTAAAAGCAACTATCCACGCTTTAACTTTACTTAGAGATCCATTTAGTGTTGCAAAAGACAGAGGTATTAAATTAAATAAAGTATTTAACGGTTAATATTATGGCAAAAATAAAAATAACTCAAGTTAAGAGTACAATCGACAGAAGCAAACGCCAAAAAGATACCATTAAAGCTTTAGGTATCCAAAAAGTAAACAAAAGCGTAGAAAAAGAAGCTACTCCACAAATTTTAGGAATGGTAGCAAAAGTAAAACATTTAGTAACGGTAGAAAATATCTAATAATGAGTATCAGTTTAAATAATTTAAAACCGGCTAATGGTGCTGTAAAAGGTCGTAAAAGAATTGCACGTGGTCAAGGTTCCGGTTCTGGCGGTACTGCAGGCAAAGGACACAAAGGTGCAAAATCACGTTCTGGTTATAAATCTAAAAGAGGTTTTGAAGGTGGACAAATGCCACTTCAAAGACGTTTACCAAAACGTGGATTTAAAAATGCAAGCAGAATAGAATTTAGAACAATTAACTTATCTGAATTGCAAGCATTAGCTGAAAAAAATAACATCAGTGATTTTAATTTCGAAACATATAGAACTTTAAAATTGGTAAAAGCTACTGATAAAATAAAAGTTTTAGGTAATGGAGAATTGAAAACTGCTTTAAAAGTTTCAGCACATTCATTTAGTAATAAAGCAAAAGAAGCAATAGAAAAAAATAGTGGTACTACCACAATTATAGCATAAGCTTATGAAGCAACTTATTGAAACTCTAAAAAATATCTTTAGCATAGAAGACCTAAGAAAAAGAATTCTTTTAACCTTAGGTTTATTGTTTGTATATCGCTTAGGATGTTTTGTAGTATTACCCGGTGTCGATCCAATCAGCGTTTCTTCACATAGCCAGACAGGTGGGTTATTTCAAATTTTCGACCTATTTGCAGGTGGAGCTTTCTCTAAAGCCTCTATTTTTGCATTAGGAATTATGCCTTATATCTCCATGTCCATCGTGGTGCAATTGCTTACTTTGGCTGTTCCTTATTTTCAAAAAATGCAAAAAGAAGGCGAAAGTGGAAGGAAGAAAATTACACAATATACACGTTATGGAACAGTAGTAGTGGGTGCATTCCAAGCAGTTGCCTATATTACTTTATTGAAAAATCAAATGCAGGTAGTTTCTAATTCAATAAACCCTTTATTATTTGATGTCGCAACAGTAATAATTTTAACTGCGGGTACCATTTTTGTGATGTGGTTAGGCGAACAAATTCAAGAAAGAGGATTGGGAAATGGAACCTCATTAATCATCATGGTAAACATCATTTCCCGACTTCCGGCATCTTTCTGGGCTGAAGTAAAATCAAAATCTACTTCTGGTAGTGGTATATTGTTTTTAATATTAGAGTTAGTCATCTTAGCATTTATTATATTAAGTACAATTATGCTTATCCAAGCAGTACGAAAAGTACCATTGAGCTATGCCAAACAAATGTCAGGTGGAAGTAGTGCATATTCACAACGTAGAGGCTTCTTGCCTTTAAAAGTGAACGTTGCAGGTGTAATGCCAATCATCTTTGCTCAAGCATTTATTTTCATTCCGGGAACTCTTGTTCAGTTATTTCCCGATAGCGCAGCTTCAGGATTTTTGAGAAAATTAACCGACTTTACGTCTTTACCACATAACATTTTAATGTTTTTGATGGTCGTATTGTTTACTTATTTCTATACTGCGTTAATTATGAATCCGGTGCAAATGTCCGATGATTTAAAACGTAGTAACGGATTTATTCCCGGCGTTAAACCTGGTGCAAATACTGCAGAGTATATTGATACCATCTTGTCAAGAATAACTTTACCGGGTTCTATTTTCTTAGGATTTATTGCCATTACGCCAGCATTTGCCAGCATGGTGGGCGTCAATACACAATTCGCTTATTTTTACGGTGGTACATCTTTATTGATTTTAGTCGCCGTAGTATTAGATACAATGCAACAAATTAATTCCCACTTGTTAAGTCGTCATTATGATGGTTTAACAAAATCAGGAACAAAAATTAGAGGCAGAAATATAAGCACAGTAGATTATTAATTTACTTTAGGAGATATGATACAAATTAAAACTCCTGAAGAAATAGAATTAATAAGAGAGAGTTCTTTGTTAGTGAGTAAAACACATGCAATGTTGGTAGAATATATCCATCCGGGTGTGCAAACCTCCAAATTAGATAACCTTGCTGAACAGTTCATTCGAGATAATGGAGCAAAGCCTTCTTTCAAAGGATACGGTGGTTTCCCGGCAACACTTTGCATTTCTATAAATGAACAAGTTGTACACGGATTTCCATCAGAACGTACCATCCAAGAAGGTGATATCTTATCAATTGACTGTGGAGTCTTTAAAAACGGATTCCATGGCGACTCAGCATTTACTTTTCCTATAGGAGAAATAAAAGCAGATGCAAAAAAACTCTTGCAAGTTACGTTTAATTCCTTATTTCTTGGAATTGAACAAGCGGTAGCCGGAAATAGAGTAGGAGATATCGGATTTGCAATTCAGAATTATTGTGAATTTACACACAAATATGGCGTAGTTAGAGATTTAGTAGGTCATGGTGTAGGAAAAGAACTACACGAAGATCCACAAATTCCAAACTACGGCAAACGTGGTAAAGGTCCAATGTTACAAGAAGGTATGGTTATCGCAATAGAACCGATGATAAATTTAGGTACTTATCAGGTAAGGACATTAGCTGATAAGTGGACGATAATCGCTAAAGATGGACAAGCTTCTGCGCATTATGAGCACACAGTTGCCGTAAAGCGTGGACAGGCAGACATACTTAGTGACCATAATTTAATATTCGAAGCAATAAAAAAATCAGAATATATTAAGGATTTCAGATAATTATTACGATATTTGCAGTCCAAAATTTATGGGTAAAACAGATTTAATAAAATTAGATGGTACGATCACGGAAGCACTTTCTAACGCGATGTTTCGCGTAAAGTTAGAAAACGGCCACGAAATTTTAGCTACAATTTCCGGAAAAATGCGTATGCACTATATACGAATTCTTCCGGGCGACAAAGTCGCAGTTGAAATTTCTCCGTATGATCTCTCCAGGGGAAGAATAACTTTCAGATATAAATAAATTAAAAGATAACTACCATGAAGGTAAGAGCATCCGTTAAAAAAAGAAGCGAAGACTGCATCATAGTGCGCAGGAAAGGAAAAATCTATGTAGTAAATAAGAAGAATCCAAAATTTAAACAACGACAAGGATAATACTATGGCAAGAATATCAGGTATAGACCTACCAAAAAACAAAAGAGGTGTAATCGGACTTACGTACATCTATGGCATCGGACCATCAACCTCTAAATATATTTTAGAAAAAGCAGGCGTTGACGAAAATAAAAAAGTATACGAATGGAACGACGACGAAGCAACAGCCATCCGTAACGTAATCAATGCAGAAGTAAAAGTGGAAGGCGCTTTACGATCAGAAACACAATTAAACATTAAACGTTTGATGGATATTGGTTCTTACCGAGGAATTCGTCATCGTAAAGGATTGCCGGTGCGCGGTCAAAGTACTAAACGCAATGCTCGTACACGTAAAGGAAAACGTAAGACAGTTGCCGGTAAAAAGAAAGTAACTAAATAATAAATTATAGAAGCGATATAATTAATAGTATGGCACAAGCAACTAAAAAGACATCGAAAAAAAGAGTAGTGAAAGTAGAAGCGGAAGGTAACGTGTTTATCAAAGCTTCCTTCAATAATATCATTATCTCTTATACAAATAAAGCCGGACAAGTTATTTCTTGGAGTAGCGCCGGTAAATGCGGATTCAGAGGCTCTAAAAAAAATACACCTTATGCAGCTCAAATGGCAGCTCAAGATGCAGGCACCAAAGCGTATGAAGCAGGCTTGCGTAAAGTAGAAGTATTTGTAAAAGGACCTGGTGGTGGACGTGAATCAGCTATCCGTACAATCGGAAATGTAGGTATTGAAGTAACAATAATTAGAGATGTAACTCCATTGCCACACAATGGTTGTCGTCCTCCTAAAAAACGTAGAGTATAAAATTTTTGTAATAGATTGACATTTGTAAAATTTTAAATCTCAATCTCAAATCTTAAATAAATTATGGCAAGATATACAGGACCTCGTACTAAAAAATCAAGAGCATTCGGAGAACCAATTTTTGGATATGATAAAGCTTTTGAAAAAAGAAAATATGCACCGGGACAACACGGAAATTCTCGTAAACGTTCTACTAAATCAGAATACGCAATCCAGCTTAAAGAAAAACAAAAAGCAAAATATACGTATGGTGTTTTAGAACGTCAGTTTTATAAAACTTTCGAATCTGCAGTGCGTAAACACGGCGTTCCGGGTGAAAACTTATTGCGTTTATTAGAACAACGTTTAGATAATACCGTTTATCGTTTAGGCTTTGCTCCAACAAGAAGTGCGGCTCGTCAATTTGTAAACCACAAACACGTAACCGTGAACGGACGTATCTTAAATATTCCATCTTATACAGTTAAGTTAGGTGATGTTATCAGCATCAGAGAAAAATCTAAAGGATTGGATTTAGTTCAAGAAACTTTAAAATTGGGAGGCGTTAAAAAATATGCTTGGTTAGAATTGAATTCTGAAAAATTAGAAGGAAAATACGTTGAAATACCAAACAGAGATCAAATTCCGGAAACTATCAATGAACAGCTTATTGTCGAGTTATACAGTAAATAATAATGTTGAGGAATTGTATTAAATCATTAGAA
Organism: Bacteroidota bacterium; assembly: GCA_020436225.1. GTDB lineage: Bacteria > Bacteroidota > Bacteroidia > Chitinophagales > JADIYW01 > JADJSS01. The sequence goes on along the minus strand of JAGQYE010000024.1, from coordinate 2,390 downwards.
AAAATTAAAAAGTAAAATATGGCTATCTTATCATTTCAAAAACCGGATAAAATTCTTTTACAGAAAGCTACAGACTTTGAAGGTACTTTTGAGTTTGCACCATTAGAACCTGGTTTTGGAAATACAATTGGCAATGCTTTGAGAAGAGTATTACTTTCTTCATTAGAAGGTTATGCAATCACTAATATTAAAATTGCCGGTGTTAACCACGAATTTTCTACTATCAAAGGCGTTATTGAAGACGTTACAGAAATTGTATTAAATATCAAACAAGTTCGTTTAAAAAGAGTATTACAAGATACAGATGCCGGATTTGAGAAAATTTATATTTCTTTAAAAAATAAAGAACAATTTACTGCCGGAGATATCGAAGCACATACGAATGTTTTTGCTGTTACTAACCCTGAATTGGTCATTTGCAATATGGAAAAAAATGTGAACTTGGAAATGGAAATTTCTATCGGAAAAGGTAGAGGTTATGTTGCTGCAGAAGAACATTATGTAGATAATACTGTGGTGGGTTTAATTCCTGTTGATTCTATCTATACACCAATTAAAAATGTACGTTATAAAATAGAAAATACACGTGTAGAACAACGCACTGACTTCGAAAAATTAATTATCGATGTTAAAACAGATGGTACTATCCATCCGGAAGATGCTGTTAAAGAAGCAGCTAAAATCTTGATTCAACATTTAATGTTGGTATCTGATGAAAATATCACATTCGACTCTGAAGAAAAAGGACATGAAGAAGTTGTGGATGAACATATCTTACACATGCGTAAAATATTGAAAACGCCATTAGAAGATTTAGACCTTTCTGTTCGTGCATACAATTGCTTGAAAGCTGCAAAAATCAACTCTTTGTCTGAATTAGTACAATACGACACAAACGAATTGTTGAAATTTAGAAACTTCGGTCGTAAATCTTTAGTGGAAATCGAAGAATTAATTATTGAAAAAGGAATGCACTTTGGAATGGATCTTTCCAAATTTAAATTAGAAGATTAATAAAATGAGTAGAACAAAGTAATTTATATTACTAATACTTACTACTTAATAAGAATAAAATGAGACACGGAAATAAAATAAATCACTTAGGTAGAAAATACGGACATCGTTCCGCATTGTTGAAGAATTTATCTTCTGCTTTATTTCTACATAAACGCATTGAAACTACAGTTGCCAAAGCAAAAGAATTAAGAGGTTATGTTGAGCCTTTAATCACTAAAGCAAAAGAAAACACAACACATTCTCGTCGTACTGCGTTTTCTTACTTGCAAGATAAATTTGCTACAAAAGAATTATTCGATGTAGTAGCACCAAAAGTGGGTGATCGTCCTGGTGGATACACAAGAATTGTTCGTTTAGGACAACGTTTAGGTGATGCTGCAGAAATGGCGATTATCGAATTAGTTGATTTTAATGAAACATACACTTCTAAAACTACTAAATCTGCTGAGCCTAAGAAGAAAACACGTCGTTCAGGTGGAGCGAAGAAAACAGAAAAGGCACAAGTAGTAGAAGAAAAAGTAGAAGAAGTAAAAACAGAACCAACAGCGGAAACAGAAACTACTACAACAGACGAAACACCGGAAAAAACAGAAGAATAAACAATGATTTTTTCAACACATAACAAAGGATAGCATTTTATTAGCTATCCTTTTTTTATTTTTGTAAAACCTTCCAATTATGCCTAACACACCAGCCATTTTATTACTTGATGACGGCACAGCATTTCAAGGATTTGCTTGCGGAAAAATCGGAACTGCTTCCGGCGAAATTTGCTTTAATACTTCGATGACCGGTTACCAAGAACTCTTCACCGACCCAAGTTATTATCGTCAATTACTGATTTCTACCAATGTACATGTTGGAAATTATGGCATTAAAAATTCTGAAGAAGAATCGGATAATATTCAAATTGCCGGATTGATTTGCCGAGATTTTACTGATCATTACTCAAGAAAACAAGCCGACAGCTCGCTCGAAGAATATTTTACAAAGAATAATTTAGTTGGTATCACCGGAATCGACACGCGCGCTGTTGTTCGACACATCAGAGAAAAAGGTGCGATGAATGCCATTATCTCTTCAGAAAATACAAATATTGATGAACTAAAACAAGCATTAAAAGAGGTTCCGAGCATGGAAGGTTTAGAGCTTTCTTCTATCATCACCACTAAAAATGCTTATACTATTGGCAATCCAAATGCGAAATATAAAATTGCTGCTGTCGATTTTGGTATCAAGAAAAACATCTTACGCAATTTTGAAGATAGAGATTGCTATATCAAAGTATTTCCGGCAAAAACAGATTTCGCTACTTTAAAAGATTTTCAACCTGATGGTTATTTCTTTTCCAATGGTCCCGGCGATCCAAGCAC